>CAZLQP010000003.1:0-159642 GCA_964561855.1 uncultured Burkholderiales bacterium | reverse complement strand
ACAGAATACTTGTATCTGTACTTATTTCATTGGTTGTATTTGTTAGTGTGGCAGGAGCTTCTGCTACTGGTTCACATAATAAGCATCATCACCCATGCAAAGATAAAAAAGTTGCATACAAGTACCACAAGTGTAAAAAACCAACGACGACAACTACTCAACCTTCAACTACCTCGTCGACGAGCACTACCTCAACTTCGACGACAAGTACATCTACTACAACTAGCTCAACGACATCGAGCACGACAACTACTCAACCAACTACAACATCGAGCACAACGACTACGACAACTGAGCCAGAAACTACTACAACAACTACTACGGAACCTGCTACTACAACAACATCTGAGCCTGAACCTACAACTTCTGTTGCTGGAACAGTTGTAACGCAAGCTCCTACTACTACACCTACACAAGTTAAGGGTATAAACACGCAGCAATTGCCTGTAACGGGTGTTCAAAGTGTGATTTTGGCTATTTTGGCCATTGCCTTGCTCGGTGGGGGAATCAGCTTTTTGGTGATTTCAAAACGTCAGCCAAGAATTAGAATGGGTGTTGATTCTTACCGTAAATGGTAGATTTAACGCTCAAACTATAGAATAAAAATCCCTTCGTCGGGGTGGGCGAAGGGATTTTTCATTTCTGAAAGCCGGAGATTCCTTCTCGATTGAGATATTTTGTCCCACTTTTGCATATTGAGGCACAACTGCGCTAGACTTAGAAAGTTCGAAATGTCCATATTGCGCAAAACTGCGTGGAGGTACCATGTTTGCATCTAATCTAAGCCTTAGGTTTACTAATTTCTCAAAGTTGGTGAAACTAAACGCTCTATTGTTTGCTGTGTTGTTAATAGCAACAACAGTTTCAGTATCGTTTGGTAGCACAGACTCATCTACACCAGACCCAGACTGTGGAGCACAAGTAGCACTTGTACTCGATAGATCTGCATCAATTGGCGTAGATGCAATTTCTGGAGGCGCTGCTCAAAGTGCTTCAAACATTGCGGCTACTAAAGCCGGAGCATCGGCATTCGTTGATGCAATCATCGGTGTTGATTCTTATGTGGATATTTACGCATTTGCATCTGTATCTCAACGACAATCAACAGGTGGATGGTTTAATGTTAAAGATCAAGCAGCAGCAGATGCGAAGAAAGCTGTAATCAATAACATCAAATTCAAACAAGGTGCAACAGTATCTGCCGAGAATGCATATGATGATGGATTGCTACCTGCAAGTGAAGGCTTAACAAACTGGGAAGATGCATTAGAACAGGTTCGAGTAAATCGTAATGATCCTGTACCTTCTCACTTGGTTATTTTCACAGATGGAAACCCAACAACAAACATTGATTACACCCAACAAGCTATTGCAGCAGGTGGGAACTACACAGCTGCAGGTCTTCCAGGGCAAACTGGAATTGACCAAATTGACATCGATCAAGCATTAGCTAAAGCAAACCAAATTCGACAAGCTGGAACTCAAATCGTTCCCATTGCTGTTGGTGCAACTGAAGCGATCAACACTCAACTTCTACAAGCATTAGCGGGTGCCGGAAATCCAGTTTATGCATCAAACAACTTCGGAGACCTTGAACAACTATTCCGTGATGCAGCAGCAGACATTTGTAAAGAAACATCAAATGTATTTGTTAATGCAGTGGATGAACAAGGAAACCTCTTAGAAATTCCAGCGAACGTTACAACTGAAAACACTCTTAATGGACCTACAGGCGATGGAGAAACAAAAAATACTTCAACAAATGCGCAAAGCCCATGGTCTGCACAATGGAGTTTCGATACCCGTAATGACTGGAAAGCTCAAGTAACAGCAACGCAAACTCCTGCAGGATACGAAGCAGTTTCTGTAACTTGTAAATTAAACAACTTTCAAAACGGACAAGTTATCCCACAAGTCGATGGATCAGCTAACAGCGATACTCAAGCGATTTTGAACCCATTGAAGAGTGGCGATGATGTTTACTGTCAGTTCGTATTTAAGAAACTTACAAATCCAGAACCTGAAATTAAACTAGATAAAACAGGTCCTTCAGTCTCTCGTGTGGGAGAACAAGTAACTTACACATTTACAGTTACTAACACAGGAAACACTGCGTTAACTAATATCACAATCACAGACGAAACTTTGTCTGAATATGTAGATGGTGGAGTAACAATTGATGTTCCTGGTACTTTGCAGCCAGGTGAGACTTCAGATCCTATTACTTATGACTTTACAATCCCAGAAGACTTCGAAGGCGATGAATTTGTAAACGTCGCAGAAGTAATTGGTACTTCAATCAATCCAAACACTGGAGCTGAAGAAGGAACTGTTACTGATGAAGACGATCACACAATTGTACTTATCGATTGGGAAGTAACGAAGACAGCAGATAAAGAGGTAGTTATACCTGGTGAAACTGTAACTTACACAATCACAGTTACAAACACTGGTGGCGCTGCTTTGACAAACCTTGAAGTTTCAGACCCAGCAATTAACTGGCCAGAAAGTGGAGAACCAGAAGTAATTGATGTTCTACTTCCAGGTGAATCTGAATCATTCGTAGTTGAGTATGTGATACCTGTTGACTACGAAGGAGATACTTTTACAAACGTAGCGCTAGTGTGTCTTCCATTGGAAGGTCAAGACGATGAATGTCGAGAACCAGAAGTAACTATCGATGTTGTTCGACCATCAATCGCAGTAGTAAAGACAGCTAACACTGAAACTGCAAACGAAGGTGACACAGTTACATATACATTTGTTGTGACTAATACTTCAGAAATCACAATTTCTGAGATCGAAGTTATCGACAATGTGTTGGGTGATCTTGGAACCATTGATTCACTAGAGCCAGGAGAGTCACGCGAGATTACAGCAGACTATGTAGTTCCCGTCGGATCTGCAGCTGTTGGATCTATTACAAACGTAGTAACTGCATGTTTTGCGACTCCTGAATGGGAAGACAATTGTGCAAGTGATGATCACCTACTTACAATCGTTGCAGTAGGTGGAGAACAAGTAACTAGACCTGTAGTTGGCTCACTGCCATTTACAGGATCTACTACAAGCTTGTTGGCTACACTTGCTGGAGCTTTATTAGGAGCTGGTGCAGCATTAGCAATGGTTGCTAAGAAAAAGACGCTAATCTAGACACCTGAAAGTCCTGTAAAAAGGTCCGTCCTTTTCCTCGGAAAAGGACGGACCTTTTTCTTTACACAAACCCTTTGATTTACAAGACTAGACAAGATAACAAGGACGGACCTTTTCTCGGGTGGGGTAGTGACAAAAAGTATCTAAAAAACCCTATATTCGCGTATTGCGCATTATTCGCTTTTTTCGTACAATGAAATAGTACATAAACGTACAAAACATCTTATATGCGACGTACCGCGCGGAGGAATAATGTATAACTTATCAATAGTAAGTAAGTTTTCTAGCTTTTCGAAGTTGGTGAAAGTAAACATTATGTTGATGGTAATGCTGCTCGTAGCAGCGACCATGACAATATCGTTTGCTACATCATCATCTCAAAACGACAACTGTGGAGCAAGAGTTGCTCTGGTGTTGGACCGTTCATCATCAATCGGTGTTGATCAGTTCTCAGGCGGTCGTGCACAAAGCGTTCGCAATATCGATGCAATCAAAGTTGGTGCAAACAATCTTGTAGATGCGCTTAAAGGTAAAGACTCATATACAGATGTTTATGGTTTCGCAACACTATCACACAGATTAAACACTGGTGACTGGTTCAACATTAAAGATCAAGACCACGCGAACTGGCAAAAACTTGTTATAGGCGGATCAAAATTCAAGCAAGGTGCAACATCTACATCTGAAAAAGCATACCCAGATGGGATGAATGCAGCAGGTGAAGGTCTAACTAACTGGGAGCACGCACTTTATGCAATTTCATCTTCTCACTTAGATGGTGGACGTAAACTTCCAACCCATATTGTTTTCTTTACAGACGGTAATCCTACGACAAATATCGAACACACACTAAAAGCATTACAAGCAGGCGGATCATTTACTAAAGCAGGATTCCCTAACGAAGATGGAACACACGCTCCAGATATTGACCGCGCACTTTTCAGGGCTCTATGGTTCCACATGCAAGGTGTAAAGATTATTCCTATCGCAGTAGGAGCTGAAAGTATCGTCAACATGAAGAATCTTCAAGGGCTTGCTGGTGCGGGAAATCCTGTATATCGTTCTTCAAGCTATGGTGATCTAACAAACATGTTCTTGCAAGCTGCACAGAATATTTGTAAGCCAGAAGTTCCAAAGTCTCGACTCAGCGGAATTGTAAAAGACATAACTGATCCTGCAAATCCAAAATACGTTCCTGCGACACTTGATACACTCCCAACAGGGCAGATTCAAGTACCAGGAAATGGTAGTTTCGGTCACCTAGAAATTCACCCTAAAGAAAACTTCAATGCACGAGTTTCAATTCAAAGAGAACTCGGTGCAAACGGAAGATATAAAGACTACGAATTGAAGAATTCTTACTGTCGAATTGGTCCAGACTGGAGTACTAATTCACCTGTAACTGGTGCAAAGTCTGCAGGCGGACAAATCATTGACGTAAATGGTATGGTTCCCGGACAAAGACTCTGGTGTGAATTCGTCATTGCTAAGAAGTTTGTTCCACAAGATGGAATTGAACTCACTAAAACAGTTAATCCAACAAAAGCAAAGCGCGGAGAGGCTGTAACATATAGTTTCGTTGTAAAAAATACAGGCAATACTGTATTAAAGAACATCAAAGTAAATGACCCAATGTTGGGTGGTGTAGTTGGAACTATTGCTGAACTTGCACCAGGTGCATCTTCATCTCCGATAACAAAACAATACACAATTCCTAACAACGCAACAGGTTCAATTACTAACACGGCAACCGCTGAAGGAACACCTTATGATAAAGATGGAAAACCTCGTCCAGTTGTAAAAGATACTGATGACGCAGTAGTTGAAATCGAACTTCGAAGCGGTCAAGTAATTGAAAAGACTGTAACGCCTAGCGTTGCACGAGTGGGTCAAGAAGTAACTTATACAATTGCTGTTCGAAACACAGGTGAAACAACACTTTCAAACGTAGTTGTTAATGATGTGACTCTTGGTCGAGAAGTGACTGTTGCAGGTCCAATTGCTCCAGGAAATACAGGTACAGTTCAGATCAAATACACAATCAAAGCAAGTGACTTTGACAATGGAGTATTTAAAAACATTGCTTGTATTAAAGGAACACAAACTTGTGACGATGCAAAAGTTACTGAGCCAAAAATCAACTTAACTAAATCTGGACCTAGCGTAGCTAAGCCAGGACAAAAAGTAACATTTACATTCGTTGTAGAAAATACTGGTAAAACAGATTTAACAGATCACGTGATTACTGATGAAACTCTTTCAAAGTACACAGATGAACCAGTTGAGATCAAAGTTCCTGGAACATTAAAGCCAGGAGAGAAGTCAGACGAGATCGAATACGAATTCACTATTCCTAGAGACTTCGAAGGCGATAGATTTGTAAACGTAGCTGTTGTTAAAGCTACACCAATCGATCCTGAAACTGGAGACAAAGTACCAGGTTCACAAGTGACAGATCGTGATGACCACACTATTGATCTGATTAGATGGGAAGCTACAAAAACAGCTGATAAATCATCAACTGTTCCTGGTGGAACTGTTACATACACAATCACAGTTAAAAACACAGGTGCAGCAGCACTTACTAACTTTGAAGTATCAGACCCAACCATCAATTTCCCTGAAGATGGAAATCCAGAAATAATTGATGTATTGCTCCCAGGAGAATCGAAATCAATCACAGTTGAATACACAATTCCGGTTGATTACGAAGGAAATACTTTCAAGAACACAGCATTAGTTTGTCTTCCATTCGAAGGACAAGACGATGACTGTGAAGAACCAGAAGTAACAGTATCTATTGCGCGAATTGCAATCACAAAGACTGCAGATAAAGAACGTGCAATCCCTGGAGAAACAGTCACATACACATTCGTTGTTAAGAACACTGGAGGGGTAACACTCGAACCTACAGATGTATATGACAGCGTATTGGGTGTAATTGGAAATCCTGGAACTCTAGAACCAGGTGAGAGTGCTACTCTAACCAAGGAATTCGTTGTTCCACAAGATACCGAAGATGGAGCAGAGATTGTAAACATCGCAACAGTATGTGCACCAGTACCTGGAGCAGGCGAAGATGAATCTCTATCAGAAACAGACTGCGAGACAACATGTCCTGCAGAAACTGAAGCTACAGTATGTGATCAAGACGATCATATCCTCGTGGTTGATATCCCATCTATCGCAATCGTTAAGTCTGCAGATGTGGAAACAGCAAATGTTGGAGACATCGTAACTTATACATTCGTTGTAACAAATACTTCTAATGTGACATTGTTTGACATTGAGGTTATTGACAATGTTCTAGGTGATCTTGGAACAATTGACAAGCTCGAACCAGGACAATCTGCTGAAAAGACTGTTGAATATGAAGTTCAGCCAGAAGCTGCAGAAGTTGGATTCGTAAGAAATGTTGTTACAGCTTGTTTCACTACACCAGAGTGGGAAGACAACTGTGCAACAGATGACCACGAGTTAACCGTAGTAGAAGTTGGCGGTGAAGTTGTCGAACGACCAGAACCACCAGCTGTTGGATCTGCGCAACTACCATTCACAGGTTCTTCAAATACATGGTTAGCATCGTTAGCAGCTATCTTGCTTGGAGTCGGTACAGTGTTAATTATGGCAGCAAGAAGAAAAAAATCTTTAGCTTAAACATAAATAACTTCATATAAGAGAAAATGGACTGAGAAATCAGTCCATTTTTTATTTTTAGGGTAAGACCCTATAGAGACAGTTTGCCTAGAATGAATCCGTGGATTTTGAAAAAATATCGGGATTAGAAGATGAGTTAAATGATCTAGAAGATAAAGTTAGCGAGCTGTACTCAAGCGGTCAAATTGATGAAGCAAACAAAGTATCTAAAAGGATCTCTGACCTTCGACCAGTTGTAGAAACTTTCCAAATGTATCAAAACTCTAAAACTGATATTGCGGATGCTGAAACAATGTTGAAGTCCGAGTCAGATCAAGAAATGCGCACATATCTCCAAGCTGAAATCGAAACGAAAAAAGACAAGATTAAAGAATTGGAGTCCGAACTTCGTGAGCTTTTACTCCCTAAAGATCCAAACGATGGCAGAAACGTGATCATCGAAATTCGCGGTGGCGAAGGTGGAGAAGAAGGAAATATTTGGGCTGGCGATCTGTTTAAAATGTACTCGAAATTTGTTGAAAGACATGGTTGGTCGATCGAGGTCATGGATGCAATGGAGTCCGACATGGGGGGATATACAAACATTTCCTTCATGGTCAAAGGTGATGATGTTTGGTCTAACTTCAAATTTGAAGGTGGCCCTCACCGAGTGCAACGAGTTCCTGCCACAGAAACCCAAGGTAGAGTTCATACTTCAGCTGCAACGGTTGCAGTATTGCCTGAAGCAGAAGAGGTAGATGTCCATATCGATCCAAATGATTTAGAAATCGATGTATATAGAAGCTCTGGTCCCGGGGGACAGAGCGTAAACACAACAGACTCTGCTGTTCGCATTACACATAAACCAACTGGTTTGGTTGTTAGTAACCAAGATCAAAAAAGTCAGATCAAAAACAAAGAAAAAGCAATGAAAGTTTTGCGTTCTCGACTGTTGCAGCTCGAGCAAGAAAAAGCAGATGCAGAATTAAGTGAGACTAGATTAAGCCAAGTTCGCGGCGGCGGACGTGGAGATAAAATCCGAACTTATAACTATAAAGACAACCGAGTTACCGATCATCGTATCGGATTGACTCAACATAATCTCGATCGTGTTCTTGAAGGTGATCTTGATTCTTTAGTCGAAGCTCTCAGGCAAGCAGAGAGAGCAGAACAGCTATCTCAAAGCGTGTGATGAAAACTTCTAGCGAGTTGTGCGATTTTATTGCGTCTAATTTAGAAATTGATGAAGAAGTTAAAACTTTCGAATCTAAAATTATTGCAAGTCATGTATTAGGCATCGATTTTTCTGAGCTGATAGTTGAATATTCTGTCGAACTGACAAAAAGACAAGAAGTGGAACTTGGCGAGATAATTCGCAAACGAAATACCTTGATGCCCTTGGCGTATGTTATTAACTCGGTTGCATTCAGGGACCTCGATCTATTTGTAGATCAACGCGTTTTGATTCCGCGACCAGAGACAGAACTGCTAGTAGAAATAGCACTGACCGAAATGAAGAGTTCTCTGAATCCTAAAGTTTTAGATGTCGGAACTGGCTCTGGTGCGATTGCTTTGAGTATCGCTCATGAGAAAAAGGATGCTGTTGTGACTGGCGTTGATATTTCCGAAGAAGCTTTAGAAGTTGCAAGATTGAATATGTCGGCAGTGGGGTCGAGTGCGAGCAGGGTGAAGTTTTTTAGAAGTGATCTTTTAAACGAGATTTCCCAAGGCGAGAAGTTTGATTACATAATCAGCAATCCTCCTTACATATCCAAAGATGAGAAGCTTGATCCTTCAGTAGTTGATTTTGAACCGAGTTTGGCCTTGTTTTCCGAAGACGAAGGTCTCGCTCATATCGCGAGGATAATTGAACAATCGAAAAGCCATTTGAAAAGTGACGGAAAACTATTTTTCGAAATTGGTGAGACTCAAGCTCAAAAATTAAGAGAAATAGCAGGTGCTAATGCTTACAAGGCCGAGATTACCCAAGATTTTAATTCGCGAGATCGTTTCGCAATACTCACCCCAAATTTCTAGTCATCTAAGCGTGAAAGAAATCCATAATCAATCGCCATCCATAATGTAAATGTAAATGGATAGGAAACTATTGGAACGATTATCGCGATTGGAAACAGGATTGCCATTAAAGGGATGATCGGAATCTCCGGAACTGTCAAAATTAAACCAAGTGCTAATCCGATTGCAACCAAACCTCCGGTAAATATGAAATTAAGAGCCAACGCTCCTGTCCAATAACCTTGTTCTTTCTCAAACTTGAGATCGCAAACAGGACAGTTGTTTCGAATAGTAAAATATTTTGCGTGAGTATTACGGCTGCCACATCGAGGGCATGCATGTGTTAGTCCTCGAATTAAAAATGTGGTTCTAGATGTAGGAAACTGATAATTCATAGCAGTCTTAATTCTACTCACTTTAAATACTAAGATGATGAGGTTATGGTTGGTTATTCCGTTGTTCTAGGTGTCGTTATAGTTGTAACTCTTATCTCTACCTATTTTCTTTCTAAAGTCGCTCCACGAATCGGCGCAATGGCATATCCATCAGCCCGAAGCGTACATGAAAAACCGATGCCCCTAATTGGCGGAATCGCGATGTTGCTTGGTTTAAGTGCAGGCATTGCAACAGCAATGTCGATGAATCAGTTTGATGAAATGTTTGCAGGCTCAACTGAACCCTTGGCGTTGATATTAGCTGCAGGAGTAATGGTTTTTATCGGATTCGTCGACGATGTCCGTGATGTTTCTCCACCGGCAAAAGTAGCAGGCCAAGTTTTTGCAGGAAGTGTCTTGAGCTTATTGGGATTAACGATGTTTTATTTTCGGGTTCCATTTGCAACGTTTGACTACATAGTCTTGTCTCCAGATTTGGCTCCGATATTTACCATCGTGACGGTTGTTATTTTTGCCAATGCAATAAATCTTATTGACGGATTAAACGGACTAGCTGCTGGCATTTGTGCAATTGCAGGGATGGGATTGTTCTTTTATTCAGATAGGCTTTTCAAAGCAGGGCTTTTAGAAGGTAGTAATTTAGGTCCACTGATTGCAATCATAATTGTAGGAATGTGCATTGGGTTTTTGCCATTTAATTTCTTTAAACCACTTAGTTTCATGGGTGACTCTGGAGCGCTTTTATTAGGCTTGATGCTCGCAGCAACAACTGTGACCGTCGGCGGGCGAGTAGCGGATCAGTTTTCAGGTCAAACGTATTTCTTTTATTCACCTGTTTTCATTCCTCTCGTTATTCTGGGTGTGCCTTTAGCAGATACGATTTTTTCTATCATTCGACGAACAGTTCAAAGACGTTCTTTTTCGGTTGCGGACAAAGATCATATGCATCATCGCTTGATGAGACTAGGACATGGACCTCGCAGGACAGTGGTCATTCTTTGGGCGTGGACTGCCTTGTTGTCAGCAATGGTGCTATTGCCAACATATTCAGGTGGTCTAGGTGACAATATTATGCCATTCGCTATTCTCGCATTTGGGCTTGTTCTTTATGCATTCTTTTCGCCAGCAAGAAGCCAAGTCCGAAAAGAAGACCAAAAAACCCCACTACCGGAGGACTGACCCTCCAAAAGGGACGAATCGCCTGAGCGATTCATCCCTTTTGGAGGGTCAGTCCTCCGGGTGATCGATAGGGGAAAAAGAGTTAATCCCAACTAAAATCGCTGTTGATGAAATTAATTCCTGATGTTAGTAATTTCGCAGAAAATATGGGAAAGCGAAATGCTAATCCTAAGTCAACTATCCATTCACTTGAGCTAGTCATAACAATGCTGATTTTTGTTGGTATTGGAAGGCTTTTAGACATCGGCCTAAACACTGCACCAGTATTCACACTTAATTTTTTAGTATTTGGTGCTGCTGGAACTTTTGCGAGTGCTTTTTATCGATTCAACTATGCATCCAAGCAACTAGAAAAAGACAAAGTATGGACGAGAAAACTTGAAAGCAAAAAGATAGAGACGATCGAAGAAGAAGATGGATTGGTAGTTCCTAAGGGATATGGAGACAAAGATGGATGACGAAAAAAAGCTTCCAGAGTATGTGGTTCCAGAAAAAGTCGATAACATCGAAGTTTCAATGGTTAAAGATGGAGCAAAGTTTTTTGGAGCTATAGCTGTTGTTGTGGCAATTGTGCTCGGCATAATTCGAGATTTATCTTCGTCATGGTCTGTCCTGTTTGCAGCTGCGATTGTAATCTTTAATCTCTATCTCTCAGCTATCTTTATCCGGGCATTTGCTCGTATATCTCCAGTTGCAATAATGGCTGGAGCGCTCGGCAGTTTCGTCTTGCGACTAGCGTTAATCTTCCTCTTCGCACTTGCCGTGAAAAACATCGCTATTTTTGACTTTAATGTGTGGCTTTTAGCTGTTGCGATTGGACACGTGGGGCTACTCGCGTGGGAGACTCTACGCATTAGCAAACGGCTTAGCATCGGGGATGTTTAGCAAACGCAAATGAAAGAAATTATCCGCACACCTGACGTCAAACGTACGAAGCGCCAAGGAGCATCATAAGTGTCAATCGCAGCCCTTTTCCCTCACGGAATAGCTGAGCTATTTAATTGGAAACCATTTCTTTTTGAAGGAACAATTTACGAATTAAACAAAACTGGAGCACTTGCTTTAGTCTCAGCTGCAATCTGTCTTGCAATTTTTATTCTTGGAACTAGAAAACAAGCTTTGGTACCAACCGGTCCACAAAACTTTGCTGAGATCAGTTATGAGTTTGTTGACGTACAAATTTCTAAAGCTGTATTAGGTCACGAGGGAGAGAAGTGGACTCCATTTCTCGGAACACTTTTCTTTTTCATTTTATTCATTAACATTTGGTCAACTGTACCGCTTGTGCAATTCCCAGCTACATCTAGAATTGCGATTCCACTATTACTTTGCGCTGTAGTTTATGTTGTCTACGTTGTTGCAGGATTTATAAAACAAGGTCCGCTTTACATTTTTAAAGCAATTTTTCCTCCTGGAGTTCCTTGGCCAATGTATATAATCATCGGCCCAATTGAATTTATTTCGAAATTTATAGTTCGTCCCATTTCCCTAGCAGTTCGACTCTTCGCAAACATGTTCGCAGGACACATCTTGATGGCATTGTTCGCACTAATGGTTGCTGCATTACTTGAAATGAACTCTGGCGCATATCAAGCAGGGTTAGCAATATTTCCGTTATTCGGTCTGATATTTATGGTGGCATTTGAGATATTGGTTGCAGTGTTGCAAGCATATATTTTCACAGTGCTAACAGCTGTATATATCCAAGACTCCATTTCGGAGGAACACTAAGTCTTAGAAATAGCCATCTCATTTGATGTCTAATAAAAAGAAACAAATCTAAAAAACAAAATAAGGAGACAAACAACATGCGATACCTTCTTCTCGCACAACAAGCATTCGATATCACGAATGGTTTAAAACTGATTGGTTACGGTCTAGGCGCAATTGGGCCTGGTATCGGAATTGGTCTAGTTGTAGGAAACGCTTCACAAGCGATTGCAAGACAGCCAGAAATGGCAGGTCAGATCAGAGTGCTCGCGTTCCTTGGTATGGGTTTCGCTGAAGCTCTAGCACTATTCGGATTTGCTCTTTACTTCATCTAAGTAGAGACAAGATTTCTAAAGAGAAATTCTCAAGGAGAAAAAATGCGTAAATCACGCCTAGCTATCCTGGCACTTGTACTAATCGCGGGCACAATGTTGTTCCCGACTAGTGCTTTTGCTGCAGGAGGCGAAGAAGCAGAAAAATGTGCTCTTGAGCTGGTTAAAAAAATTGAATCCGGTGAAATGACAGAAAAGGAAGCGCAGAAAGAATCACTTGATTGTTTTTCAGCTCCTAGTCCTGTTATCCCAGCAGTAAGCGAAATCATTTGGGGTTCAGTTGCTTTCGTCATTGTGGCGGGTGGACTAATCAAGTTTGGTTTCCCAGCAGTGAAGAAGGGAATGCAAGCAAGAGAACTCAAGATTCGAGAAGACCTTGCAAGTGCGGAAGCTGCGAAACAAGAAGCCAATCTCAAGGCCCAAGAATACGACGATAAGTTAGCCGATGCTAGGAGTGAAGCAACTCGAATTATCGAAGAAGCTAAAGCTCAAGCAGCGACTGTAGAAGCTGATCTTAAAAAGAAAGCTGAAGCTGACGCTCAAGCAATTCGAGATAAAGCTAATGCAGATGCTGAGAGTATTAAGTCTCGTGCATTAAGCGACATCCAAGAACAAGTTGCAGATCTTTCAATTGATCTAGCTGAGATTGTAGTTAAGAAGAATCTTGATAAAGATTCTCAACTTGATCTAGTAAATAGCTATATCGCAGATTTAGCAAAGACTTCAAAAAACTAAAGGAAAGAGATGAGTCAAAAAGTTGAGACATACGCAAAGTCGCTAGTCGATATTGCAAACGTCGAAGACCATCTGCCAATAGTGGAGAGCGAGCTACTAGCTTTCGCTCAAGCTATTAAGGATAACGACAACTTGCGTCAGACATTGAGCGATTCAAACATCGACGTTGAGCAGCGTGTTGGTGTCGTTGGACAGATTTTGCAAGGCAAGGTTTTAGCAACTACTAAAGCAATTATCGCTTTGATTGTAATTGCTGAACATGCAAATGACTTCGATGATATCGTCAAAGAGTTTATTACTCAGTCTTCGAAAATGCGCGACAAAGTATCTGCTGAAATCAGAAGTGCTGTTGCGCTAGATGATTCAACGGTCGAGAAGTTGACTCAAGCTCTTTCTAAAGCAACTGGAAAAGATCTAGACCTTCATGTTGTTGTTGATGAAACCGTCATCGGTGGAATCGTTGCAACTGTTGGCGATCAAGTAATCGATGGCTCTTTACGAACCCGTCTAAGTAAATTAAAGGAGACTATTGATGGCTGAGATGACCATCAACCCAAGCGATATTGCAAAAGCGATCGCAGATAAGGTTAAAGCATTTGATCCTGAGCTTTCTAAAGCTCGTGTTGGTCATGTTCTAGAAATTGGTGACGGTATTGCGAGAGTTGCAGGACTGCCTCATTGCGCTGTGAACGAAATGCTTGAATTCGAATCAGGTGTTAAAGGGTTGGCACTTAACTTAGATGAAGGTTCGATTGGTGCTGTGGTTCTTGGAGAATCAAGCTCGATTGAAGAAGGACAAAGCGTAAAAGCAACTGGGCAAATTCTTTCTGTTCCAGTAGGTGACGCACTCTTAGGGCGTGTGATAAACGCATTAGGAGAACCGATCGATGGAAAAGGTGCATTAACTGGTGCAACTGATCGACGTTTAGAAGTTCAAGCTCCTGGTATTGTTGCGCGTAAACCTGTGCATGAACCACTCCAGACTGGTATCAAATCTATTGATGCGATGACTCCAGTAGGTCGAGGTCAACGTCAGTTAATTATTGGTGATAGAAAAACTGGTAAAACAACTATCGCTATCGACACTATTTTGAATCAAAAAAATACTGGTGTTAAGTGTATCTATGTAGCTATTGGTCAAAAAGGTTCTACAGTTGCGCAAACAGTTGCAACGCTTGAAGAACATGGCGCAATGGATTATACAGTAGTTGTATCGGCTCCAGCTTCTGATGAAGCAGTGTTTAAGTATCTTGCTCCATATGCTGGTGCAGCCCTTGGTCAGCAATGGATGGAAAATGGTGAACACGCATTAGTTGTTTACGATGACCTTTCAAAACAAGCAGAAGCATATCGACAGATGTCACTTTTGCTTCGTCGACCACCAGGTCGTGAAGCATACCCAGGTGATGTTTTCTATCTTCACTCACGTTTATTGGAGCGTGCTGCGAAACTTTCAGATGAGATGGGTGCGGGTTCTTTGACTGCATTGCCAATCATTGAAACAAAAGCTGGTGACGTATCTGCATATATCCCAACTAACGTTATTTCGATTACTGATGGACAGATTTATGTTACAGATGACTTGTTCAAATCTGGTGTTCGTCCAGCTATTGACGTGGGTATATCGGTTTCGCGTGTGGGTAGCGCCGCGCAGACTAAAGCGATGAAATCAGTTGCAGGTACTTTGAAGCTTGATTTAGCTCAGTTTAGGGACCTTGAAGCATTTGCTACCTTTGGATCCGAACTTGATGCTGTATCAAAGCAACAGCTTGACCGCGGATATCGCTTGGTTGAACTGTTGAAACAAGGACTTAACTCTCCAATGCCGGTAGAAGAACAAGTTGTTTCAATTTTTGCTGGTACAAAGGGTTACCTTGATGATTTAGATGTAGAGCATGTAAAGCCATTTGAAGCATTCTTGCTTGATGGTTTCAGAACTCGTTATTCAAAACTCTTATCTTCAATTGCTGATAGCGGAAAGATCGAAGACGAAGATGCTCTAGCTAAAGCTATTGAAGAGTTAAAGCAAGAGTTCTTAGTTGCGAATGGTATTTCAAAGCACGAATCAGGTTTGGCAGATGTATTAGATACAGATGCAGAAGAACTTGGTGAAGCAAAATCAGAAAAAACTTTAGCGACAGAATAGAAGTTAGTAGTTAGGGTTGTTCCTCCTGAAAGGAGGTGCGACCCTCCACAAAATGAACAAAGGTAGTTAGCACAAATGGCAGGCGGTCAAGAAAGAATCTTAAAGAGACGAATCAAATCGATTCAGTCGACTAAAAAGATTACTCGTGCTATGGAGCTAATTGCTGCAAGTCGCATCAAAAAAGCTGAAGATAGAGTTCGAGCTGCAACACCATATGCTAATTCTTTGACAGAAGCTGTAAAAGACTTAGTTGCAGCAGGAGGAGATAGCGAATCTCCACTTTTGAAGCCTAGAGAAAATGTTCGCAAAGTTGCACATGTCGTAATCGGTGCAGATAGAGGGCTATGCGGTGGATACAACTATTCGATTATGCGCGCAGGTGAAGGTGAAGTAAAAGCCTTCAAGGAGTTGGGGTGTGATTACACTCTTTATTGTGTCGGGAAAAAAGCATTGAGCTATTTCCAATATCGAGACTATAAAATTGCTGAAAGTTTCATTGGATTTACTGAAAGACCTTCTTATGCAGACGCTGCTGAGGTTGGTAAAGCAGTAACTCAAGCTTATCTAAGCGAAGAAGTCGATGAAGTACATATTATATATACTCGATTCATTACTTCAGGTTCACAAGAAGTTGTGATCCGACCTTTGCTTCCTCTTGGCCAAGACTTTGTAGTTGGTGGAGATGCAAAACCTCAAGGTGAAGGAACAATTTCTGCGCCTTATGATTTCGAACCGGATCCATCGACATTGCTAGATGCATTATTGCCGCTCTATGTTGAAGCTCGAATCTATGCAGCTTTATTAAATGCTTCTGCATCAGAACTAGCAGCTCGACAGCGGGCAATGAAGTCAGCAACTGATAATGCTGAGGAATTGGTTTTGAATTTGAGCCGTGTTGCAAACCGACTTCGTCAGGACGCAATCACAACAGAAATAATGGAAGTAGTCGGTGGAGCAGAAGCTCTCCGCGGAGGAAAGTAACCAACCGGAGGACTGACCCTCCAAAAGGGACGAATCGCTCAGGCGATTAGTCCCTTTTGGAGGGTCAGTCCTCCGGAAGAAAAAGGAAAGAAAATGACACAGACAGTTGAAGACCTAAAAGATGGACGGGTTGTAGCTATTGCCGGTCCGGTGGTTGATGTTGAGTTTCCACCAGATTCTTTACCTGAGATCAATAAAGCTATTGAGATGACCATCACTCTTGATGGAAAAGATACATTAGTTACCGCTGAAGTTGCGCAACAGATCGGCGATGGTCGTGTTCGTGCTATTTGTATGCAGCCAACAGATGGTCTCAAGCGTGGAACTGTTGTTAAAAATACTGGTCGAGGAATCAGCGTTCCTGTTGGTGACGGCGTACTGGGTCATGTATTCAATGTTTTAGGTAAACCACTTGATACTACTGAAGATCAACTTACAAACATTGATGATCGTTGGGAAATTCACCGTCCAGCTCCTGACTTTGCTGATCTAGAACCGAAAGCAGAAATGTTCGAAACCGGTATTAAGGTTATCGACCTTTTGGAACCTTACGTAAAGGGTGGAAAGATCGGTCTATTCGGTGGTGCTGGTGTAGGTAAAACGGTTTTGATTCTTGAGATGATTAACCGTGTAGCAACGCAACACGGTGGTGTATCTGTGTTTGCTGGTGTGGGTGAGCGTACCCGTGAAGGTACGGACCTTTGGCTAGAAATGCAAGAATCAGGTGTTATCGAAAAAGCTGCACTTGTATACGGTCAGATGGATGAGCCACCTGGTGTTCGTCTTCGTGTAGCACTATCAGCCTTAACAATGGCGGAATATTTCCGTGACGTTAAGAACCAAGACGTACTTTTGTTCGTAGACAACATTTTCCGTTTCGTTCAAGCAGGTTCCGAAGTATCAACGCTTCTCGGTCGTATGCCATCAGCTGTGGGATATCAGCCAACACTCGCAGATGAAATGGGTAACCTACAAGAGCGAATTACTTCGACTCGAGGTCGTTCTATTACATCGCTTCAAGCAGTATATGTGCCAGCAGATGACTATACTGACCCTGCACCATTCACAACGTTTACGCACTTGGATGCTACAACTGAGTTGAGTCGTCAGATTGCTTCGCTGGGTATCTATCCTGCCGTGGATCCATTGGCTTCGACTTCTTCAATTCTTTCTCCAGAAGTTGTTGGAGATCGCCATTATCAAGTTGCGCGACGTGTGCAAGAAATCTTGCAGCGATACAAAGAACTTCAAGACATCATCGCGATCTTGGGTCTCGATGAACTTTCAGAAGAAGATAAAGTAACAGTTGCGCGTGCGCGTAAGATTCAACGCTTCTTATCTCAGCCTTTCTTCGTTGGTGAGGTTTTCACTGGTCTTCCAGGAATTTACTGTTCTATCAATGAAACAATTGAAAGCTTCGAAGCGATATGTAATGGAGAGCTAGACGAGATTCCAGAACAGGCATTCTTTAATGTCGGTGGAGTCGAAAGCGTGTTAGCAAAAGCAAAGACATTAACTGAAAGCTAAGAAAATGCAAGCAGAAGTCGTATCTCCAGAAAAGGTTTTGTTTGATGGACAAGCAGAGATGGTTGTCTGTCAAACAACTAATGGAGAAATAGCTTTTTTGGAAAAGCATGAGCCGTTTTTAGGAATGTTAGCTCCAGGAAAGATTAGGGTTGTAAATGGCTCTGACGAATATTCTTTCTACGCAACTAGAGGTTTCGTTGAAGTAGATGGAATAAATGTGAGAGTGATTTCAGATGACGCTAATCCATTGTAAATTACATGTCACCGAAACTGGTATTTGTTTCGCTTGAGTAGACAACTCTGCCATCTTGGTCTCTGAAGACTGTTACTCCGTCTGGTGTTTGTTGAGTTGAATCGGGATCTTGTGTCACTTCTTGTCCCGGAGCGTTATTGATTACACCTTCTGTCGGTGCCATGTCGCCCATTTGATCTTCAAGAGTATTGGAACTTCCATCTGTGATAACGGTTTTGCTATTTGGGGAGTTCGATTCAACGTTTGGAGTATTATCCGAGCCTGAAATGAATGACTGGACAACGAAATATGCACCTAGAGCTAATATTATTGCGACAATAGCTATCGCTATTTTATTGCCAATTGCATTTTTAAAAACACTTACAATTAAGTCGCCATCTATTCGTAATGTTTTGTGTGTAGGTTCATCATCATAAAATTCTGTTGATGAATTGATATCTCTTTCGTGTGAATCGAAAAAATCATTCGAGGCTGATACAGCCGGAATTGAACCAGTTGAAAAAAGTGCTGGAGAAGAGAACTGTACTGTTGGAGTATGAAGATCTTCCATTGCGGGTAGATTAATCTCTGTTTCTAGATCCGGCTTTTGTGTAGCTTGTTGTGTTCTCTTTGCTTCTTCGAATTCAAGTTCGAAATCAGCTATCACAATTTCTTCATCTGCAATGTCCTGAGAAGTAGCTTGAGTGACTTTTGGAGCTTGCGCTTGCTGAGTAACAGGCTGTGCTGTTGGTTGTGTAGCCTGTGGTGCGACTGGGGCAGGTGTCGGCTGGACAGGTGAAGGTTGAGATGCGGATTGTGTGGGTGTCTGATGTGAATCAGGTGTAGGTACTTGAGGTGCAGTTGGCTGTGGTGCGACTGTTGTAGGTGTTTGATATGCAGCAGGTGCAGGCGCAGGTGTAGGTTGAGGTGCTTGAGGTGTGACTTGGGCAGGTGTTTGTGGTGGTGAAGTAGTCGTCGTGGCTTGGGATGCTTGGTTGAAACCAAGGTGAGTTTTTCTCAGGGGTTGTGTCGGTTCTACAATAGTTTGTGGCTGTTGTGCCAAGACTGTAGGACGTGTTTCTAATACAGCTGATTGGAAGGGATCCTGGTCAGAGTTGGTCACATGTTGTTTGTTCTGATCATAATATCCAGAATTACTTAGCGCTTCATATCTTGCCGCCTTGGTAGTTCTGGAAGCACCCTGAGGAATTGATTTTGCAGCGTATTGTTTTAACTCTTCAGATTCAGGTTGTACATTGTTTGTATAGCTTGTAGTGCTGTCATTTACTGCCCATGCGTCAGAAGAGAAGACATTCGTATTAGCAGAATATGAAGATGGTTCATTGGGGCGTCGGCGCAAGATATTTCCTTATATCAAACTATTTTCCAGGGCGATGCTGATATTTTCACACGATATAGGTCAAAAGTCACGACTTACAAAAAAGACACAATACAAAAAATATCAAACTCCTGTTAAGAGGGTTTTGGATAATCTGTAACTACAGGATTTTGAATGCTGTTAGTGAAACTGTGACTTTATTAGTTAATGAAGCCGTCGTCTTGAGGTACTTCTGCAGATAGAAATGTGCAGGTGTTTCCGGTAACTTTACATTCATTAAATTGACGCACATGAACATAAGAAAATACGATTACCACACCAATGATAGCGACGGAAACGACACGCAACATAGGCTTTTCGCCAGTCTTAATGATCATGAACGCAACTAAGATTGACACAAAAATAATCAGGTACATTACCCAAGTCATGGTAGTTAGATCTAAGTAGCTAGGAAGCATCGTTATAGATTATTACTTTTTACCAATGAAGTGGTGGAACTTGCGCTAATTAGTACTCTACAACCGATAAAGTGCGCAGTTTTGGCAGGTTGTGTTCGGCCTTTACAAAGCGCACTGTTCCTGAGGAGCTTCGCATTGAAAGTGTTGAAGTATGTGCGCCGTTGTTGTCGTATCGTACTCCTGGTAGAAGGTCTCCATTAGTTATCCCAGTCGCAGAAAAGAAAATATTTTCACCAGATACTAAATCATTAGCAGAATATATTTTGTCAACGTCGTAACCTAAATCTATTGCATGTTGTTTTTCCGCTTCGTCGCGTGGGTGTAGCTTCCCTAAAATTTCTCCACCCATGCATTTCAATGCGGCGGCAGTAATGACTGCTTCGGGAGTTCCGCCGATCCCCATACAAACATCGACGCCATTATTTTTTCTTGCGGCTGCAATAGAACCTGCTACATCTCCATCGGTAATCAACTTGATTCTTGCTCCGGCTTGTTGGACCTCTGTGATCAGCTGATCATGTCTAGGGCGATCCAATATAACAACTGTAAGTTCATTCACGGTCGTATTTTTTGCTTTCGCGATTGCAGTAAGATTGTCAAAAACAGGGGCTTCTAGGTCAATTGCATTTTTTGCTTCAGGACCCACCGCAATTTTATTCATATACATTATTGGGCCTGGATCGAACATTGTTCCGCGTTCAGATAGAGCAATTACCGCAATCGCATTGTCTAATCCTTTTGCTGTTAATGTTGTGCCATCAATAGGATCGACTGCTATGTCGAACTCGACTCCACCAAGGCCTAACACTTCGCCATTAAATAACATCGGCGCATTGTCTTTTTCTCCCTCGCCAATTACAACGGTGCCTTTGAAATCTAAAGTATTGAGCACAACTCTCATTGCATCAACTGCTGCTTGGTCAGCATTTTCTTTATGTCCTCGTCCGACAAATTTTCCTGCTGCTAAGGCCGCTGCCTCAGTTACCCTTATTAGATCTAAAGCGAGGTTTCGGGTTGGCTGTTTCGGGCTTTGACTCATGGGAATTACATTAGTGGCTTCTGATAGAACGCAGGTGTTTTCCATCAACTGTCAATATGTCCCTTTTGGAGGGTCAGTCCTCCGGGAGGGTAGAATGGGGGGATGGATAAACTCGTAATTAATCCCTGTGAAGGTCCATTATCTGGATCTGTGAGGGTGTCAGGGATGACAAAAAACGCTGGCCTAAAACAAATGGCAGCTTCACTGATGGCTAGCGGAACTACGACACTGACCAATATGACTCAGGTGGAAGACTTGGCGCTGATGTGCAAACTTTTAGAGTCAATTGGCGTAGGTGTTACCAAAACAGATGACTTGACATATGAGCTCGATACATCGGGAGAGCTATCACCTGAAGCTCCTTATGAACTTGTTTCTAAAATGCGCGCATCAATCAATGTGCTATCACCTTTGTTAGCACGTGTAGGTCATGTGCGTGTTGCGCTTCCAGGTGGAGACAATATTGGTGTACGTAAGCTCGATATGCATTTTCGTGCTCTCGAACAAATGGGTGCAACGATAGATTTAGATCATGGCTATATTGATGCGCGTGCAGACAAGTTGGTTGGAGCGCGAACTATTTTAGAGTTTCCCTCAGTAGGTGCGACAGAGAATATTTTGGCAGCAGCCGTATTGGCTAAGGGTGAGACGGTTATCGAAAATGCTGCTCGAGAACCCGAAGTAAAAGATCTTTGTGCATTCTTAACAAAGATGGGTGCAAAAATTTCTGGCGTTGGCACATCTACTATAACTATTGAAGGTGTTGATGAGCTTAACTCAACTGCTCATTCAATAGTCGGTGACCGAATTGAAGCAGGAACATTATTAATGGCATGTGGAATGGTCGGAGGAGAAGTAACGCTTGAAGGGATCTCTATCTCTGATCTAGAAATGGTGATCGTTAAACTCGGTGATATGGGGATGAAAGTATCACCAACACGAGATGGTATTTGGGCAATGGCATCGACTCCTCTTCATAGTGTCGATATATCAACATTGCCTTTTCCTGGTTTCGCAACTGACTATATGCCAATGACGGTTGCTCTTTTAAGTGTGTGCGAAGGCACAAGCATCGTTACTGAAAACATTTATGATAACCGCTTTGGATTTACCGAAGAGTTAAAACGAATGGGAGCAGATATTCGAACACAAGGTCGCCATTGTGTTGTAAGAGGAGTGGAACAATTGAGCGGAACTGATGTGCGGGCAAACGACGTACGAGCAGGAGCTTCTTTGTGTCTGGCAGGTCTAGTAGCTAAAGGTACAACAACAGTTCATGAGGTTTCACATGTGAGGCGAGGTTACCATGACTTAGCAGATTCACTAAACCAGCTGGGTGCGAATGTATCTTGGTCTGAAGAATGATAGGGAATAGATAAAGTACTAATATTGTTGTAGTTTCTACATAGAAAAAGGCGGAACTAAATGAGTGATCCAAGAGAAGCTGGTGTTTTAGCAGCCCTAGAAGTCATCAGGCCTGCGCTACAAAGCGATGGTGGCGACATTGAATACAAATCAATCGATGAAGACGGGATTGTTCATGTTGAATTGGTAGGTGCTTGTGGTAGTTGTTCGATTTCAACCATGACGTTAAAAGCTGGTGTAGAAAGAATTATTCTTGATCGAGTGCCTGGAATTACTGGTGTAGTCAATGATGGCGAGCAATCTCCTCAAGAGGCTCACAGTCTCTAATCGAGAGCTATTTCAGCGAAAAAGTACCTTATTTTTAGGTGAATAAACTCAATATTGCAATAATGCACCATTTTTTGGTGAATTTAACTTAGAATCTCCCAAATCAAAAGTTATTCAAAAAGGGAGACCTAAATGACAGTTCCACCGATGCCTCCAGAAGGCAATCCATATCAACAACAAGGTGCCACTCCGCCACCGCCACCACCACCGCCAACTCCACAGTATCCTCAGCAAGGACCGATTGTTAATAATCAAGGACAAGGCCAGAGCAATGGTGCAGCAACAGCTGCGATGATCTTAGGTATCTTATCTTTTTGTGGAATTCTTGCTATTCCGGCAATCATT
Organism: uncultured Burkholderiales bacterium; assembly: GCA_964561855.1. Classification (GTDB taxonomy): domain Bacteria; phylum Actinomycetota; class Acidimicrobiia; order IMCC26256; family JAGPDB01; genus JAGPDB01. The sequence goes on along the minus strand of CAZLQP010000003.1, from coordinate 136,727 downwards.
CTAGGATTCATTGGTCGAAGTAAAGCTAATGAACTTGGAGGCACAGGTAAAGGACAAGCTACAGCTGGTATTGTTCTGGGTATTGCATGGATGGTAGTAGGAATACTGATGTGGCTAGGTATTGTTGTTTTGGGAATATTCGCAGAAGAAGCTGGTCGAGATCTTGAGGAATCTTTTGGAAACATTGGAGACAGCGTTTCAGCAGGAGATTACGAGATTTCAGGTGCGAATGTTGAAATCGATGAATTCAGCATTATTTATTCTGGTTTTATAACAAATAAAACTCCTGATACTGAAAGCTATTCTATTGATTTCAGATGCGAAAGCAATACCGGTGAAGTTTACACATCTTCGACATATGTATCTGATGTGAGACAAGACGACAGAGTAGGGTTTGAAGCTTTCTTAAGCTTTGTAGATGACCCAACTTCAGTTAGTTGTGAAGTAACAGACGTTACTTATTCGTTCTAAGCGAAGCTAAAAGGGCGAGACATTTAGTTTGTCTCGCCCTTTTCTATTGCCTTTTTCAATTCAACCAAATTCTTCTTCCATATCTGATGCAATAATTTCATTGCAAAAAATTTCCCAAAACCTGCTCCCATATAAAGTGGAAATGTTAATTCTTCTATCCATGAAAATTTTGTAGTTGAAGGATCGATGGCCTTAAGTTCGAATCTACCTGGTCCTTTCACCGCGCCTATGTGATGAATTTCAATTAAATTTGGTTTTTCATATTGTGTAACTTCCATTAGGTCATCAGTTCGTAGAGGGCCAACAGTTGTTTTGCAAAGATATTTTGCACCTATTTGATTGTCTTTATCATTTAACCGTTTAATAGAAACAGCATCCTTCATCCATGATGGATGAGTATTTATGTCTGCAATGAAATCCCAAACAACATTAATCGGTGCATTAATTACTATAGAAAGTTCGGTCATTATTCCTCGAGATTGATTAGAGTATCACCAGCGCCAACAAGATCACCCGAAGTCACAAGGATATCTTTAATTACACCATCTCTTGGAGCCTTGATCTGGTTCTCCATTTTCATGGCTTCAAGGATACAAAGGGTATCTCCTTTAGATACTTTGTCTCCTATTGCTGTTGAAACAGAAATGATTGTTCCTTGCATTGGTGCGCTAATTGAATCCGAAGAGTTCGCTCCAGACGAAGAAGTCTTTAATGCTTTTTTCGGTTTAGATTTGGTTTTGGTTGTAGTTCCCATATTTTCAGGTAGTTGAACTTTAACTTGAAATCTTTTGCCATTTACTTCAACAGGAAGATCTAAAAATTCCACATCGTCTTTGGTCGCCGAAGATATATTCTGGGTTTCGTCGCTCCAAAGTTGAGGATCCAAATCATCTTCTACCCATTTTGTGTGATGAGTGCAGTCTTTAAAGTCTTGATGGTTAATCATTGCTTTTTGGGCAGATAAAGTGTTGTAAATTCCATCCAGTTTTGTTTCATCGATTGCTCGACTTAGTCTTGCAATAGCAGCGTCACGATTTTCGGCCCAAACAATTAATTTACCTGCAAGGTTGTCGTAATACTGGGAGATCTCATCGCCTGTTTCATATCCTCCATCGAACCTTACTCCAGGACCATTTGCAATCGACATTGAAGTAATCGTTCCAGGAGAAGGGGAGAATCCACTATGAGAATTCTCTGCATTTATCCTTACCTCGATACTGTGACCGGTTACTTTGATGTCGTCTTGAGTGAAACTTAATTTGTTACCTTGTGCAACACTAATTTGCTCCGCAACAAAATCTCTTTGAGTGATTTCCTCACTCACACAGTGCTCGACTTGAAGTCTGGTATTCATTTCTAAAAAGTAAAACTCTTCTTTGTTCCCATCGCGTTCAGGAACAAACAACATTTCAATTGTTCCAGCATTGGAGTAATCACAAGCTTTTGCCACGGCTATTGCTTGTTCGCCCATTGCCTTTTCGGTTTCTTCTGAAATAAGAGGAGCAGGCGCTTCCTCAATAAGCTTTTGGTGTCTGCGTTGTACTGAACAATCTCTAGTCGAAAGATATACATAGTTTCCATGAGTATCGCCAAAAACTTGAACCTCGACATGTCTCGGTTTAACAAGATACTTTTCTAAATAAGTCTCGCCGCGGCCAAAATAATTTTGTGCTTCTCTTGTTGCGCCTTCAAAAGCTTCCTTGGCTTCGTCTTTTGAAAAAACAACACGCATGCCACGTCCGCCACCGCCATAGGCTGCTTTGATTGCGATTGGGTAACCATATTTTTCGCCAAACTCAATAATCTCATCAACTTTTTGAATCGGATCTGAAGTCCCGGGAACCATAGACACTTGAGCTTTTGTCGCAACCTCGCGAGCAGAGATTTTATCGCCCATCAATTCAATAGATTTCGGACCTGGTCCGATCCATTTGATTCCTTTTTCAATCAGAGTTCTCGCAAAATCAGCATTTTCAGAATAAAAACCATATCCCGGATGGACCAAAGTCGCTCCTGATTTTTCAATGACCTCCAAAATAGCTTCAGTGTTTAGATAGCTTTCTGCACTGGTTAGTCCCCCCAAAGAATAGGATTCATCTGCATAACGAACATGGTAGGCATCGCGATCTTGATCTGAATAAACACCAACAGTCCCATAGCCAAGCTCTTTTGCTGTCCGCATAACCCGAACAGCGATCTCTCCTCTATTGGCAATAAGTATTTTCTCAGCCACAAATTCTCCTAGATGGTGTTTTGGATTCTGAATTAAATTCTATAGGGAAGTATCTTAAGAGATATGGACGACTCATTGCGTATGCGGATGTTTGCAGATATTCCCATATTTGAATATCAATCTGTGGATTCAACCCAAGAACAAGCCAGAACCTGGCTAAAAGAAAACAGTCAAGAGACTGGCGTCTTTGCTTTAAAATCCGTTCATCGAGCTGATACTCAAACTAACGGTAGAGGTCGCAGAGGAAAAGTATGGCTTGATCAAGAAGGAGCATCGTTGCTCTGTACATTTATCGTTTCGCCTATCTCAGAAAATAATTGGTTGGAAGTTGCAAAAGTGATGTTATCTGCGCGAGAAGTATTAGAAAATATCGGAGTGCCAGCATCTATCAAATGGCCTAATGATCTTATTGTAGATGGTGAAAAAGAACAACTGAAACTTGCAGGTTGTTTAACTGAATTAGAAGGCGAATTCTTACTTGTTGGATTGGGGATTAATTTAGGAATTGAACACTTGGATGATGAATTGAAGTCAACTGCTGTTGGAGTAGAGGACTTCAATGTATTTATTACGCCGAATGAATTGTTAGATCGAATAATTGAAGCTTATTTGAGCAAAGTAAAACTGATGACTGATATTGAGTTGATTGAAGATTTTAGACGAAGCTGTTTAACTATTGGATCAAATGTTAATGTGAAACAAATTAATGGTGAAATTTTTGGTTTAGCCAAAACAGTTAATGAAGATGGTTCACTAAGTGTCGAAACTGAAAATGGTGACGTGACGATTTTTGAAGGAGAGATTAATAGCTTACGAAAGGTTTAGGAAAATCCCTTCTCGAATTCTTGTTGTAGATATTGCTTTAATTCAGTGGATTCGGATTGAAACTGCAGATCGATACTTAGTGGTTTGAAACTAACTCTACTGACATTTTGAGGTCCTCGAACAGAGTTTGTTATGACTAATTCATCGCAGTTCTTCAAATCTGACAGGATAAGAGGACTATCTATAAGTTCTAGATTTGATTTCCACTCTTTTAACACTGAAGCCTGCAAAACTCCCGATAAAGAATCTTTATGTGTTGGTGATATCGCTTGATCTCCAAACCTCGCGAAAACATTGGCGCGGGTAGATTCAATGATCTCATTGTTGATAATCAACAAAGCGTCATCGATTTCTTGTAATGAACAAAGTTGTGCTTGTTCAAGTGCTTTTTCATAAACACTTCGGTTGATTGTTTTGATCGTATTTTTTCTAACAGAATTGCTCCTTAACCAAGCAAGGCCCAAAGTCAGAGAATCGTCACTTTTCAGATGGGGGATCAATTCAATTTTAATTTCGCCGTTAGTACTGATCGAAATTCTTAATCGGCTGTATTCATCCCTTGGCTTAGCTTCAAGATAATTAGTAGCCTGTTCAAAGATCGTTTTAGCTGAAACCTCGAGACTAATTTCAGCAGCATTTGCGCTTAGTCGTTCACAATGCTCTTTAAGCCTAAAAACTCTATTCCCAAAAACCCCAGTGGAAGTAAACACCCCCGCTCCGGAGGACTGACCCTCCAAAAGGGATAAATCGCACAGTGAAGTAAGTTTTTCTAACTTCAATTGAGTTTCTTCCCATTCGAGCTGTGGCCTTGATCTAACGGTTATGCCAGCACCGGCACCTACCTTGGTGGAATCTTGATCAAAATGAATCGTTCTGATAGCAACAGAAAGCTCACATGAATTATTTGGCTTATCTATATAACCATAGGTTCCACAGTAAAGTCCTCGCGCCTCGAGCTCTATTGATGCGAGTTCTTTAATTACATAAGGTTTTGGTGTTCCTGTCACAGAAGCAATTGGCATAAGTGTCAAAATGACTTTTGCGATATCTTGACCGTCCAAGAGTCTCCCTGTGATTTTGTTTGACATCTGAAACAATCCCGGATGCTTCGTTATTTCATCCCTATTGATTACTTCTATTGTTCCGGCATCACAAACTTTTGAGAGTTCCGACCTTGTAAGATCAATCATCATTGTAGATTCTTCGAGTTCTTTTGTGTTCAGGCTCAGAGAATCTGAATCTACGCTTGTACCTTTCATGGGTTCACAAGTAATCTGATTGTTGCTCACTCTTATGAAGTTTTCAGGTGAAAGTCCAAGTACTGATTGATCTTTAGAATAATAGAAGAATCGATTAGGAGTGTGATGATAAAGCGAACTCATAAGAGCAATATAGGTGGGATCAAAGTTTGCTTTGGTCTTAACAGATCTCGTCAAGTTAGCTAGGAAATATTTTCCCTCTTTCATCCTATTTTGCATTTGTTCAACTGTTCCGACATAAGTTTTCTGATCAAGGTCGCTCTTCCAATTGCCCAATGAATAGTTAGCTAGGTTTAAGTAATCCTCAGCTGAGGCTTGATTATTCTTGATGGTCTCAATATTTTTCCAAGAACTCCAGTGTCCACTCAGCCCGTCATGGTTTTGCCAACCCGTGACAAATAAATCGTTTGGAACTTCCGCAATGGAATTGAAAACTTGTGCAGGTTCTGTGCAAAGAACAACCTCATTGTCCCTGCGTAAAACGCAGTATGTTTTTACCCTGCGAGAGAAGGCAATAGTCATAGCGTGGAAAAATGCAGAATCCAAAGTTTATGCCTCTCTAATGAGTTATTGCTCAGTATAGGGAATAGAATGTATGGTTAGATATGTTATCTGAAAATGTGCGAAATATTTGGAAAACTTTTGTTACAGCTGTAGTCATAACTACAGCTTTAAGTGTTGTAGGCATTTTCGCAGTACACAGAATAATAGACTCAAGATTCGCCAATTTAAACCGTTTAAATGTGAATTTGGACTCAGCAACAGGTGCAGGAAAACCAGCAAATTTTCTGATTATTGGGTCCGACACGCGAGCATTTGTTGAATCAGATCAGGACCGAGACCAATTTGTTGGCGGTGAAGACGACATTGGGCAGCGTTCAGATACGATGATGGTTGTCCACGTAGATCCTAAGTTGAAAAAAACTACTGTGATGTCCATTCCTCGAGATACAAAAGTCGATATTCCTGGAATCGGCACTCAAAAGATAAATGCTGCTTACAACACCGACTTAGGTGGTGGGCCAGACAAAGTTGTTGAAACGATTCAAACTAACTTTGATATTCCTATACATCATTATGTCGAAGTCGATTTTTCTACATTTAAAGAAGTTGTAAATGCCCTTGGAACAGTCAATGTTTATTTTCCAGCTCCTGCAAGAGATAATAACAATGGAAACAACGAGTCAGGTTTGGACACGAACGGTCAGATGGGCTGTTTGCCTTTAAATGGAGATCAAGCTCTTTCGTATGTGCGATCGCGACACTACGAACAATTTATAGATGGCCAATGGCAAAAAGATCCGACATCTAACTTTGGTCGAATTGCTAGACAGCAAGAATTTATGAGGAGAGTTGCATCTCATGCGGTGCAAAGGTCTCTAGCTGATCCTATTAAAGGAAGAGATGTTGCTGATGCTGTTATCTCAAAATTAACAGTCGATCAGAACTTGTCTAAAACTGATGTTTTTAAATTAATGAATGCCTTCAATGGAGTCGATCCTAATGATCCTAATAGTGTTCGTTTCGAAATGTTGCCTGTGCAATCAGAGAGAATAAACGGTGTCTGGTTCGACGTTGTGCAATGGGAAGAAGCGGATCCTCTTTTAGAGCAACTTAGAAGATTTGATTCACAAAGTCCAGACGAATCGTCTCAGACGACACTTCCTCGCACATCCGCTGTAAAAGTGAGTGTATTAAACGCATCGGGTAGAACTGGACTCGCAGCTGAGACTATGACTGAACTAAGAGCCGCTGGATTTGCTCCTGGGCCTACAGGTAATGCAGCTGGCTTGGCTGAAACCGAGATTAACTACACTGAGGCGTCTGAAGAAAAGGCAAAGCTGTTGGCTACTTATATCGATGCTCGATTAGTTAAAGTTTCAGCAATTGCAGATGCAGATGTAATTGTAAAACTAGGTCGTGATTTTGATGGTCTAAACACTTCAAGTGGGGGTAGTTCTACTCAGAATACTGTTGGTACAGCTCAGACTCCAGCGGTTGTTGCTGAGCCAAATGAAATTAGTGGAGTCGATCCGACTGTTGAATGCCCGATTTGAAGTATGACTTAGGTCTTAATAAGTTCATCTTCTAGACTGAGAAGCTAAGAATTACTAAGGAGTTAAATTGAAGTTATTAGTAACTGGTGCTGCAGGCTTTATTGGTAGCAACTTTGTTCGGTATTGGGTAAATAAGTATCCTGAAGATAAGGTCGTAGCTTTAGATCTTCTAACGTATGCAGGATGCATCGAATCTTTGAATGATATCGAATCTAAGATTTCTTTTGTCCAAGCAGATATTGGCGATGGCCCAAAGATGCTAGAAATTTTTGAACAGTACGAAATCGATACTGTAGTTAACTTTGCTGCAGAATCTCATAACTCTTTAGCAATTATTGATCCAACAAGATTTTTTCAAACAAATGTAATGGGAACACAAGCTTTACTTGAAGCAGCTAGAAGAGTGAAACTGAATAGATTTCATCACGTTTCTACTTGTGAAGTATATGGAGACCTTGATCTGAATGATCCTGGAGCTTTTTCTGAAACTTCACCTTACAAACCTAAGACACCTTATAATGCTTCTAAAGCGGGTGGAGATCATGCGGTTAGAGCATACTTTGAGACCTATGATCTTCCTATAACAATTACTAATTGTTCAAACAATTATGGTCCATATCAATTTCCTGAGAAGGTAATTCCACTATTTACCACTCGTGCTATCAATGATGAGCAACTTCCTTTATATAAGACAACTGCTAACAAACGTGAGTGGCTTCATGTAGATGATCACTGTAGAGCTATTGATTTGGTGTTAAAAAATGGTGAGATTGGCGAGACCTATAATGTTGGTAGTGGTATCGAAAAGAGTATCGAAGAAATAGCCAACATTGTTTTGGAGCAGCTGGATAAACCAGAAACACTAAAAACTATTGTGCCAGATAGACCAAGTCATGATCGAAGGTATTTGTTGGATTCTTCAAAACTTCGCAATAAGCTTGGTTGGGAACCCGAAATAGATTTTGAATCTGGAGCTAAGGAAACAATCCAATGGTATGTCGATAATCCACAGTGGTGGACACCGCTGCTAGAGAGAGCTCCCGTGATTGAAGACAACTGGGAAAAGTAAATTATGAAAGTATTGATCACAGGTGCGAACGGACAAGTGGGTACGGCACTGCGTGAACAACTCGAGAGTAATTCAGGATTCGAATACTTGGCTTTAACAAGAGCTGATCTTGATATCTCTAGTCGTAACGATGTGAATAATGTTCTTTCAGAGTACAAGCCAGACTGTGTTGTAAATGCAGCAGCGATGACAAATGTAGATTTATGTGAAACCGAAATTGATAACGCATATGCAATAAATTCTTTGGGAGTCAGAAACTTAGCAGCAGCTTCTGAAATGATAGATGCATACTTAGTTCATCTCTCCACCGATTTTGTTTTCGATGGAGAATCGAAAGTCCCGTATCGAGAGCACGATGAAACAAATCCACTTAGTGTCTATGCGAAGTCTAAGTTGGGTGGAGATATAGAAGCCGATAGGTATCATAATTCGGTTGTTTTGCGTGTTGCTTGGGTCTTCGGCGATCTTGAAAATGATTTTTTCAACTGGTCATTAAAAGGTATAAGCAAAGGAGAAATTAGTGCACTGGTTTCTGATCAGGTAAGTACCCCAACCTATTCTCAAGATATTGCTGAAGTAATCAGATACTGTTTAGGTAACCGAATTAAAGGTCTATTGAATGTTGCTAATCAAGGTGTGACCTCAAAATATACTATGGCTCAAAAAGCTTGCGACTTTTTAGGTATCTCTAGCGATCTCTCTGAGATTGACGCAGCTTCGCTCAATCGTCCTGCAATGCGTCCAAAGTATTCTGCATTAGATACTTTTAGCCTAAGGAATCAAACGGGAATTGAAATGCGAAGCTGGGAAGAAGCGATGCAAGAGCACCTCAAGCGCATAAATATATGAAGCCTTTGAACTTTTCTGTAGTCGTAGTCGAGTATTTCTCGAAAGATCTTTTGGTTAGCTGTTTGTCTTCAGTCGAAGGGCAATCGCACCAACCTCAAAAAATTGTTGTTGTGGTCAACGGTATGGACGCAAAGGAAAAATCAAAATTAGAAAAAGAATTCGCCGGAGTGCATTTTATCGACCCCAAAGCTAATTTAGGATACTCCAAAGCCGTCAACTTGGGTATTGCAAATACAGATTCAGAAATAATTCTCGTTCTAAATCCAGACACTGTATTGGATCTGAAATGTGCTGAACTAGCCTGTGAATATCTTGCTGAGAATGATGCTGTTGCAAGTGTCGGACCGCAGATACTCGATGTAGATGGCGTGATCTATCCTTCAGCTAGAAACGAACCTTCGATAGTTAATGCAATAGGACATGGATTGCTGGGAATTTTTAAACCAAATAATCGTTTTTCTAGAAGGTATAAAGAACTCGATGCAGACCAAAATCAAACTCGAGAGGTTGACTGGATTTCAGGAGCTGCGTTATTTCTTCGTCGCAAGGCTTTAGATGAGATCGGTGGTTGGGATGAGGATTTTTTCATGTATTGCGAAGATGTAGATCTTGGCCGGAGGCTCAAACTTGCAGGGTGGAAGTCGATATATTTACCTCTCGCAAAGATTTCTCATGTTGGAGGAGGTTCGTCAACGAAAACTCCTTATCGTCTAATTTTCCAACATCATAAGAGCTTGTATATATTTTCCAGAAAGAAATATCGGTCGCAACCGATTATGAGAGTTTTAACCTTGCTTTTCATAACAATTCGGCTTCCGATAGCGCTACTTTTGCGTCTATTTAGAATAGAATCTAGTTAGATATGAAAGCAATCATTTTGGTAGGCGGAAAAGGTACTCGCTTACGTCCTCTTACATTACATAAACCAAAACCTCTTCTGCCGATTTTGAATATTCCATTTCTAGTTAGACAATTGCACTGGCTTCTCAAGCACGGTGTTAGTGATGTGACTATGTCATTAGGCTATCTACCAGATGAATTTGAAGAATATTTTTCTACAAATCCATTTGATGGATTACATATCAAGTATGTTGTGGAGGATTCTCCATTAGGTACGGCGGGCGCGATCAAGTTTGCAGCTCAAGATGTAGATGGAGATTTTATCGTTTGTAACGGCGATGTACTGACAGACATGGATCTTAGCGCTCTTGTCGATTTTCATAAATCCAATGGATCGATGGCAACGATTTCGCTTACATACGTTGAAGATCCTTCCGCATTTGGAGTTGTACCAACTCATGAAGACGGACAAGTTATAGCCTTTGTTGAAAAACCGCCTCGTGAAAGTGCTCCTAGTCATTGGATAAATGCAGGAACATATGTTCTAAAACCAGAGTTTTTAGATTTGATACCAGCAGATATTCAAGTTTCTGTTGAGAGAGAAACCTTCCCTCAACTTTTACAGGAATCAAAAATGTATGCTCAGGAATCGACCAGTTATTGGCTTGATATTGGTACTCCAGAGAAATACATCAAAGCTCATGTTGACGGCCTGGAAAATATTGCTGAAGATGAGCTTCTGATAAACATAGAAAATCTCTCAGCGAGCCTTTTTGGTCCAAAGAATTCTCAATATTCAGATGATCTCCAAGTCAAAGGTAACTCGTTAATAGGAAATAATGTAAAGATTGGCCGGAATGTTATTCTGGACTCAGCCGTAATTGGAGATAATTGCATTATTGAAGATAATTGCGTGATTTCAAATGCCGTTATTCATGATGATGTTCATATCGAAAACGACTGTGTTATAGAAAAAAGTATCGTAGCGCTAGGTTCAAGAATTGGCCGCAACTCTAAGTTAGAGGAATATACGCTAATTGGGGCAAATGAAAAAATCGATCCAAATTCTGAGCTGCAGTCATCAAAGGTACCTTCTGAGGTCTAGAATATCAGCCTTATGCGCATATTAGTTACAGGTGGAGCAGGTTTTATCGGATCTCATCTTGTGGATCGTTTACTTGCTGAAGGACATAATGTCGATGTTGTTGATGACCTATCTTCAGGCTCGTTATTGAACCTTGCCGATGCCAGAAGGAATGGACAGCGAAAGTTTTCATTCCATAGGCTTGATATAAAATCGAGTGGAGTCACTGATTTTATTGTTAAATCAAAACCAGATGTGGTTATGCATCTCGCAGCACAATCAGACGTTGCTGCTTCTATGGCAAAACCTGCAATCGATGCAGAGACCAACATTATCGGATCTATCAATGTTTTAGAAGGTTGTGTTAAAGCGAAGGTCTCGAAAGTAGTTTTTGCAGCAACTGCAGGGATATATGGAGAACCTCAAACTTTGCCTTTAAGAGAGGGGCATCCGTTGGTCCCGCTTTCTCAATATGGAGCATCTAAACGTGCTGTTCTTGACTATTTGAATTGTTACAGATCAATGTATGAACTTGAATTTGTCGCATTAGTGTTAGCAAATGTCTACGGTCCGAGGCAATCTACAGCGCAAGAAGGCGGAGTGGTTGCAAGATTTATTTCTCAGATGATGGTAAGAGAGCGACCAAGTATATTCGGAGACGGAACACAGACTAGAGATTTCATTTTTGTAGATGATGTGGTTGATGCTTTTGTGAGAAGTCTAGATAAAGGTTCTGGGCTGTCTATGAATATCGGAACATCAAAGCAAACATCTGTTCAAAGTTTGTTTGATTTGATTGCCGATAAGCTCAAATACAAAGACCCTCCAAGATATGCTCCTGCACGAGATGGAGAGATAGTGGATTCTTATTTAGATTTTAAACGTGCGCAATTACATTTGGGATTTAATCCTTTTACTTCATTAGAAGATGGGGTTGGTCGAACTATCGAATGGTATCGAGCACAAAATTAACTAGCGAAATAAATCTTTTCGAGGATTTCGTATAAGGTCTGATCCTTTACCATTGCCTAGATATTCATTGTCGATTCCTCGTACAATCACTGCACAGATTCCGGTTGATTTTTTCATTACAAGTTCAGCGGCTGCTGCTATTTCATCCGGAATCGCAATTTGAGTGTTTATTAGTTCATTGCCATAGAAATCAATTTCCCCTCTATAGTCAGCTATTGATTTCAAGCCTGAAAAACCTAATGCAACATTAATTTGGCCTTCTCTAAATGGTCTGCCAAAAGTGTCGCTAATAATAAAAGGGCAGTTAAAACCTGTAATTGATTCAAATCTTTTACGTAATCCGTTTGCAGTTGAATCTAAATTTTCAGGTAAGAGAATTAACTCATCTTCTTCACAATTAGATTCATCAATTCCAGCATTGGCACAGATGAAACCATGATTCGTTTCAGTAATTAACATACTGTCACGTTGTCGCAGAATTCGTTTTGATTCTCGTACTACAATATCGAGTTTGGTCTCGCCATCTTGAAGTTTGTAAATGCGTCCTTGAGCTTTAGCAACTACTTTTGATGCTACGACAATGCAGTCATTTTCATTTAAAGGGAAGTGTTCGGCTGCATTGTTAGCAATCAAATCTGCAATTTGCATCTTTGGCGCTATTTTTCCGATACCTTCAATTGGAACTATTTGAATCAAGACAACACATCTTTCACTAAGAACTCTGCAAGTTTAGTTTTTGATTCTAAATTATCCATATAAGTTTCGGTGCTATGAACTAGAACAGGGGAGCCTAAATCTTTCAGATTTGGTTCTTCACCAGAGTTAACGACTAAGTCGGAGATGAAGCCAGAATATAGATTTGCAATTGTACTGTTATTGACTTTGAAACCCAATTCTTTAAGTATTTTTGATAGTGGGCCTTTAACGCTGTCACCATTAACGAGAGGTGATATCGCACAGACCTTGTTTTCATGCTCTCTTAGGAGGTTACTAATTTCTTGAATTTCCAAAATTGGAAAAATCGATAGAAAAGGATTCGAAGGTGCTATGAGAATGTGGTCACTCTTCAATATTGCTTCTCTAACTTGAGCTGTCGTGTTATTAGGAATGTTTAGATAACTAATGGTTTGAATTTGTGGATTACATTTTTCTCTCACGAAGTATTCTTGCATTGTGAGTCTGCCATGCGTCAAGGAATTGATTGAGGTTTGAACTTCAATGTCTGTCATTGGTAGAACATTGATTTTTTCAATTTTGAGTAACTTTGATATTTCATTTGTAGCTTGCGTTAGGGGACATCCATTTTTTAACAAATCGGTACGAATTTTATTCAGTGCCAAATCTTTGTCGCCCAGATTAAACCAAGCATCTACACCTAGATCTCGCAAAGTGTTAACGAAATTAAAGGTTTCATTTTTTCTTCCCCATCCTCGAATAGGGTCGTTGATGTTGGCTAAATGATAAACAATTGAATCAAGGTCAGGACATACTCGGAATCCGTAAAAGTAGTCATCATCTGCAGTATTAACCACTGCAGTGATGTTTAAGTCATATTCAAGAGAATCTAGTTCTGCAAATCCTTGAAGTAATTTTGCCGCACCTATACCTCCGCAGAGGATGGTCAAGTTCATTGATATTTAAGAGACGCGTTTTTTTGCTTCTTCTGCAATTTTTTTAGAAGAGCTCAATGCTGATTGTGTATAACATTTAACTTGTGAAACGACGTTATTAGCGACCGGTCCAACTTTTTCTGTCAGTGGTGAAACTGTCTCTGAAACTGCATTCTTTGCTTCGATAATTTTAGGCGTTACATCTTTTAGCGCTGGTTCTAACTTGGAAGTAAAAGTGTTTAGATGAACTTTGATTTCGTCCGTCTTTTTGGAGATTTGGGAAACTCCAAGCGCAGCTGCACCTAATGCAACGTATGCACCATCTCTGATGTTTGTTTTTAAATCTGACATATCACCATTGTACATGTACCTGCTTGCAGAAGCAAGCAGAGCAAATAGTGTAGAATATTCATCCCATGAAAATTGAAGAAGCCAATCATTCAGATAACCCAGATATAGACGATCAAAACAGTGGCCCGGCTTTCGCTTGGCCGAGTGTAGTAGCTGTAGTAGTAGCCCATAATCCTGGGGAATGGCTGGAGGAATGTCTAACATCTCTTAATAATGAAGATTATCCAGATTTGACCACATTAGTGCTGGATGTGAATTCTGAAGAGGAGATCAAAGATCGAGTCTCAGAGACTTTACCCTCAGCCTTTGTAAAAAGAACCGACGACAAGATTAACTTCGCGAAAGCAGTAAATATTGCTGTGGATTCAATAGAAGGCGCTACTTATGTTCTGATTTGTCACGATGATGTAATAATCAAACGAGGTGCGATAGCGCTGATGGTTGAAGAAGCATTTAGGTCGAACGCATCAATTGTCGGCCCAAAAATTCTCGATGCCCAACACCCAAGTGAACTGATAGAAGTCGGTGGGATGATCGACAGATTTGGTGTTCCATTTAGTGGAATCGAACCAGAAGAAGTTGATCAAGGACAACATGACGGAATAAGAGATGTTTTTTATGCTTCAAGTGCAACAATGCTTGTTAGAGCAGATTTATTTAGAGCACTAGAAGGTTTCGATGAAAAATGTTTTCCAGGTGCTGAAGATATCGATCTTGCATGGCGTGCGCATTTGTTAGGTGCACGAGTACTTGTGCAGCCTGATGCTGTTGTTTACCACCATAGAGCAAGCGACCATCAACGAAAGTCTCGAATATCTTCGAAAGCCATAGTTGCTCGTCATCGGATGAGAGCTGTAGTTAAAAACTCATCTAAAACATCACTGTTTTGGATATTGCCTCTTGCGTTCTTATTGCATTCGATCGAGGGAATCGTTTGGCTTTTTAAACTTAATCCGGGTCGTTCAGCAACTTTATTTTCTGGATGGCTTTGGAATCTGAAAAATATTCGCGAGTTACTTAAGACCAGAAAACAGATTCAAAAGACGCGTGAAGTTCCTGATCGTGTTATTTCGAGATATCAGATCGCAGGCTCTGCACGAGTTAGAAAATTTATAACTTTCTTTACACGTAATAGACAATTAAAGCAATTAGCCTCGGCTTCTAAATCTTATGCATCTCAGAAGTATGCAAACAAAACAAGTGAATTCGGATATTACTTTGCGGCGGTTGTTGTTTATTTGATTGCAGCTCGAAGCCTTATTTTTAGCTCAATACCTGCAGTGGGTAATTTTACAAGCTGGCCAAATTTGGATACGCAGATAAATGCTTTGTTGCACGGTGGATTTCCAGTCGGTAGTGAACCTGCATATTCTTCGACTTTAGCAAGGTTGGTCTCTATCTTATTGACGGCATTGTTCTTAGGAAATTCATCTATTGCTCAAATAGTTTTTATTCTGTCGCTATTACCTATAGGGGCTTTAGGAATTAAATTACTAATGAGAGACCGTGGTGTGGTTGGAAGATCAAATACCGCTGGCGTTTTGGTTTACGTTTCTTTTGGGCTTGGAATTTTTGCATTCTCTCAAGGTGGAATTGACTCGCTTATTTTGATCGCGTTGATTCCATATTTGTTAAAAGCATTTGGGAATGGAAAGTTGCGTCAAGCTGCAATTACAACAGCATTAATGGTTGCATTTGTGCCTTCTGCAATAACGTTGATCATGGTGTTGGCATTTGCTTTTTCTATTGTTGGACATCAGTCTCAGCGTACAATCAAAGAAGGATCACTTAGGGCGCTTATTGACGGATTGAAATTTACCATTACAGCAATAGCAATTGGCTTAATAGTTAACATTGGAATAATCGTCGATTCGATTAAAGGAATAGATCGATCTCTACTTGGTTTAAGTGATGCTTCTTTGTCGCTTGAACAGTACATCTTTCCAAATACAAGCACGACTGTTTTTACATTCATCACAGCTGCTATCACCCTTTGGGCTCTAATGATTTGCCGTAACGAAAAAGTGAGCGACATCAGAGTATTAGTAGTTACTTTTGGGCTGTTATTCAGCGTTGCAGGTTATCTGGTTTCTATTGATCAACCACTTCTTGATTCAAGCGTTCAGATAGCTTTATTGCAATTGATATGTGCTTTAAGCGTCGGTGTTTGTCTTAGCTCATACTTTGATGAAATGAAGCAAAGATCTTTTGGGCTCGCTCACATCGGAACAGCTTTGAGTGTTTTGGCTGTATTCGCAATATCGATTTCAAGTGGGTGGGTTCTTAAAGATGGAAACATGGGATTGCCACAGCGAAGTTGGTCTAATCAACTTAATGTTGAGCAAAATTCCCGGGTATTGTATCTAGGAAATTCTAAGACAGTACCTGGACGTAGCGTCTTAGCGCCATTAAATAGAAGTTTTATGTTATCTGCAGGGGCACAACCTTCTATCCTTACTTCAAGAGTCGGACCAGCAACTTCACTAGATGATGAAGTGAGAGCGATTTACTCGAAAGTGATGGCTAGAGAGACTCAACATTCAGGCAGAATGTTTGCCCGACTAGGTATCGAAGCAATCGTAATCCCAACCTCAATTGCTCCAGGTCAGCGTGTCATCGAATCTGATGCTCCATTACTCAGGGCATTCGACACGCAAACAGATCTGATCAGACTTGGTGATCGTGAAGGTTTGGTTGTTTATGTTAATTCAGAACTAAATGAAAGTTTTGGATTTGATCAGCGTGCTCGAGATATCGAACTTGCCGAAGTGGTTTCTACAGTTGAATCTCCCGAGACTGAATTATATTCTCCCGGAGTTTCGCTGATGACTCTCATTGTTTCTGCTTTTTCAATTGTGGCTTTAAGTTCAATAGTTCTCTGGCCTCGAAGAAAACGACTGTTAGCTGAGACTCCAATTTTGGCCAGCAAAATGACTAACAAAGTTTTTACTGGATCTGAAAAGTTTAGAAAAAAGAAAAACGACAAAGACTTAAAACCAGCTGACGAAATTGATGCCGATGGCTTGGATTTTGAAGAAAAAAGTTTAGATCTAAGTTCTGAACATAAGTTTGATGAAATCGTTGACTCGATGGATGAAATGGAAAACGAAGAGGTTTCTAAATGAGTCGAATTAAGCTGGAAAAAGCAAAGGAAAAACAAGGCCTAGTAGGCAAACTGAGATTTTTCAGATTTAGAAATTCTAACGAGAACTCACGGTTAGGATTGCTCACATTTTTTGTTACTATTTCATTGATAGTTGCCGGTGTTAGTTTAAGCGGTGGATTCGGAAATGAATCTAAAGCTCAGTCAGTTGACCCTCCTGTTGATGCAGTGAATGTAAGTGCATTTTCTACTTCTTGGTCATGTCCAATAGCGGGCGATCCATCTCAAGATGATCTGGTGATTTTAACGAATGCCGATTCCGATCGATCAGCGCAAGTAAAAGTCATGGCTCATGCAAGCGATGGGGCAGTGTTGGGAAGAAAAAATGTTGACGTTCCTAAACTCAGTAGCATAGAGGTAGCGTTATCAGATATCACCGATAAGGCAGACGCGTCGCTTTATATAGAAAGTTTTGCTGGTTCTGTAGTTCCATTCAGAGTTCTAAATTTAAGCGATGGAATAGAATTCGTGCAGTGTAAATCTGCAACTTCTGCTGTAAAACATTATTTGGGAATCCAAACATTGCGTAACTCAAATGCCGAGTTAGTTCTTTCTAATCCGTATGCTCAAGCAGTAGTAGTCGATATTACAGCGCAATTCCTTGATGGGACAGTTGATCCTCCTAGAGCAGGATTAGGTGAAACTCGAGGAGTAATTATCTCAGCGCGAGGTAGGACATCAATTAATCTGCAACAAGAATATGGAAGATATAGCCAGTTGAATTTAAAAGTGTCAGCTAGAAGTGGATTTTTTGTGGGTGAAGTTCTTCAAACTTTCGATGGGCTAGACGATATTTTTGGCCAAACAATTATTGGAAGCTCTTCGGCGTTGGAGAGCAACAAAAAATCGTTCGTTCCTGGTGCTCGAGCTGATTTTGTTAGTGGATACAATGACACTGCGACATCGCAGTCGGTGTCTCTTGAAGCGTTTTCAAATGACAATCGCTTCGTGAGTTTAGAACCTCAATCGATGATTGCGAATTCCCAAGGGAACTTTGAGGTTCCTGGTCAAGATTTCTTGCCCAGAATGTTGGCTGCACTACTTGAAAGCGCTGAAAGTCAAGACTCTCAAGGGGTTTTTGGTTCGTGGTTAAGTCGTAGAAATAATGCTGTTGCTTCTGGAGATTTATTGCACAAACAATCTCAAGCTTTTGTCTTGCCTGCAAGAGGTGAAGACATTTTGTATTTATATAATCCGAGTAAAGACGTTGCAAATGTCACGATTAAATATTCTAAGGATGTGAAAGATACAAAAATTGAAGTAAAAGGCCAGAGCTTTATCGCAATACCGATCGATTTTACTGATCCGAACACTAGTGTGATGCTAACTCTTAGCTCTGACAAGCGAATATCTGTCGGGATTTCTAATGATAGGCAATCTAGGTATAGTTCTGGAATAAACTTAGCTCCATGATTTGGGTGATTTATTCATCGTTAGTGGTGAGTGTAGTAGCAGTCCTCATTTGGGTAAGCCGATCAAAAAGAGCTGAGACTGTAATACCTTCTTATGACGCTCCTGCAAAAATTGATACTTCTGATTTCGGTATGACAGACAAAGAAGCAGTCGTGGTTTTGTTTTCATCAAGTAGTTGTGAATCGTGTAATTTGGTTAAAAGTAAAGCTGAAGTTTTAATTACCGAAAAAGTCGGTGTGTATATAGCTGATTATCAAGATGTTGAAGGAAAAACTTTGCACGAAAAATATTCGATAGAGGCAGTACCTACATTAATAGTATGTGACTCAGCTGGTGTAACTCAGAAGGCTTTTCTAGGGACAATAACAGCAACGGATCTTTGGGCTGCTGTAGCTAGCGTGAGAGGAAGCAAAATCGAGCAGTGTGCTAACCACTAGACTTCGACTTTTGAACCCTCTACGCTGTCTTTACATTCTCGACCCATCGCTTCATCTACAAGGCGTTGTATATCATCTCCCGAAATCTCTTCATGCTCTGTCAAAGCAGCTGCAATAGCATCAAGACCTTTTCGATATTCGGTCAAAATCTTCGTTACACGTGCTTCTGCTTGCATCAAAATTGATTGAGCCTCATCATCGATTAACTTAGCGGTGTCATCTGAATATGCTTTTGATTGCATCATCTCATCACCGAGAAATACGGCATTTGAATCTCCCCATGCCATCGGACCGACTTTTTCAGACATGCCCCATTCCTTAACCATCGAATGAGCTATCTCGGTAGCTCGAACAAGGTCATTATGAGCACCGGTGGAAACATTATCAAATACCGTTCTCTCAGCTCCTCTGCCTCCGAGTAAAACCATTAGCTGATCATCTAAGAAGTTACGATTGTACGAATGTCGCTCTTCTAGCGGAAGTTGTTGAGTCATTCCAAGCGCCATACCTGTCGGCAAAATTGTAACTTTATGCACAGGGTCTGCATGCTTGCATAGGTAAGCCAAGATAGCGTGACCACCTTCATGGTAAGCAGTCAATTTCTTTTCATGGTCGTTCATCATGATGCTAGGCCGTCTAAGTCCCATTAGTACACGATCAATTGCAGAATTGAAGTCATCAGAGTGAATTTCGTTCTCGCCTCTTCGTACTGCGTGAAGTGCTGCTTCGTTTACAAGGTTTGCTAATGATGCTCCACTCATTCCTGGTGTTGCTCTAGATAGAGTGTCAATAGATACATCTTCAGCTATCTTTTTACCTTTAAAATGGACTTTTAGAATCTCTGCTCGCTCTTCTTGAGTTGGAAGCGGAACAACTACTTGGCGGTCAAAACGTCCGGGACGAAGTAATGCAGAATCCAAAATGTCTGGTCGGTTAGTAGCTGCCATCATCACGATACCGTCTGTGGTTTCGAATCCGTCCATTTCGGAAAGCATCTGATTTAGAGTTTGCTCTCTTTCGTCGTGGCCTCCACCTAGTCCTGCTCCACGTTTTCTTCCAATAGAGTCGATTTCATCAACAAAAATAATTGCAGGTGCGAGTTTTCGGGCAGTAGTGAATAGGTCACGAACTCTAGATGCTCCCACACCTACAAACATTTCCATAAAATCTGAACCAGTTACAGAAATGAATGGTACACCTGCTTCTCCGGCAACTGCACGCGCAATTAATGTTTTACCAGTACCAGGAGGGCCAACTAATAAGACACCTCTAGGGATTCGCGCTCCAATATCTCTAAATTTTCCAGGGTTCTTCAAAAAATCAACAACTTCTGAGATTTCTTGCTTTACTGCGCTGTATCCTGCGACGTCCGCAAAGGTGGTATTAGGTTTTTCAGTGGTAAATATTTTTGCCTTTGATTTTCCAATATTCATAACAGAACCCATTTGACCTTGAGCTCTTTTCATCATAAAGAAGATGAAGCCACCGACGATTGCGAAAAGCAAAATGTAGGGTAGTAGTACTCCCCAAATATTGTTTTGTTCGGGCTTGTATGAAAAGTCGACATCATTTTCTTGTAACAATGTAAGCACTGATTCTGGTAGATCATTTAGTGGGCCATTCGTGGTGAATTCTTTACTTCCTTCAAATTCTTTATTTAATTCTCCAGTGATCTTTCCGCTAGTTGGTTCGTATTGGGCAGATTTAACATTGCCATCTTCCACTTTTTGCAAGAAACTATTTTCTACTCCGGAATACTGAATCTCTACCCGGTTCGAGTTTTCGAAAACTTGGCTTGAAAGAACAAGTCCTACGATTATTATGGCTGCCAGAACAAAATAGGCAACATTATTAGATTTCTTAGAGCTTGGTTCTTTAGGTGTTGGGCTTTCACCTTTGTTCTTGGATTTTTTTGGTGATGTAGGTTGTTTTGGTTTAGAACTTTGATCTTCCATTTACTGCCTTTTAGTCGAAACTTGTCATGGTTGTAATCTTTGCGTATATGTTAGGCGGATTTTCGATAGATATACGAAGCTATCTATCAAAATTGCTTAATTTTTGTGAAAATGCAAACAAAGTTTTGCGCATAAATAGATACAACAGCCAAAGGTATAGAAAACTTCCCATGTGGAAATAAATCAAACGGCACCAATGGGAGAGAAGAGCGTCCCCAAATTTGGCGTGATAGCGGGTATCGGTGGGATAGTCAGCTATCTACTTGGTTTTATTCCTGCGTTAGTAGGCGTGTTCATCTATGCGGCGATCAAGTTTAATAATGACAGCGCAAATGATTCCGCACTCAAGTTTGAAGACGTATTAAGTGATTTGACGACAAGTTTGTGGGTAATAATCGCAGTATTGCTATCCCAAAGTATAGTATTTCTCACTTATGCATTTTTAGTAAGTAAATTTAGAGGCTCAGGTAGTTTTGTCAAAGACTATGGTCTTAGATTTAATTGGTATTCTCCTGGTTTTATTTTCGTAGGTATCGGTCTTCAGATAGCAGGGATAATTCTAGGATTTCCGCTATTGCTATTAAAAGATGGAGATGCACCCCAACAAGAAATCGTAAGAAGTGTTGAAGAATCCAAGGGAGCCGCTTTTATTGTCTTTGCGATCCTGGTTGCCTTGCTGGTACCACTTATCGAAGAAATTTGCTTTCGCGGGTTATTTCAACGAGGGCTTAGCCGAAGCACTAAACCAGTTGTTGCGATATTGATCTCAGCTATATTATTCGCAGTTGTCCACTTGGCTGATCCGAATGTTTCACTTGCACTGACGCAGTTGCTTTTAGTTGGTTTGGCTTGTGCCATTTTCACTGCTTATACAGGCAGGATCGATGCTGCAATTTTTACACATGTTGGTTTTAATTTAACAACAGTATTGCTTATTGCTTTCTTTCGATAATCCTGCTTATCTCCTGCATATCGGCTTTTTTTAAAGGCTATAGGCGAATCTGCCGAATATTCGTAATATACGAATTCTTTTATAGGGAGATTAGAAATGAAATGTCCAAGCTGCAAAAGTGACACATATGTAGAAATTAACATGACTTTAGGTGATAATGATGTCGCCTTTAGACGCTGCGGGCGATGCGAAGTTCAGAAATGGGAATCAAAAGATCAAGATATTGATTTAAATTCGGTCTTGGAATATGCAAAAGATCTCAAAATCTAGACGGAATATAATTCGCATATAGTCAATAGTGATATGTTGATAGCATTTAATGCCTAAACTATAAACACTGTGTCAAAAAAATCGAGTTTAAATTCAATCAAGGAATCATTAGGCAAAAAGTCTGTAAGTTTGCAGGCGAGATATCAAAACAACCCTAACTTAATTCTCGGAATCATTACGTTCATCGGTGTAAGCACCTGTGTATTGGTTGTCTTATCAGCACTTCAGCCAAGCTTGATATTTCAAGATACTACTGCCACGGGTGGAGATATGGGTGCACATGTTTGGTGGCCTGCATTCATGAGAGATTATTTATTGCCAGGATTTCGTATTTTTGGCTGGACAATGGACTTTTATTCAGGGTTTCCGGTGGGGCAGTACTACTTTCCAGTCCCTGCACTTATAACAATCATTCTCGGAATCTTAATGCCCTATAACATCGCATTTAAATTAACTACTGCAATTGGTGCAATTACACTTCCAATTAGCGCTTACGTTTTGGGTCGTTCACTAAAGTCTCCTCGGCCTATTCCAATGTTGATGTCTTTTGCAGCTACAGCTTTTTTGTTTTTCGGAGGAGATCCTCGAGCAAATGCGGTTTTAGATCCAACGCAATCAACACTTGTAAATTATGAAACTGCTCAACGAAATCATTGGATTATGGGAGGTCCACTTCTTTCGAATATGGCAGGAGAGTATTCCTTTACAATTGCTTTGAGCTTTTCTTTACTTTTCTTAGGGGCTTTCTATGTAAGCATCAGAGAAGATAAAAAAAGAGCAAGAGTTGCTGTGCTTTTTGCACTTACGATACTTTCACACTTAGTTGTCGCAATTTTTGCTGGTTTTGCTGCAATAGTTTTTTGGGGGGCGCAATATGTAGTTCGCAAAGGCTATATAAAGGTAATTGGTTATTCGCTTTTAGCTTGGATAACTGTAATGATTTTTTCAATCGGAGCCGTAGGCAGGTACTTCTTTGATAATGAAGTATCTATTGAACTCTTTTATGTACTTGGTGCATCGTTATCCGTTGTTGGAATTGTTGCTTGGGGAATTTGGAAAAAGAAGAACATAGAAGTCTTTACTTTTGCAAAAGATATGGCTTCGCTCGGATTTGGTGTGCTCATTTCGAGCATATGGTTATTGCCGATGTTTTTGCGTTTTGGATACACGACTAACATGCGATATGAAAAACTCATCGATAATCCATTGACTTCAATTAACGAGATTTATGATCTCTACATTTCTCCTGCATATTTTCTTTTGCCAGTGTTCATTCCTGCAGCGATCGGCTTTATATTATCGGCTGCATTACTGAGAAAAAATATTGTGCCCTTGGTAATCACAGCAGTGTTAATGGCAGTGATGTTTATCCAATGGCCTGAAGGACATGCATGGAATTTGAGATTCTTACCCTTTTGGTATTTGTTTATCTTTTTTGTAGCAGCTATTGGATACGGAGAACTCTTTAGAATCCCAAGTACCGCTTTAGCTCGTTTTAGTTATACAAAAAAACGTCCGATGCTTCTAAATTTCGCAAAAGGATTGCGAACTTTTCTGTATTCGCTGTTGATATTTTTGTTTCTAGCAAGTCTTATAGGAATTCCGCAAAGAATTTCTGATGTTATAGCCATAGGTCCACTAGAAGGTCCGATCGGCCAGCTAAGTCAAGATCGGCGTGGGCTTGCAAGTGGATGGGCAACTTACAATTACGAAGGGTACGAAGGTAGAGGGCCTGCATGGGAGGAATTCAAGGTCGTAATAGATGAAGCAAACCAACTAGAGCCTGGAAGAGCGCTTTGGGAAACTAAAGGCGGAAGCTATGGCACCACATTAGCAATGACACTTTTGCCATATTTCACAGATCACAAAATTTCATCACAAGAAGGCCTTTACTATGAAGCAGCTGGTTCAACTGCATATCACTTTTTAACTGTTGCACAGGTTTCACAATCACCTTCAAATCCAGTTAGATGGCCGCTGTGTGAAAACGTAGATGGTCAAAATATAGAAACCGATGATTGCTTTCCTAGAGCCTATGGAGACATTAACGACTTTGATCGTGGAGTCGAACACATGCGTCTAATGGGAGTTCGTTATTTCTTTGCCCATTCAGAACAAGTAAGAGCTAAAGCTCAAGAACATCCAGACTTGCGGCTGATATCAATTGTTGGCGACCAAGACAATGCAGATCCTCTCGGATGGGAAATATACGAGATCACCAATTCAAATCTAGTTGAACCCATTGCTGTGGATCCAGTAGTGATTACAGACAAAACCGATAGTCAATACTGGCAGCAGAGTGGAAATAAATGGCTTTGGCAATGGTGGACTGACCTAGGGCAATTCCCGTTCTTCGTCGATGATGGACCCCAACAGTGGCAAAGAAAAACTGCAAGCGAAGCGTTACAAAGCCCACTACCAGAAGAACAGAGATCTTTAGAGTCAAATGTTAAAGTTACGAATATCGATCTACGACAAGACTCTATTTCATTCAACGTCGACAAAGTGGGAGAACCAGTTTTAGTAAAAGTTTCTTACTATCCAACTTTCAAAGCAACAGGCGCCGAGGAGATTTATCGCGCTAGTCCAAATTTCATGATCGTTGTACCAACCGATAATGAAGTCAAGATCGAATTAAAACGAGATTCTTCGGAATGGATTTCATATTTCTTATTTCTTACTGGTATTGCAGGTTGTTTTTTCCTTTTATACCTAGATAAAGGAAGATTTTGGCAAGCTTCGAGAAAGTACATATTTAAAGATTAAACTTGAGTGTCGTGACGGAAACTATAAATGCAGATCTAGACAAAATTTTTAAGGCTTATGATATTCGTGGATTATATCCTGAACAATGGGACAGCTCTTTAGCTAGATTAATCGGAAATGCATTTGTTCGATATCTTAATGCTGAATCGATTGTGGTTGGCTATGATATGCGTAGCTCTTCACCTGAAATCGCCAAAGCATTTATAGAAGGTGCAACTTTAGCTGGAGCTGATGTTGTTGATATAGGTTTGGCTTCTACTGACATGCTCTATTTTGCAAGTGGGCAATTAGAGATGGCTGGAGCGATGATCACAGCTTCACATAATCCATCACAATACAACGGCTTAAAACTATGTAGAGCTTCAGCAGCTCCTATTGGCCAAGAAACAGGACTTAGTCAGATTAGATCTGCAGTTGAAACCGGATTGATCGAACGTGTAGAAGAAGTAGGTCTGGTTGAAAAGCGCAATCTTTTAGAAGATTTCAAGAAACACTGCCTGTCCTTTATTGATCCAGATAATATCTCAAGTCTAAAGGTTATTGCAGATACCGCAAATGGAATGGGAGGATTAGTTGTCCCGTACGTGTTCAAAGATCTTGATTGTGATCTAGAGATTATTTACGAAGAATTAGATGGTACTTTTCCAAATCATCCTGCGGATCCGTTGCAACCAGAAAATTTGAAAGACCTTCAACAAAAAGTACTCGATTCTAATGCCGATGTTGGTCTTGCTTTTGATGGCGATGCAGACCGCGTATTCCTAGTAGACGATCAAGGACAGACTTTGGGTGGTTTTTTAACTGTTGCGATTGTGGCACAGTCTATATTGGCAAAAAACCCTGGAGAATCAATTGTTCACAACCTGATATGTTCAAAGATTGTTCCTCAAACGATTGAAGAAATGGGTGGGAAAGCAGTACGCACTCGAGTCGGGCACAGTTTTATCAAACAAGTAATGGCAGATACTGGTGCAATTTTTGGTGGAGAACATTCAGGTCATTATTATTTCAGAGACAATTATCGAGCGGATTCAGGACTGATAGCGGCACTGATGGTTTTGGAAGTTATTGCACAATCAGGCATGAAACTTTCTGAACTCCGAAAACAGTTTGAACCTTATTCTCAAAGTGGTGAAATTAATTCCGAAGTATCTGATGTGAAAGCCGCTATGGAAAAAGTCTTGAAAAAATATCAGCAAGATGAAGTAGATGACTTAGATGGTTACACATTTGACTTCGATCAATGGTGGTTTAATGTTCGTGCTAGTAACACAGAACCGTTAGTTCGACTAAACGTTGAAGCGAATTCTAAAGAGCTTTGTGATGAAAAAACTCAGGAAATACTTAGTGTAATTCGAGGTTAGAAGTGGATAATGCACAACGAGAACTAAGTAGTGAATTGATCGAGATCATAGTCTGCCCAATTGACAAGGGTTCGCTTGAGTATATTGCTCAAGAAAGTGTTTTATATAACTCTCGTCTCAAAAAAGCATATGAAATAATCGATTCGATACCGGTTTTACTTGCTGAAAAAGCATATGATGTAGATGAAGATACTCAAAATAAGTATTCAAAATTAAAGTCAACAACTACTGGACCACAATAAAGGGAAATGATGGATTCAATAAATTTTCTGGGCATGACACATGGATTGCCTGAACAAATTAGAACTGCAATTGATACAGCGCTAGAAGTAGATACGAAATCAATCGACTCTTCAAAGGTGCAGTCGATCCTAGTGTGCGGACTAGGTGGATCAGGTGTGAGTGGAGAAGTAGTAGCTAGTGTTTTGTCTCCTGAAGCTTCAATCCCCGTATTGGTTTCTAAGAACTATGAACTTCCGAACTTTGTTAACGAAACCACTCTGATTATTGCTGTTAGTTATTCAGGTACAACTGAAGAAACTTTAAGTGCGTTATCTGCTGCTCGAGATACTGGAGCACAGCTTATTGCTGTGAGTTCTGGGGGACCGCTAGAAGAGATTGCTAATTCTTGGCCTAGCGCGTGTGTTAGATATAGAGCACCTAAAGATATGCAGCCTCGTGCATGTATGGGAGCATTGGTTTCGCCAATTTTCGTAGCACTAGATAACCTTGGAATTTTTCCAGGGGGAATAAAGCAAATTGAATCAGCTTATGTTCAAGTTAAAAAACGTCGCGATGAATGTATCGATCCTAAAGCTGATCATATTGTTTCTCAGATTGTCACCAGAGTATCTACCACAATACCGGTAATATATGGAGGTGGAGCGCTAGGTGCTGCTGCTGCGTATAGATTTAAATGTGATGTTAACGAAAACGCTAAGGCTCCGGCTTACTGGCACTATTATCCAGAACTGAATCACAACGAGATCGTTGGCTATGGTCAGCACGGTGATGTGACTAGGCAGCTATTTACTTTGATTGAACTGCGTCACGATTTTGAGCATCCTCAAGTAAAGCGAAGATTCGAAATCACTAGAGAACTTATTCGTGAAACTTTGAATGACATTATCGAAGTCAAAGCACAGGGTGAAACTGAACTTGCTCAGCTTTTTGACCTTACTTACATTGGTTCACTTGCAAGTGTCTATATGGCATTAGAGGCTGGAGTAGATCCTGGACCAGTAGATGTTATTTGGGAATTGAAAAACGCTTTAGCTAAATGACAGACTCAATCGATCCGAGAATTGATCCTGTATTAGCTGAACAGGGTGATAATCGAAACGTTATTGATAAATATAAGACTTGGACAATAGAAGCAATTGTTGATGACCTGCAAAAGACTCGACATCCTCTACATATAGCAGTTGAAAACTGGGAGAAAGACCTAAATCTCGGAACCATAACAAGAAGCGCCAACGCTTTTAATGTCTCTGGATTCCATGTAGTTGGAGAAAAAAAGTGGAACCGGCGTGGGGCGATGGCTACTTACCGATATATTGATGTTTATCATCACGATGACGTTGAAAGCTTAAGAAAATATGCTGATGAAAATAATCTGCAGATGGTAGGTATCGATAATTGCGAGAGTTCAGTCCCGATAGAAAATCAAAGACTAAAGCCAAACACTTTGATGCTTTTTGGAAATGAAGGTGTAGGTTTAACTGATGAAGCTAAGAAAGCATGTGATGCAATATACGAAATTACGATGTATGGCTCAACAAGATCACTGAATTCTTCAGTTGCAGCAGGCATTGCAATGTATCACTGGAAAAATACACAAGACTAAGTAGCTAGAGGAACTTTAATGCTAAGCACTATTGATTATAAAGTCGCAGATTTATCTCTTGCGGACTTTGGTAGACACGAAATTCAACTCGCTGAAGTTGAGATGCCTGGGCTTATGAAGCTCAGAGAACTCTATGGAAAGTCCAAGCCATTAAAAGGTGCTCGAATCACCGGTTCATTGCATATGACAATACAAACTGCTGTATTAATAGAGACTCTAGTGGAGTTGGGAGCAAGCGTGAGATGGGCGAGCTGTAATATCTTCTCTACTCAAGATCATGCAGCTGCTGCAGTCGTTGTTGGTCCTAACGGCACTGCTGATAAACCTCAGGGAATTCCTGTTTTTGCTTGGAAGGATGAGTCCTTAGAGGATTACTGGTGGTGTACCCAGCAAGCTTTAGATTGGTCCGATGATATCGGTCCAACGATGATATTGGACGATGGAGGAGATGCTACTTTATATTTGCATCGTGGAGCTCAAGCTGAGAATGATCGCTCAGTAATTGATACAGATGTCGACTCACTCGAAGAAGAGATCCTAAATTCTACAATTGGTGCCACACTAGAATCACAGGGCAAGTTTTTCTCTCAGGCTATGTCATGTTTGGTTGGAGTTAGCGAAGAAACTACTACAGGTGTAAGTCGTCTATATCAAATGTTTGAAAATAGTATCTTAAAAGTACCTGCAATCAATGTAAATGATTCTGTCACAAAATCAAAATTCGATAATTTATATGGTTGTCGCCATTCGCTCGTCGATGGGATATCAAGAGCTACGGATTTAATGTTGGGAGCAAAAGTTGCAGTTGTTTGTGGCTATGGAGATGTAGGTAAAGGATGTGCTCAAGCGCTTAGAGGACAAGGTGCTCGAGTGCTGATTACTGAGATTGATCCTATTTGTGCATTGCAAGCTGCAATGGAAGGTTTTGAAGTTGTTATTTTGGAAGACGTAATTGATGAAGCCGATGTTTTTATAACAGCAACAGGGAATAGAGACGTTATAACGTTTGAGCACATGAAACGGATGAAACATAATGCGGTGGTTGGAAATATTGGACATTTTGATAATGAAATCGATGTCGCAACATTAAATTCTTCCAGTGATGTTGTTTGTCGGAATATTAAACCTCAAGTGGACCAGTACGACTTTTTAGACGGGCATAGCATAATCTTGCTCGCACAAGGAAGACTATTAAATCTAGGTTGCGCAACAGGACATCCGAGTTTTGTTATGTCATGCAGTTTTACGAACCAAGTTTTGGCTCAGATGGAATTATTTAATGGTAACTACGAGATTGGAGTCCATAGATTGCCAAAGGAACTCGATGAAATGGTTGCTCGTTTACATTTAGAAAAAATTGGGGCAGAATTGACCCAACTTAGCCCTGACCAAGCGAAGTACCTAAATGTTGATGTGTCAGGTCCGTATAAAGCTGAGCATTACCGATATTAGATCTTTTTTGTCCTTTGTGGCTGGTACTTTATCTGTGTGTCATGCAGTAGTTGCTTATCCGTTTTTGAAGATCATTTTGAACTTCGCTTTCAAAAGATAAAACAAGGCGATTTAATTCTTAAACATTATTGGTTTTATGGTTATCGAGAGCTGAAACCGATTGTTTTACAAGCAAAGTATCACAATAATTTTATCCATCTAAAACACATCTCAAAATTGTCTGCGATCGCATTTAAAGCTCGATTTGATATCTATCCATTTGAAAACGTTACATACATTCCAAGCTCAAAGATTCGAGTCAATACTCGAGGATTTGATCAAGGTAGATTTATCGCTGATGAATTCTCAAAGGTTTTTGGGCTTAAAGCAAAAAACCTACTAGCCCAAAACAAAGAATTTCAGCAGACTCTAAGCTCGAAACAAGAAAGACTCAGCCAACCTCATTATGTCGTTACACAAAGACCCGAAGGGGATAGATGGCTCTTAGTCGACGATGTAGCTACGACCAGAAGTTCCTTATTTGGCGCATACTTAGCTCTTAGAAATGCTGGTTATAAAGATGTTATTTCTCTTACATTGGCACATTGATTTAGTCGTGTATAGCGCACGAGGCGAACCTTGAAATTTATAGCGTTAAGTTTGAAACAAGAAACTAAAGTGCAGGACATACTTGACCGATTTGAAGTATATGATGAAGAAAGTTCGAACTCATGCGTGACTTAATTGCTGCACCGAATCCACAAGAATGGACTGACGGTGATGTTTTAATGTCCGCAGTAGAACTATTTGCGTCAGAATTGTTTTCAGTTGCAGACAATGATTCGATGTACCATCACAAAATAAATCAAGTCAGGCAAGCCCTTTTAAATGGATACAATTCATGTTCCTGCGAAGATGTAGCGGAATGTATCTTAGCTTGGTGGGGTGAACTCTAACGGAGTAAGCTGGACAAAATTAGCCATTCAAGGAGGGCATGTGGAGATCACTATCCATGAAAAAAATACTAAGGTAGACGACTTTATTAAACAGCTAGCTCACGATAAGCTAGAAAAAATTTCAAGATTCGTCCATGATGCTACAAGAGTAGAAATTGATTTTATTGAAAGAGCTGTAAAAAATCCTGAACAGAAATTTTCGTGTGAAGTAACAGTTCATTGCAAGCGTAATCTTCTCAAAGCACATGGCGAAGGAGTAGAACCGGGAGCATCTCTAGATAAAGTGATCGACAAGATTGAACACCAAGCTCACAAGTTAAAGTCGAAAAGAGTCAGTAGATTTCATCCTCGAAGGCGTGACCCTAAAACTCATGCCTTAGTTCCTGATGAAGACCTTGCTTCAATTTTGTTTGAACAAAATGAAGAAGAGGAAGCTCAACTAGTAAAGATGAAAGAGATCGACTTAAAGCCAATGCCAGTAGAGGAAGCCACTTTACAAATGGATCTTTTAGGGCATGACTTTTTCGTTTTTCTAAATTCTCAAGATGACAGGGTCTCTGTAGTGTATAAACGAAAAGACGGCCATTTAGGAATGATTAGTCCCTCTAAAGGGTAAAATATTGCCGCTCAAATCCTGATAATTGAGTGTGCAGATAGTATCGTAGAAACGTGAGTGTTCTTAAAAAAGTACTAAGTGTCGGCGAAGGCAAGAAGCTAAAAAGGTGTCAAGCTGTAGTTCCGCTTGTTGCTTCGTTCGAAGATGCAATGAAAGCGCGAACTGATCAGGAGTTGCGGGATCAAACTCAGAAATTTCGCGAGCGTTTAAAGAATGGCGAAGATCTCGACGACTTGATGCCAGAAGCATTTGCAACAGTGCGTGAAGCTGCATCTCGGGTATTGGGGCAACGCCACTATGACGTTCAGATCATGGGTGGAGCTGCACTTCATTACGGTTGGGTTGCTGAAATGAAGACCGGTGAAGGAAAGACTCTTGTCTCAACTTTAGCTGCTTATCTAAATGCTTTGGCAGGAGAAGGCGTTCATGTAGTAACTGTCAACGACTATTTGGCAAAACGAGATGCCATGTGGATGGGGCAAGTTCATACTTTCTTGGGGCTCAGCGTCGGGATGGTTTTAGCGGAAATTAATTCTGCTGAAGAAAAACGAAAAGCATATGCTTGTGACATTACCTATGGAACCAATAATGAATTCGGCTTTGATTATCTGCGCGATAACATGGCTGTTCGTAAACAAGATCAGGCTCAACGAAAACCATTTTTTGCCATAGTCGATGAAGTTGACTCGATCTTGATCGATGAGGCCCGAACGCCTCTGATTATTTCTGGACCTGCATCTCAAGCAGCAGAATTATATGTTCAGTTTGCCAAGATAGTAAAGAATCTGCAAAAAGATCGCGACTATGAGGTTGATGAAGCAAAGCACACTATTTCACCTACTGAAGATGGAATTGCTCGTGTAGAAGATTCTTTAGGAATAGACAATCTTTACGAAGACTCGTACCAAAATTTTGTTCACCAGCTAAATACTGCGATCAAAGCAAAAGAGCTCTATAAAAAGGGTGATCACTATATTGTCCAAGATGGTGAAGTAAAAATTGTCGATGAGTTTACAGGTCGCATTTTAGAAGGCCGACGTTGGAGCGATGGTATACATCAAGCGGTTGAAGCTAAAGAAGGACTTTCAATCCAAGAAGAAAACCAGACTTTGGCGACTGTGACTTTGCAAAACTATTTCAAAATGTACGAGAAGCTCTCTGGAATGACAGGAACAGGTATTACTGAAGCTGGCGAGTTCATGCATACTTATGGTCTCGAAGTTTGTTCTATTCCAACTCATAGAGAAATTCAAAGAATCGATAATTCAGATTACATCTATAAAACAGAAGTTGGGAAATATAATGCTGTTGTGCGTGATCTCATGGATCGACACCAAAAAGGACAGCCTGTACTAGTAGGAACAGTTTCTGTTGAAAAGTCTGAACGTTTATCTAGAATGCTGACCAAAGCTGGCGTTAAACACAAAGTACTCAACGCTAAAGAACACACCTCTGAAGGTACAATCATCGCACAGGCAGGGCGTGTTGGTTCTGTAACTGTTGCTACGAACATGGCCGGTCGAGGTGTGGATATTTTGCTTGGCGGAAACCCTGAAGGTTTAGCAGCACAGGAATTCGCTTCTCAGGGAAAACCGATTGAAGGAAACGAAGCTGAATTTGAGGCACTGGTATCTAACTTAGAAAAACAATGCAAACTTGATGGCGACAAAGTGCGTGATCTTGGCGGACTCTATGTTCTTGGAACAGAGCGTCACGAGTCTCGACGAATTGATAACCAGCTAAGAGGGCGATCTGGGCGACAGGGCGACCCTGGTGAAACACGATTTTATCTATCGCTTGAAGACGACTTGATGAGAATGTTTTCAAATAACGCTATGAGTTGGGTGATGGATCGAGCTTTTCCCGAAGATGTACCTCTTGAGTCAAAAACCGTTTCAAGATCCATCGAGAGGGCTCAGCAAACTGTAGAAAGCAGAAACTTCGAAATTCGAAAAGATGTTCTTAAATATGACCAAGTGATGAATGAGCAACGAAAGATCATCTATAAACGACGTCAACAAATTCTCGATGGTGAAGATTTAAGCGAAGAGGCAAATCGAATTATCGAACAAGTTATTTCGCGAATAGCTGATATCTATTGTGAGGGTGAATACCCTGAAACATGGGATATTCAAACCTTGCTGAAAGACCTTTCAAACTATTTCCCAATCAATCTATCTGAAGAGCAAATTTCTAAATATAACTCAATTGATGAACTTAAAGAGAAGCTCGTCGAAAATGCATTAGATCTATATGCGAAGAAAGAGATTGAACTCGGCTCAGATAAATTGCGAGAGATTGAGCGTCATGTGATGCTCAATATTATTGACCAACAATGGAGAGAACACCTTTATGAGATGGATTATCTTCGAGAAGGTATCAACCTCCGAGCTATGGGTCAAAGAGATCCTGTGTCAGAATGGCAACGCGAAGGTTTCACTATGTTCCAAGCAATGGTCGAATCAATTGAGGATAATTTCGTTCGCTTCGTAATGAGGCTTGATGTTGTCAAAGATCAACCTCAATCAAGGCAACCCCAAAAATTAACCTATGTCGCTCCAGACAACCCTGTGCAAGGATCAGCAGCTTATAATCCGCTCGGTGCTCAAGGTCTTGGAGGTACTCCTTCACAGCAGGCTCCTCAAGCAATGCAGCCTGTAAGAGTTGACTCTACTCCTGGAAGAAATGATCCATGTCATTGTGGAAGCGGTAAAAAGTTCAAACATTGTCATGGTCAATGACCACAAACTTCGGTGTTGAATAGATTTTCTACACCATATGAAGGTTTTTCCGTCCAACGCAGATGGGAAAGTGGAAAGAAGAGGATTTTTTGAATGCGTGATTTTTCAGAAGCTATAACACAATTAAGCGAAAGAGTAGATCAAGCACGTGTTTATTTAAAGATTGAACAAGCTCATGAAAAAATCAAAGACCTTGACGTACTCGCTCAAGATCCAGATCTTTGGAATGATCAAGATAAAGCAAGAGAAGTGACTACCGAACTCTCATCTCTTAAGAGCGATATTGATTTAATTGAAGATTTATCAAATCAAGTTAGCGACATTGAAACTCTTCACGAGTTGGCCAGGGAAGCTCAAGACAATAATGCAGAAACTGAAGTCGAACAATTAATCAAATCTCTGGAAAAATTTTTGGATCAGCTAGAGCTAAGGTCACTATTCATTGGTGAATATGATGAACGTGATGCTATTTGTTCAATTAATTCAGGTGCAGGAGGAACAGAAGCTTGTGATTGGGCAGATATGCTATTCCGGATGTACATGAGATGGGCTGAGAAAAATGATTACAAACTTGAGGTTGAAGAATTTACACCTGGCGAAGAAGTAGGGATCTCGTCAGTTACCTTTAGTGTAAAAGGTAAACACGCTTACGGAATGTTATTAGGCGAACGCGGTGTTCATCGATTGGTCAGAATCTCTCCGTTTGATTCTCAAAATAGAAGACATACTTCCTTTGCGTCATTCGATGTTGTACCCGCGTTAGAAGAATCAGAAAGTGTTGAGATAGATGATACAGACATAAGAATTGATACTTATCGAGCATCGGGAGCTGGTGGACAACACGTTAATAAAACTGATTCTGCAGTAAGAATCACACACCTCCCAACTGGAATTGTTGTTCAGTGTCAAAATCAACGTTCTCAAATACAGAACAAATCCAGAGCAATGCAAATGTTGCAATCTAAACTCGCTGAACTTGAGCGTCAACAAAGACAAGAAGAGTTATCTCAAATATCGGGTGAAAAAATGGAGGTAGGCTGGGGTTCTCAAGTAAGGAGCTATGTTTTGGCTCCGTATCAATTAATTCGCGATGAAAGAACCAAGATGGTTGAGGGTAAAGAAACTCCAATTTTTGAGACAGGAAATGTCAATGCTGTCTTAGATGGTGAAATTAACGAGTTCATGGCAGCGTTCCTGCAATGGCGCAGGTCAAAAGCTTGAATATAAATTATCTGTTTAATCGATAGTTGTTTTTTGTGTGGTTTTGTTAAAAATCCACGCCATGAACACCGACATTTCACTTACTCTTTGGTAGTCTAGATTATCCATGATTCGTTTTGAAAATGTCACCAAACACTATGGCTCAAACGTTGTAGCACTTAGAAGTATCAATCTTGAGATACAAAAGGGCGAGTTCGTGTTTTTAGTTGGACCTTCTGGTTCTGGTAAATCATCTTTCCTTAGATTGCTTCTAAGAGAAGAAGTTGCCAGCGAAGGACGAATTTTGGTCGCAGGTAGAGATATTGGTCGACTTTCTCAATGGAAAGTTCCTCAATTGCGAAGAAATATCGGCTGCATTTTCCAGGACTTCAAGTTGTTGCCCAACCGAACTGTTTATGAAAATGTCGCATTCGCTCAAGAAGTTATAGGTAGGCCGAGAGATGTGATTCGTGCTCAGGTCCCTCAAATACTGGAACTTGTTGGATTAGCAGAAAAACTTAATCGCTTTCCGAATGAATTATCTGGTGGAGAACAACAAAGAGTTTCTATCGCAAGAGCATTCGTGAATAGACCACTAATTTTGTTAGCCGATGAACCTACAGGTAACCTCGACCCTGATACGACAGTTGGAATTATGCGATTATTGGATCGTATCAATAAGACGGGAACAACAGTTGTCATGGCTACTCATGATGTGAGAATTGTAAATGAGATGCGTAGACGTGTTATCGAGTTGGACCATGGAAACTTAGTCAGAGATCAACAACGTGGAGTATACGGAGCGGCTAGCCAAGTTGAAGCCGACGAAACTGGGAGTGTGAAATAATGTTGTCTCGAGTTTGGTATTTTGTTCGTGAAACTGGGGTTTCGCTATTTAGAAACATCTCGATGACTATCGCGGCAATCTTGACGATATTTGTAACACTTTCCCTCGTAGGTGTTTCAATGCTTGTGTTTTTCTGGAACGCACAAGGAGTAAAAGACATCGAAGGTGCTGTTCGCTTTGAAGTGTTTTTAATTCCGAATGCTGATCAGGCACAAATTGATTCTGTGCGTGAAGCGTTAGAAGAAGACATCGAAAATGGAAATATTGACAACATAGTTTTCTATTCGAAAGACGATGCATATAATTTCTTTAGGCGCGAATTTCAAAATCAACCCGACTTAGTTGAATC
Source organism: uncultured Burkholderiales bacterium (assembly GCA_964561855.1). Classification (GTDB taxonomy): domain Bacteria; phylum Actinomycetota; class Acidimicrobiia; order IMCC26256; family JAGPDB01; genus JAGPDB01. The sequence goes on along the minus strand of CAZLQP010000003.1, from coordinate 100,801 downwards.
TGCAACCAAGGAAGATTTGCCGGTTAGCTTTTTAGCAGCTCCAACGAATCCCGATAAAGACTTTCTGGACGATTTAATAGAGCGCTACCAAGTCTTGCCAGGTGTTGAAAATATTGCAAAAGCTGATTTCGAAGAAGAGATTTTAAGGGCGAGAACTATCAATACAACATTAGCTCTATTTGCCTCTGTGTTGCTTGTTGCTAGTTGTGTGTTGGTATTTAATACCGTCAGGCTTGCGGTCTATGCGAGACGACGAGAGATTGAGATTATGAAACTCGTTGGAGCGAGCAACTGGTTCGTTCAAGTTCCTTTCATGGCAGAGGGTGCATTTCAAGGATTCTTAGGTGGATTGGGAGCATCCGTGAGCGCGGTATTGTTTAAAAACCTAATACTCGATACACAATTCTCTGAAGGTTTCAAAGGATTCTTTGTCGATGAATCAAGATTGATACTTACTGTTTTTGCAGTTATATTTTTAGGGATCTTGGTTGGCCTGGTCTCTTCATTTGTGGGACTAAAACGATACCTAGACGTTTAGGATTCATACGAACCCTATAAATTTCGCATAATTCGCATTAAGTCCAAATAAACCTTTCTTCCGGCTCTTTACTTTTGTTGAGTAATTGACGAATACTAATGCACGGAGAAAGGTCAACATGGGGTTTAAAAATCTATCGTCGTTTGCGATCAAAATAGGTATCGTGGTTTTAGTTTGTGGATTACTGACGCAGACGATTGCAAGTGCTTCTCCTCGTTCTGGGAACAAGAATAATATTGATGCTGAAATTGCTAAATTGCGTGGCGAACTTGAATATGTTTCTTCTCAAGAAAAAGAGGAGACCGAACAATTCCTCCGAGCTAGAGCAGAGCGTATACAAGTAGATAATGAAGTAATTTCTTTAAACAACAAAATCAGATCTGCGCAGCAACGCCAGCTTCGAGCACAAGAAACTGCTGCGAAAGCAAGAGAAGAATTTGCAGAGGCTCAAGCAAAACTTGATGCGGCAAATGCTGAAAGAGAAGAAGCTGAAAAGCTAAGAAAGAAAGCAATTGTAAATCTATATCAGGGAAGTTCTGATACTGAAATTGTTCCATCGATCTTAAGTGCTGAACCAGAAGAACGCCAGGATGTTGTTCGCAAACAGATATTTTTAAAGAAATACAATGAGTCTCAAGTAGATACAATCAAGTCTGCAAGTGAAAAAGCCGGTGAGGCCATTTTAGAAAGATTAGAGCATGAAGATGCACGCAAGCGAGCAGAGGATGCAGAGAAGGAAGCTCAAAAAGAAGCCGATTTACTGAAACCTTTACAGGAAGAATTAGCGAAAAAACAGAAAGAAGCTAAAGAAAAAGAAGCTGCTGAACAAGCAATCGTTGATTCATTAAAAGCAAAAAAGGCTAACTACAACAGAGAGATCGACCAACTGCAGGCCGAATCTAATAGAATCGCTGAACAAATAAGAAGAGAACAACAACGCCAACAACAACAGCAACAGCAGCAGAATAATTCAGGTAATAATGGAGGTTCATCTGGCGGTTCTTCAGGCGGAAGTAGTAACAACAATACTGGTGCGATGACCAGACCTGTGCCCGGACCAATCACTTCTGCTTTTGGATATAGAACTCATCCAATCTATGGAGATCCTCGACTTCATGCCGGGGTGGATTTTGGATCCGGAACTGGGACGGCTATAAAAGCAGCTAGAGGTGGAAGAGTTATCGTGGCAGGATTCTTGAGAGGATACGGAAATACGATCATTATCGACCATGGTGGTGGAATTTCTACGCTTTACGCTCACCAAAGTTCGTTCGCTGTAGGTAACGGAGCAAATGTCTCGCAAGGTCAGCTAATTGGCTATGTCGGATCTTCAGGAAATGTTACAGGCCCTCACTTACACTGGGAAGTACGAGTAAATGGTACTCCTGTTAATCCTGTTTCTTATCTGTAGGTGCGTATATCCTAACAAGCGATACTAGAGCAATTTAGAGAAAATGGCTCCACTCATCGTGGTTGAGAGATTCGGTGCATTTGACTTTTACTACCATTTTCGAGCAGATTAGTCAGCCGTGGGGGAGAAATTTGCTGAATCGTTGGAACGTAAATTAGGTTTTCGTTCCAATCAACGCGTAGCACTAGTAGGTGCTACTGATAATGTCTTGAAACATTTTCAAACTTGTTTTCCTGATTTGGAATTTTCAACGAACTTAAGAGGAAAGTTTGATCTTGTCATCTATTTCGCAACTAGAAATTCTGATCTTTCTAGAAAAATATCAATCTTAACTAGATCTCTAAGAGATAAGGGCGCATTATGGATTGCGTGGCCGAAAAAAACTTCAGGAATTGTAACCGACTTAAACTTCGATGTAGTCCAGCAAACTGGACTAGATCAAGATTTGGTAGATACCAAGATATGTTCAATATCTGAGATCTGGTCTGCTTTGCGCTTTGCACAGAGAAATTTAAACTCCTTAGACCAGATATCAGAACCTCGAAAAGCCGAACGTCAATTAAGCGTTAGCGCACGCTAATCTAAGTGGCGACTGCTTCTTTGAATAAAGCAATTACATGTTCACGTCTTTTTTCAAGGGCATCTTTGCTGAGTGGATCGCCATCAATTACCGAATTAACCAATGAGGCGTCTGACAAATATGAAAGTGAAGCACCATAGCCGGTAATGAGTAATTGTCGAGGATCGTAAACCTTTAAGCGTCCAGCATCCATCTCGGATTGAAGGTAGGCAGCACCTTGATCAACAAGTGGTTTTAATGCAGCTCCTAGTTCTGTTGAAAATAGAGAATCAGGATCTAATGCTTCTCGACGTGCAATTCGAACGAAGTAGGGATGTTGTTCAAAGAAAGTAAATGCTGCGCGTAATAGTTGTTCTACTTGGTCCCAGCCATTTACATTTTTAGCGATTGCATCACTCATTAGGGCAATCCAATCAGAAAACTCTTCGAGTAGTACCGCTCGATAAAGAGCTTCTTTAGATGAGAAATGGTGGAGAATCGAGGGCTTCTTTATCCCGACTTCTTCTGCAATGTCGTTTAAGCTCGTACCTGAAAATCCGTTATTTGCGAATTGTTTAAGTGCAACATCGATAATGAGTGATTTCGTGTCTTGTGTTGAAGATGCCATAGCTTTCAAGTTTAATGCAAACAATTGGGCTGTTTGAAATGGCCAATTTGAGATGCGATTTTGGTGGAGGTGGGGGGATTCGAACCCCCGTGTTCCGCGCACATTAGTAGGTCTTCTCCGAGTGCAGTGTCAGGTAAGGTTTCGGACAACCAAGTGCCTGTCACTCAATTTGATTGCCTAGATCGATAAATATGTCCTCGTGAGTATCGATCGCCTCACGGAGCAAGCCTCGTAAAATGAACCAGATGCGGCGACGAGGCCTACCGTGTCTGGCGCTACTTAACTAAATTAAGCAGCTAGTGCGTAAGACTCTTGGTCTTCTGCATTTATTTGTTTTTGCAGACTCATTTTACGGCGATTCTACAAAGCCGACTCGCTTCTCCTACGGCAGTTCTTGGAATCGAAACCAAGCACCCCCAGGACTTATAAGTATACAACGACTAGTCAAGCCTTTTTCTTCCCTGTATGTCCCAGTTGGTGGGAAACGAGATCGGTTTTGCATTTCTTTTAGCGCCAAATGGTTGGACCCGCTGAGAAAAAGAGCGAATTATCTGTTTCGATGTTTGAATGCGCGCTCTATATCTCGGTCAGCATCGCGTTTTTTCAAAGACTCTCTTTTGTCGTAGTGTTTTTTACCTTTAGCAATTCCTACCGTTAATTTGGCCATTCCGCGAACAAAATCTAAACGCAGAGGAATTATGGTAGTACCTTTTTCTTCTGTCGCTCGAGCCATCTCTATGATCTCTTTCTTATGAGCAAGTAAGGTACGCGGACGGTCAGGATCAAGTTCACCGCGAGAAAACTCGTAAGGATTGATATGCATTGAATATATTGTCAGTTCACCATTATCTACGCGGCAAAACGCATCGGCAATTGATACGTGTTTATCGCGCAAAGATTTAACTTCGCTGCCAGCGAGTTTTATTCCGACTTGATAAGTTTCCTCAATAGTGTATTCATGGCGCGCTTTGCGGTTGGTGGCAATCAGTCCATCACCTCGTCGAGCATTGTCTTCATCCGTAGTCATAGACAATGAGTTTAGTGAAATGCCAGCTATTTAGCTTGTAGCGGGTATAAAGTGTTTCGATATGGAGTGGAGTATTACTTCTGATGAAGTAAATCGAATGCAACAACATTGCATTGAGGGCTTTCCGCTCGAATCGTGCGGTTTATTTCTAGGTTCTTTGGATTCTAAAGGAGTTCCTTCGGGAGAGATTAAACAAATATGGCCAGCTACAAATAGTGCACAATCTGCGAGAGTCTACGAAGTGGATCCCAAAGATATGTTTGAAGCAACCAAATATGCAGGCAAAAATGATCTCGAAATCGTCGGTGTATATCATTCTCATACCCATACTAAAGCATACCCTTCGCCTACAGATATTAAGCAAGCAGTTGATCCCAATTGGTGTTATGCAATCGTTTCGCTGGCACATAAAGTAATTCAAACAAATTATTTCACAATTGATTCAGAAAATATTTCAGAACTGAAAATGAGGATATTGTAGTGGCTATTACATTGCTCATGACTTGTGGTGAATGTGGCGATATAGAAGTATCTTCGAAAAATGTGAAACTGATAGAAATTTTGGATGGTTATCATCCTGAAAATGGCACTTTCAATTCTTGGGTCGCAACTTGCCCATGTCCAGGATGTATTGGTACTGAAAATCCGATTCAGCTGGGGGAAAGAGTTGATAGACAGACCAGTACACGATTGAGACAACATGGAGTTTCGGTAACGACATATAATCCAAATGCGAAAGGTAACATTCCTAAAGGTAAAAGTATCATTGCAAGGTTCCTTGATACTCCGAAAAGGGCACACTTGGCAATGGAGAATGCACGTACTGAGTTTCAACTTTTGTATCAACTAGATGAAATGGTTTTACGAAAGTTTTATGATGAGATTGACCGCTTAGCTATTGAAGTAAATTCTTCAAACATTCCGGATAACAGTTCTGCTGATAACGTACCTCGTAGCAACAAGCAACTAGTTAATAACCCAAAGCGATTATTCGATATAAATCCAACTGCTGGGGAGAGATCATTAGGTCTCGATTACAGAATTAATCCCAACTAAATTCTCCATCATCTCGGGTGACTGAGATTCCTTCACCGATTTGGATATCTGGCTCAAAATTAGGGTCTTCGATTTCTTGCGCAGCTTCTTCTTGTGAATCAGGAACTGTTTCATCCGCTTGATCAATAGATTCAAAACGTTCTATTTGTTGCGCATCTCCAAGTTCCACTTGAACGGGAATCGTACTTTCGATAGTCTGTGGAGCTAAGAGCTCAACATTTGCTCTTGACTCTGAGTTAGTTACATTTTCAATAGCTGTTGTAGGTCCTGTAAAAGTCAAAGTAGCAGCTAAAAGTGCACCAGCCGCGACCATTGATACTGGAACAAGAACTCGACCTTTTTTGACCATCTGAACGAAACGGCGTGTTTGTAGATCATCGCAGTGCATTAAACGTGCGAGTTTCTCTGCAATGTCTGTCTCTTCCATTTCAAAAGCATCTGCTAATACTGCAATGTCTTCATTACGCAAAGGAACAACTCCGCTGGACATAGATCTCAGTTCATAGACCATTGATAAATAGCTTGAAAGTGCCACGCTAACATCAGTAGATTCAACTAGAGGTCTGCTGACTTCGCCAGCCTTGATTAAACCATTGTCTAGATCAACCTCAACAGGGACTCTATTTCCCCAATGAGAGTCAGATTCTTCTGCAGAATGTATATGCTTTTCCATTACTGCTATTTTCGGCTATTTTCGAATAAAACTAAAGACCTATTTTTCCGCGCATTTAGCGAAATTTTGATCCCCCTAATCTTCAGTTGGCGGGAAAATTGATGCAATACCGATCGCTATTCACGCCAACTGAAGTCGGGTAGCTAGGATATAGGAATGGCTATAAAAGTAATTATCCCAACAGTGATGAGAACCAACACTCAAGGCAATTCAAAAGTTGATTGTGAAGGTTCAACGGTAAAAGAAGTACTTGCAGATCTTTGTTCACAATTCCCCGATATCAAAGATGTCCTTTTTAGTGGAGAAAGCGAATTACATAAGTACGTGAACATCTATGTTGATTCAGATGACATCCGCTATGTTGGAGGATTAGATGCGAACACTTCAGATGCCGAGGAATTAACCATATTGCCAGCTGTGGCAGGTGGAGCTTTTTAGTGCGAGTCGAGTCAATCTTAGATCTAATAGGTAATACTCCTATGGTGGGCATTCATCAAATGTCTCCAAACCCAGATGTGAAAATATATCTGAAACTCGAAGGATACAATCCAGTTGGAAGTTCCAAAGACAGAGTTGCGCTTTCCATGGTTAATGATGCGGAGGAAAGAGGTTTATTGCAACCTGGTAGCACAATTGTCGAACCATCGAGTGGAAATACCGGCGTAGGTATCGCACTCGTTGCGAAACTTCGAGGATACAAATTGGTGATAGTAGTTGCAGAAAATGTAACTACAGAAAGAATCGAGTTACTTAAATCTTTTGGAGCGCAAATCGAATTTTCTCCAGCAAATTTAGGAAGCAATGGTGCGATTGAAAGAGCCAAAGAATTAAGTGAACAAAATCCTGATTGGGTGATGCTATATCAATATGGAAACCCTGCCAATCCAAAAGCACATATTGAAGGTACCGGTCCAGAGATTTTAAAAGACTGTCCAGAAGTTAATGTTTTTATTGCAGGGCTTGGAACATCAGGAACTCTGATGGGGGTTTCTACTTTTCTAAAACAACAAAAACCAGATATACAAATAGTTGCAGTCGAACCGCCTGCAGGTGAATTGGTTTCAGGTCTACGATCATTAGAGGATGGTTTCATTCCAGAGATTTTTGATGCAAGCAAGATTGATAGAAAACTGATGATCAAATCAAATGAGTCAATTGTTGTAACAAGAGAACTCTTGGAAAAATGTGGAGTGTTCGTTGGAGTCTCTACAGGAGCTGTTGTCGCTGGAGCAATTAAACAGGCCAAGAAAATGAAAAGTGGCACGATAGTCGCTCTAGCACCAGATTCTGGATGGAAATATTTATCTGCCGGAATCTGGGCGAATGATCTTGACGATGTAGTGAAAGCATCAGAGAAAGTTAATTTCTGGTAAATATGATCACGGATGATATAGATTTTTGTGTTGAGAAACTTAAGGCTGAAGAGTTGGTTGCATTTCCAACAGAAACAGTATTTGGATTAGGCGCAAGAGCCGATTCTGCAAAGGCAATCAACAAGATTTTTAAAACAAAATCAAGACCTTCATCTCATCCATTAATTTCTCATACACATGATATCCATAAAGCTTTAAGTGTTAGTAAGGAAGTTCCTCAATATGCACTTCAATTAGCAGAGAAATTTTGGCCGGGACCAATGACATTGGTTTTACACTGTGATGATGACAAGCAGATCTCGAGTGAGGCAAGAGGGGGACATGATTCTGTAGCTGTTCGTGTACCGAGCCATCCTGTGGCTCAGGAGTTGCTCTCGAAATGTGATTTTTTTGTAGCTGCTCCTAGCGCAAATAGATTTGGGAGAGTTTCTCCTACGAAATCTCAACATGTGCAAGAGGAATTTGCCGATGAACTGATCGTGCTTGATGGCGGGCAATCGCAAGTAGGTGTTGAATCAACAATCATTTCATGTCTCGAAGATAAGCCACAGATATTACGAACAGGAAAGATCACTAAAGAAGAGATAGAAACATTAACAGGTCTCGAAGTTATATCTGAAGGAGTAATTAAAGTTGCAGCTTCTGGAACATTGGATAATCACTATGCACCTTCGATTCCTGTTTATTTGTTTGATGATGAATCGGAAATAGTTTTGAAACATCTTGATCCTGCTAAATGTGCAGTGATTTCCTTGAAAGAAACCAATTTGATTTTTGCACTTGAAAATAATCCAAAAGATGTCAATGAATACGCACATGAACTATATAGTTTCTTCCGAGAAGCTGAACAGCAAGATTGTCAAGCTATCTGTGTATTTCCTCCACCGAATATAGGAATCGGTGTAGCAGTGAATGAACGACTGCAAAAAGCTTCTAATACATTTAAGGACTAAGGAAAATGGTTGACGAAGTCTTTAAGATCGAACAGCCTTCATGGCGCTTTGAAGAACAAAGATTGTTCATAGTTTGTGGTTTCAGTGTTGCAAATGAGATCTTTGAAGAAAAGTTTGAATTCAATTTTCCGAGTCAACTCAACAAAATAAACACTCAAGCATTGGATGAACTAACAAGGTTGCTCAGTGTTGCTACTGCTACGAGTTACTACAAAGCATTTGTTGCTAAAAAAGTGCAGATTGATTTTCCCGTCGCGTCAGGTACTTTACTTTGGACCGAGCAATTATTTGATAAAGGTTTGCGTGAATTTAAGTTCGAAAACGATATCAGTATCGATCAAGTCCCGGAATTTGAATCAATCGAATCTAAGAAAGGAGCCCAAGCTGCTCCAAATGTTGCAATGGTAAATAGATGCCTTGTACCTATTGGAGGAGGAAAAGATTCTGCAACAACTTTGCAGATCCTAAGTAAGTGTGAAGTGGACATCGTTGGTTTTTGTGTTGGCGATTTCAAGCCGATTAAAAAAACTGCAGAAGTCGCTGAGATAGAAATAATATCTGTGAATCGAAGTATAGATTCGAGACTACATGAATTGAATAAGGCGGGAGCGCCCAATGGTCACATTCCTGTGACTGCAATAAATTCTGTATTAGCGGTAATAGCTGCACTTTGTATTGATGCTGATTGTGTTGCAATGAGCAATGAATCATCTGCAGATGAACCTACAAGAATTGTTGATGGTGAAGAAGTAAACCATCAGTGGTCCAAATCTTTTGAAGCTGAACAGTTGTTGCGAAATGCCCTTTCAGGTAGTGGGATTACAATTAATTACTGTTCAATTCTGAGAGGGCTGAGTGAATACGAGATATTTCAATTGTTTTCAGCTTTTGAAAAGTTCCATGAAGTCTTTACGAGTTGTAACAGGGCCTTCAAGATCGACGAGAATGCGCGGTCAAGTAGCTGGTGTTGTGATTGCGATAAATGTCGCTTTGTATTTCTTGGACTTTGTGCTTTTCGTCCAACTAGTTACGTCCAGGAAATATTTGGAAATGACCTTTTAGATGACCATACACAGATTCGTGGGTTCAGAAGCCTATTGGGATTCGAAAATGATAAACCCTTTGAATGCGTAGGAACATTAAGGGAATCAAGGCTTCTAGCGATGAAAACTATTATGAGTAATCCGGACTCTCTTTTCGCCAGCGAATTTCGAGAATTACTTGCTAACCCATGGCCGGATCTACCACTAGCTAGCGTAACTAGAACAAATGAAAATATACCGATCAGTATCAGAAGTAAAATCAATGAAATGCTGAAATCTGAATATATAAAGTCGTCGTTAGAACAAGTTCAATCACAATCCTTTGCAGTGGTCGGTCTAGGTAGAGATACTTCTGCCATTATTAGGTATCTAAATTCCATAGGGTACGACAAAGAAATCGAAGTATGCTTACCTCAAAATCAAAATTTAGATGACGTCGGACAAAAAGAAATTTTGCAGTCAAATGGATTAGGTGATGTATCGACGGCGTTACGATTCGTCGATAATGTTGAATCACTTAGTGCTGAAGTTGTTTTCATAAGTCCTGGAATTTCCAAATACTCAAGTGAGGTTATCTATATAGGCCAAAGAGCTACAACTCCTTTAGCTTGGTGGCTCGAACTGAATAAAAAGCTTCTGCCGAATACAGGATTTATTGGTATTACCGGCACCAAAGGAAAAAGTACGACTTCATCTATGTTGGCTCATGTTTTGGATAACTCTATATTGGCCGGGAATGTAGGAAATGCAGTAGGAGATATAGATCTCAGTGAGCTTGTGGCTGCTGACTTTATTGTATTGGAAATCTCGAGTTATCAAGCAAGTTACGCAAGAGTTTCTCCGAGCATTGTTGGAGTTACTGTTCTTTTCGATTGTCACATAGATTGGCATCGAAGTCCCCAACAATATCGAAAAGATAAACTCAATATTGCTATGCATTCACCCGAGCACATAGTTATCTCATCTGATATTGCAACGAATCATCCTGAGTTGAATTCGAATAATGGATCGGAGCTACATGTGATTGAGTTCAACGATCTAAGCATTAAAGAAAAGAATACGGCTCTGGTAAAGAAAATTGTTGGTCTGGCATCTCCAAGAATTAAAGGAACTGAAATCGATAATAGAATAGAAAGTTTTCAACCGCTTAAATATCGATATGAAACTGTTGCTGAAATAGGTGGAGTAAAATATATATCTGACGTGTTAAGCACAGCCCCGCAAGCTGTTTTGGCTTCAGTAAAAGATACTCTTAGAGAAAATAAAGGAAATATATATCTTTTGTTCGGAGGCGCCAAAAGCGATGTCGGACATGAATCGTTTATTGAAGATATCAACCAACTTAATAGGGTAGTAGTGGTTGCGTTGCCTCAGACCGGACATGAAGTAGAGAGCGGCTTGAATAACAAACTGCATGGAGCGAATCTTGAAGATGGGTTGAGCATAGCGAGGAATCGAGCTAAAGCGGGAGATGTCATTTTATTGGCTCCAGGTGCACCGAGTTTTCACGCCTACAAAAATTATGAAGAGCTAGCAGCCCACTTCTCCAATTTGCTGGGGGTCTGATCCCTCAAAGCGGACAAAATGATCACTTGACTCGAGAGTTAGTCAATCTCGCTTCTAACATGGTTACATGAACAGACATGATGGCAGGACTCCCCAACAATTACGCGAAGTGAGTTTCGAACGCGACTATACAAAATATGCACTTGGTTCAGTATTGGTTTCATTTGGAAATACCAAAGTTCTTTGTACTGCATCAATGGAGCAAGACGTGCCTCGATGGTTACTTAATTCAGATAAGGGATGGGTCACAGCTGAATATTCAATGCTTCCTGGATCTTCTCCCCAAAGAGTTGTCCGTGAAGCCGCAAGAGGAAAACAATCAGGTCGTACACAAGAAATACAAAGACTGATTGGACGAGCAATTAGAGGTGTGACGGACTTGACCTTAATGCCTGGAATTTCAATAACTCTTGATTGTGATGTCCTGCAAGCTGATGGTGGTACTCGAACTGCTTCAATTTGTGGTAGCTACGTTGCTATCCACGATGCCTTTACCCGGTTAGTCCAAGCAAACATATTAAGTGTGAATCCACTAACCGCTCAGTGTGCAGCTCTAAGTGTTGGGATGGTCGACGGCGTAGCGGTTGCCGATTTGGATTATCCAGAAGATTCTAATGCTGAAGTGGATATGAACGTAGTGATGAGCGATGATCGTTTGATTGAAGTGCAGGGAACTGCTGAAGGTATGGCATTTACGCGAGGAGAACTTGATTCGCTTTTAGAATTAGCACAGCAGGGAATTTCTGAGATTATGAATTTACAAAACGAAGTGCTATCTGTCACTCCTGAACCAAGAAAAATTAAAACAAATCAGGACTAGATATGCCTAAGTTTCTACTAGCTTCACATAATGCGGACAAGGTTTCAGAGATCGAGAAAATATTTGCAAAAGAATTCGCCCAAGTTGAGTTTGAATCTGGAATAGATCCAGGTGAAGTAGAAGAATATGGGGATACAATTGAAGAAAATGCGCGGATAAAAGCTTACGCATGGCTTGAATATAACCCTGATTGCATAGTACTTGCAGACGACACAGGGTTATTCGTTGACGAACTTGATGGTAGACCCGGAGTCCACTCTGCACGTTATGCAAGCCAAGACGCAACTTATCAAGATAATTGTCAAAAGCTGTTGGAAGAACTTGAAGATGTGCCGTTTAAAAAACGCACAGCGAGATTTTCTACTTGTGCTATTGCGATTGCAGCACAAAAGAACGACATTGTAGCAACTGGTTCGATTGAAGGACACATACTAGAAGCACCAAGAGGTGACCTTGGTTTTGGTTATGATCCACTATTTGTTCCAAGTGATTATGGTAATGAACTTTCATTTGCTGAAATGGAGCAGGGCGTGAAAAACATGATTTCGCACAGAGCCAAGGCCTTTAGATCGCTAGCTGTAGGGATAAAAGAAGCCCGTTGGGTTTAGCCGTCGTTTTCTTCTAGGATGGATAGTAGAGATTCGTGTGAAAGGAAAGCTCGCCAGATGTCGATGAGGTATGACTGTAAAAATTTTGAGTCGCGAAGCTATGCAACCGGTGAAGTGGTCCGCAAATGTAAATTAGATCTCGCGCCCAATGCTCCTTGGGAATGTCCCGAAGAATGTTCTGCATATGTGCGAAGAACTGTTGACGTTGGCTGGGATTATGGATCACTAGCAAGTCCAATAGTGAAACCACCCGATGAAATCGAATCTGTAGACAAAGGTGCAGCTGCTGAAATTCTCGATGAAGCGGAAGATATCGTAAATGCAATTACGCCAGAGCTGCTCGCAGAGTTCCAAGCATTGGATAATGCTGGAAAGAAAAAGAAGAAAAAACGTAGAGGCAGACGGAAAAAAGAGTAAAAAATACCTTATGGAGGGTCAGTCCTCTGGGAAGTGGGGAAAATGGACGAGTTTCCAATAAATACCGATGCGCTGTGGGCCAGCGTTTCTAACCGTGAAGCAAAGGAAGCAATAGCAAAAGAAATTGTTTCTCGAGCAAAAGACGGGGAAATAATAGGGTTCGGTAGCGGCACAACTGCAATGGTTTGTGCCCTTGAGTTTGGTAAAGCAGTCAAAAGTGGTTTGAATGTTTCTGCAGTTGTGACATCGTTAGAGCTTGAGTGGTTGTGTAAAAAACTTGGTATTGAGTTATCGACAACTGTAGTTGGAAAAGTCGACTGGTGTTTCGATGGCGCAGATGAAGTGGATCCGAATGGCAACTTACTTAAGGGTCGTGGCGGTGCAATGCACCGTGAACGACAAGTCTTTCGGATGTCAGAGAAGCGATTAGTCGTTGCGGATCCCTCGAAAGATGTTGAAGTATTGGGAGAGAAATTTCCAGCACCGATCGAAGTCGAACCAATGTTTGTTATTGCTGCAATCGAATCTCTAAAGGATATGAATTTTGATTCAGTTGATATTCGAACGGGTTCAGGAAAAGATGGACCAGTAATTACGGAAACTGGAAATGTAATTGTAGATGTGGTCAACCGTTCCGGTTTTGATGACAATTTGGTTAAACAAATCAATGAAATTGAAGGAGTTTTTGACACAGGTCTCTTTATGGGATTCGAATTTGAAAGATTAAGTTGAGAGGAAAAATATGAATGCAGCACAAGAATTAGAAACTATATTCAATGAAAACGAAGATAAGAAAATATGTGTGGTCGGTACAACTTGTGCTGGAAAATCAACATTGAATAAAAAATTCAATCAATCAATAGATATGGATCAAGTCGTTTTTTCTCATTTGACTCCAAGCGAAATCGCTACTGTTGACGTTGATAAATGGACTCCAAAGGTCGGAGAGAAAATGGAATCTTTAGCTAAAAGACATGTGTCTGTATCCGAGGGTAAACCTGTTTTCGGTACAGTAGTTTTTGATGAATGTGATCTAGTCGTTTATTTAGACATTGATGAAAAGCTTTTAAAAGAACGCTGCAATATGCGTGGAGTTGACTTCAAAAATGCTAAAGCCATGGACAATCATTTAAGAAAGCAAGTTGCTAATTCTCGAATACCTGCCATTGCCGTTCGTGTAGATCAAAACATCGAATCCAAAACCAAATAACTCCTCTACGTTGGCCTGGTTTTTGGCTTTATACTGGTAGGTTTTGTAGCCAACGCGGTGTTTCTAAAGTAGTGGTACGAGCGGAGGGACTTGAACCCTCACGTCCAATGGACACTAGGACCTAAACCTAGCGCGTCTGCCAATTCCGCCACGCTCGCGAGAACAAACATTCTATACCTATTCCTGACAAATTTCAGTTTCGCGTCTAAGATTTCGATAATAAGTCAATCTTAGGAGTAGATATGAGTAAAGATCTAGTAGCTAGAGCAAAAGAAATTACCGAAACCGAAGCTGAAACTTATGCTCAACGTACAAAAGAAAGCTCTGCTCACACAGCCCGCGCAGCCAAAGTATTGCCAATGGGTGTGCCAAGCTCATTCCAGTATTATGATCCGCATCCTATAGTTGCAAAATCAGCACAAGGAGCTTGGCTAACCGATGTTGATGACAACGAATATGTTGACTTCAATATGGGATATGGTGCCTTATTAGCTGGACACTGTCATCCAAAGCTAAAAGAAGCAATCCAAGAACAACTAGACCATGGAACATTGTTTGTTACCCCATGCGATACAAATGCTGAAGTGGCAGAACTTTTATCTGAGCGTTTTGGTATAGAAAAATTTCGTTTCACAAATTCTGGAACTGAATCTACTCATGATGCGATCCGAGTCGCTCGAGGTTTTACATCTAGACACAAAATAGTTAAAGTCGAAGGTGGATATCACGGCCATCATGACGAAGTGATGGTTTCAATGAAGCCGACCATTGAAGAAGCAGGCGATCCTTTGTCGCCGAATGCGATTCCCGCATCAAAAGGTCTCGATCCAAATATTGCAGATGTAGTTACTGTCGTTCCATATAACAATGCCGAAGCACTTGAAAATGTTCTTAAATCTGAACAATATGCTGCATTTATCGTCGAGCCTGCAATGGAAAATATAGGCATATGTTTACCAGATGATGGCTATTTGGAAAAGGTAAGAGAGATAACTAAACGATACGGTACTGTCTTAATTTTTGACGAAGTAAAAACTGGAATTACATCAGGATATGGCGGAGCTACAAATCACTTCGGTGTTAAACCCGACTTAATATGCTTAGCAAAATCAATAGGAGGAGGACTTCCTCTTGGCGCATTCGGTGGAAGTGCTGAACTGATGAATACCATAGAAGAAGGAGTCCTGCATCTAGGTACGTACAATGGAAACCCTTTAGTTATGGCTGCTTCAAAAGCTGTGTTGGCTGAAATATGTACTAAAGACGCAATTGAATACGCTTCATCTTTGAATCGTTCAATGCTTGTTCGTATGGATGAGATCATCAAGGAATATGATTTACCGGCACACACAGTAGGACTTGGAGCTAAAGGCTGTGTAACTTGGTCAAAAGATCGAGTGCGAAATTACCGCGATTATAAAGCAACCGATTTCGATCTTGCATATGCGCAATGGTTGTTCGGAATCAACCGCGGGATTTTATTGCCCCCTGGTCTTGATGAGCAATGGCTTGTGAGTGTTCAACATACACAAAAAGAATGCGATTTAAATGTAGAAGTGTTCGAAGCTTTTGCGGTTGAACTTACGCGCTAAGTTAATTAACGCGATTCGGAAACTCTCCACTTACTGCATAGACCATATTTTCGATCCATTTAGTCATTGCGTTTTGCATTGTTTCTTTTGTTGCCCAAGCATAGGCTGGAGCTGCCCACACATTGCCTTTATAGTTGTTAAACGACCCGGGCTGGTCTTCAAATGCAAAACCAAAAATCTTTTTGGTTTCAGCTAACTCAATTGCATACTTGTAATCGAATAAATGGTGCTCAATACTTACTAGCATTGCTGACGGTTTCATTGAATCTAATAAATCATTAGTTATAAGTTTTTCTGATTCCTCATTTTTTGCCATGGTAGGAAATATCACATCTGCATTTTTGAACACTGAATCAAGATCATGAGCTTCAAAGTCATTATCTTTTTTCGATTTTGACCAATAGATCACATTCATACCTAACGCATGGCATCTATTCGCAATTGCGTTTCCTATATTTCCCATCCCAATTATTCCAGCTGTCTTTCCATGTAGCTCGATACCTCGATACTTCATATAATCTTTGTCGAAGTCCAACGGAAAGC
This sequence comes from uncultured Burkholderiales bacterium, assembly GCA_964561855.1. Classification (GTDB taxonomy): domain Bacteria; phylum Actinomycetota; class Acidimicrobiia; order IMCC26256; family JAGPDB01; genus JAGPDB01. The sequence goes on along the minus strand of CAZLQP010000003.1, from coordinate 84,784 downwards.
CATCTTTTGTTAAGCACGGAATCTGACGAGCAAGATTAAACATCATCATAACAGCCCATTCAGCAACTGCTTGCGTTGAAAAGTTCTTTATGTTGCAAATTGGTATGTTGTTTTCATTCGCATATGAAGAATCTATCCAAGCAAAAGAAGTTGAGGCTGGAAAGATTCCTGCGAGATTAGGTATATCTTTAAAATCATCGGCAGAGAGTTTCCAATTGACAAAATCTGGATTTATGCAGATAATTTTCTGTTCATCGTTTGAAAGAACAGCTTGGTAGTTAGACAGTGGGGCTATTTCAGTTATAACTTCAAAGTGGACATTGTTTTTTTCGAGTTGTTCACCCATTTCTGGTGTCAACAACTCATGCCACAGAGGATCGAAAATATAAAACTTCATTTCATGATTATAGTAGCTATTTTTATTAGTAACTCCAACAAAAATGAAGAGTAATCGAGGACCATGCTAAAGGTCATAAGAGCAAATTGGTGGACTTTTTGTCAGGCGACTAAGGTATCTCACTGTTAAATCAAGGAGGACGAATGTCGGCACCCAATATACCAATGGGCACTATTTTGACACCGGTCGGTGAACCTGAAGTCATCGATCCGCTATATCAACTTCTAACTTGTGAGTCGTTTTCAAAGATTGATGCCGTAGATCTAAGCAGACTTTTATCGGAGCAAGATTATCTCTATCTTCCAGGTAGTGATGTTGAAGGAATAGCCGGCAGAACACAGAGCCCAATCGAAATTCTTCAATATGATTTAGGGATCGATGCCGACAAATTTGTCGACATGTGTTTGGATCCTAAAGATGTCATATTATTCATTCATCCTGAATCTGATCTCGCTCTTAATGGATTGCCGTCGACTGACCTCGAAGCATTTTTAAGATTTGTTCGATCTGATGCCCATTTAAATGACCCTTGCTGGGTTGTATATTTATCAAAGGCTGAACCAATAGTTAAGACTACCTTGGCTGTTGCTTCGAGATTAGAGACTTTAGATACAGTTGCGAGGTTACAAAAGAGTCCGAGCTTTGGTCGATAATACGAGATGTGATAGATTCTAACTTATGGCAAAAATTGAATTTGGTGGAATAGAAGAAGAAGTTATCACTCGAGATGAGTTCCCGATTGAAAAAGCTTTAGAAACTCTTAAAGATGAGACTATTGCGATTATTGGTTACGGAGTCCAAGGTCCTGGACAAGCAATGAACCTTCGTGACAATGGCTTTAATGTGATCGTTGGTCAACGCGACTCTACTGCAACCTATGAAAAAGCAAAAGCTGATGGCTGGGTTCCCGGAGAAACTTTGTTTTCACCTGTAGAAGCAGCTGAGCGTGCAACAGTGATTTGCTATCTATTGTCAGATGCAGCACAGATCGCATTATGGCCAGAAATTGAACCACACCTTACTGAAGGTAAGACTTTGTATTTCTCTCATGGATTTGGTATTACTTTCAACCAAGAAACTGGAATTAATCCTCCTTCAAATGTAGACGTGATATTGGTTGCACCTAAGGGTTCTGGTACTTCTGTAAGACGTTTATTCCTTGAAGGAAAGGGAATTAACTCTTCAATGGCTGTATACCAAGACGTTTCAGGTAAAGCTTGGGACAAAGTTAAAGCCATGGGTATTGGTGTTGGTTCTGGTTATTTGTTTGTCACTGATTTCGAGAAAGAAACTCGTTCTGATTTAACGGGAGAGCGCGGTATTTTGATCGGTGCTTTGGCTGGTGTCATGGAAGCACAATACAACGTGTTGCGTGCTAACGGACATTCACCATCAGAAGCTTTTAATGAAACCGTTGAAGAATTAACTGAAAGTCTGATTAAGTTTGTTGGCGAAAATGGTATGGACTGGATGTTGGCAAATGTGTCAACAACAGCTCAGCGTGGTGCGCTCGACTGGAAGGGTCCTTTCCGCGAAGCAGTGGAACCTGTATTTGCAGATTTGTATGAATCAGTCAAGGATGGAACTGAAGCAAAACGTACAATCCAGAAAAATTCAGAGTCTGACTACCGTGAAAAGCTTGAAGAAGAGCTTAAAGAAATTCGCGAAAGTGAAATGTGGCGCGCAGGAGCACAAGTCCGCAAACTCCGCCCCTAACTTTTCCGGAGGACTGACCCTCCATAGCCGGCAAAACGGACATTCTAAAAAGGAGAAGTAGATGTCGGTATTGATCGGCAAGCTTGAATTTCGCTCGGTTAAGGATAATCTGCACCTAGTTGCTGATGTTGTTAAAGAGGCTTTGCAAATCGGTGAACTTTCAGAACACCTAGATGAGATCTTTGTTGCAGAAATTGATCCCAATCTCGCAGATACCGCAGAGTTTTGCGAAGCCTATGAAATAAAGCCTGAAGAATCTGCAAATACTATCGTTGTTCAAGCTAAAAGAGCGGATAGAAAATGGTTTGCCTTGTGTAATATCTTGGCAACTACCCGTGCTGATATCAACAAAACTGTTCGCAAACATCTTGATGCCAAAGGAGTTTCTTTTGCTCCAATGGAAATGGCTACCGAGTTAACTCAGATGGAATATGGTGGAATTGGACCGATCGGAGCTCCCATTGACTGGCCATTTCTGATCGATTCGAGAGTTTTAGAACAAGAATATGTTGTAATTGGCTCGGGACTACGAAGTTCAAAAATTGCAATCTCTGGAAAACTTATGGCAACGCTTTCAAATGCAGTTGTTTTAGAGCATATGGCAGTCGAAATTTAATCGCCTAATTGTCAGATTTCGAATTATAGCCAAGACAATATAGTAGCTTTATTCTATCTATGAAAAAATGGTTTGTAATCCTCTTACTTAGTCTTGCGCAGTTTGTAATGGTGTTAGACGGTACTGTGATGAATGTATCCATCACGCAGGTTGCTGCTGATCTCGATACAACTATTTTCGGGATGCAGATGGCAATTACTTTTTTCACTCTTACTATGGCTGCATTTATGCTAACTGGCGGAAAACTTGGAGATATTTTTGGTCGACTAAAAGCCTTTAAAATTGGAGCAGTTGTTTATGGGCTAGGTTCTTTGATAACTGCAATTTCTCCAAACCTTTTGGTCTTATTAATTGGCTGGTCACTTATCGAAGGGCTAGGTGCAATCTTGGTTGTACCTGCAATTTTCGCATTAGCTGCAACGAATTATCATGGCAAAGATCGCGTAATTGCTTTTTCTCTTCTCGGTGCAGTGGCTGGTGTCGCAGCAGCAGCCGGTCCTCTAATCGGTGGATATATGACAACTCAATTCTCTTGGCGTTATGTTTTCGTTGCCGAGACTGTAATCATGGTGATAGTACTAATCTTTGCTGGGAAAATTACTGATTCCGTTGTCTCTCATAAACCAATGCTTGATGTTCCCAGTGTTTTCCTCTCAGCAGGAGGACTTGGACTACTCGTATTCGGAGTATTGCAAAGTCGGTCTTGGGGTTGGATCAACCCTCTAGCAATCCCTGAGATAAATGGCCGAGAGATAAATCCTTTCGGAATATCAGTAGTTTCTTACTTGATTGTTGCTGGTGTTTTAATTCTTATCGCATTTACCAAACGTCAGTTAGCTCTTGAAGAGCGAGGATTAGATCCGCTATTGAAAGTCTCAATTTTGAAAATTCCTGTGTTAAGAAGTGCTCTAAGTTCATTAATGGCTCAATACCTAACAATTGCTGCAGTGTTTTTCATAATGCCTGTATATCTTCAAACTATTCTTGGGCTTGATGCATTGAAAACAGGGATCAGATTGTTGCCACTTTCAATAGGTCTAGTTATTTTCTCAATTGTAGGTTCAAAGCTTTCATCGACCTTGTCTGCCAAAGTTATTGTTAGGTGGGGACAGATAGTTATGGTCTTTGGCGTCATCTTTATTATGACATCAGTTCGACCTGAACTTGTTGGCGCGCTCTTCACTATTGGAATGTTGATAGTCGGAGCAGGTCTTGGATTGTTGGCTTCACAATTAGGAAATGTTGCTATGTCATCTGTCGGTCAAGAAGACACAGCAGAGGTTGGGGGCTTACAAGGAACTTTTCAAAATCTTGGCTCATCATTCGGAACAGCTTTGATAGGTTCTGTATTCGTACTTTCTTTAATTTCAGGTTTCACCTCTACCATTGAAAATACTCCAGAAATTGATGCTCAAACTCGTATTGAGGTGATTCAAAGATCCGAATCCGGAGTAGGTATTGTATCTGAAGCTCAAGCGAAACAGTACATAATTGAGAGCGGTTTGGATGAAGATACTGCTGAGATTATTTCAGGTATTTATGTTGACGAGCAATTACAATCTTTGAGAATAGGATTGTTTTTCATCATGATTTTGGGAATTTTTGCTTTGATGCTATCTAAAGATCTGCCGATTTTAGATAAAAAGAAAAAGCAAAACTCTGAATCAAGAAATTGATTTCAAGGCATACGGTATAGATTCAACAATATCTGAAGCGATCATTCCTGCCTGAGTTTTTTCATTAGCTGCGATATCGCCAGCAAGTCCATGGAGTTTAACCGCAAGTTGTGTTGATTCGGTAGCATCAATTCCTTGTGCAATTAGTCCTGCAGTTATTCCGCAAAGTACATCACCTGATCCTGCAGTAGCCATACCCGGATTTCCTGTATCATTAACAAATTGTGAATCTGTAGTGGTGACTATGGTGTTGGTGCCTTTCGAAACTAGCTTGATACCAGTTTTATCGACATATTCTTTCGCAATAGCCTTTCTTTGTTCAATATTTTTAGGCATAGCAATCCCGGTCAGTTTCTTGAACTCTCCATCGTGTGGAGTAAAAATGATCTGTTGTCCTCTTGAAGTCAAAGAAATCAAAGATTCAGTATTATTTTTGAAAGATAACATTGCGCCTGCATCGACTATCGCTGGAATATCTAAAGTTGAGATCAACTCTTCGACATAAGGTTCAAGGCGTTGATCAAAACCCGGACCGATAATTATCACGTTTACTTTTCGTTGAGTAACAAAATCTTTGATTGATTGGACTGGGTGTACCTCATCTATGCGGTAAGTCATGACCTCGAGAACTCTTTTCTCAAGTTTGTCTACAACATCAGGAAATGATCCAATACTAACTAGACCTGCTCCAGTCCTTAGGGCTGCCATTGCGCTCAATAGTGGTGCACCAACCATTGAAGGTGCGCCACCGACTATTAGAACATGACCATAATCGTACTTGTGGGAATCTATTTCTCGTTCGAAAATGGCTTCGATATTTTTCGATTGCATAAAGACAGTATATAGTTCTATAGTGTCAGACCCTATTCTAAATAGGGTCTGACACTATAGAACTATTAGAATGCTTCGATGCAAGAAGCTTTTTTGACAGCCTTTGGAGAGTTTCTCCCTGGTGAACCAATTGATAATGATCATATTGAAGATCATATTGGTGTAGTTGGTGAATCGATTTCGAAATATAAAAAGCTGGTATTGCGGCAAAACAAAATTGAAACGCGCTACTATGCATCAAACTCTAATGGCGAGTTTGAATATACAGTTGCCGAAATCGCAGCAAAAGCAATCGAGCAGGCTTTTAAAAACTCTGAAAGTTCAATTGAGGATCTAGAGTATTTATCGACAAGCTGTTCTATTCACGATTCAATTTTGCCCGGACTAGCTTCGGTAGTTCATTCGAAACTCGGTATCGACACAATTGACGTATCAAGCCATCAAAGCGTTTGTGGATCTTCAGTTATGGCACTTCGAAGCGCAGTAAATTCTTTAAAAGTTGGCGAATTTAATACAGCAGTCGTTTCAGGTTCTGAAATAGCTAGCCGTCACTTCAGGCCAACATTTTATGAAGGTACAAAATACTTTAAAGAAAATGGTTCTTTGCCATTAGAACAAGAGTTTTTGAGATACACATTATCCGATGGGGCAGGGGCTGTTGTTTGTGAATCTAGACCTAACGCTAATTCAATTTCATTGAAAGTAAATTGGATAAACGGTCGTTCGTATGCGAATAGATTTCCGACTTGCATGATTGGCGGAGCAACTCAGGAAAATGGTCGTCTAGTATCGTGGGGTAATCAACCTACTTTGGAAAGCGCAATAGAAAGCGGGTGTTTTGCCTTATATCAAGATTTAAAACTCGTATATGAAATGATTCCCGTCTGGGTAGGACACTATTTGTCGCTTATTGAAGAGGGTCTTATAGATCCAAATGGAATTGATCATGTAGTAAGTCATTATTCTGCAGAAAGCTTAAAAACAGAAGTAGTAAAGCTTCTCAACAAAGCAGGTGCGATGATTGACGAAGAGAAATGGTTCAGTAATCTCAGGTACAAGGGCAATACGGGAACTGCTTCGATCTTTATTTTGCTGAACGAACTTTTTTATTCAGGAAAACTTAATCCGGGAGAGATAATATTATGTCATGTGCCAGAAAGCGGCCAGGCATTTAACTCTTTCGTAATGTTGGAGGTCGTATGATGCAAGCAGAAGAAGTAATGAGAAATCTATTCATAGTATGGACAGACTTTGAAAGTCGACTCAACACTGTTCCAATTCTCAAAAAGCTAAACAATAGGCGATTTACGATTGAAGACTACAAAGAGCTATTGAAAAATCACCGCCAACAAGTAGTCGAAGGTTCGCGTTGGATAGCAAGAGCTGCTTCGAGCGTAAATTCAAACTACTTAGAATTGCGATCAAATTTTCTAAAACATAGTGTTACTGAACATCGCGATTATGAAATGCTTGAGCGCCAATACATCGAAGTCGGCGGAAAACTTGATGAGATTAGATCTGCGCCGAAAAATATTGGTACTGAGATTTTTCATTCATATATGTTCAACGAATCAAGCAAACCGAACCCTTTTCACCTATTAGGAGCGATGTTTATCATTGAAGGCTTAGGCCAGCGAAAAGCTTCAAAATGGGGCAAAGACATTAAAGAGCAGCTGGATTTAAGCGACAAAGCGGTGGAATTCTACAAATATCATGGAGAAAATGACCCTGAACATATGGAAGAATTCGAACAATCGCTCAATTCAGGCATCCTAGAGATCGAAAACATGGGGGAGGATATAGTCAAAACTGCAAAAATTACAGCATATTTGTATGAAATGCAGTTGCGAGAAATTGGAAACTACTAATGGATAATGAAACAGAAGTTTTAATACTGAACTTTATTTTGTTTGTCATTTTGCCTTTATGGGGACTATCGGGCGCATTTGACTGGTGGTGTCACAAAAAATCTAATATCCATATGACTTCAGGGTTAAAGGAATCTTTAATTCATGCTGCAATGGGTGCACAGATCGGTGTTGCTTTCATCCTGGGAATCTTTTTCGAACTGACAGTTTTAACCTATCTAATTATGTTCATCGTTTTAGTTGTGCATGAAGTTATTGCTCACTGGGATGTTCGTTATTCTGAACCATTGCGCAAAATTACAATTTGGGAAATGCATGCTCATAATTATTTAGGAACAATTCCATTGTATCTTTTCGCGTTGATTACCGTACTCGGATGGGAAATTGCAGTTAAGACCATTACTTTTCAATGGGCTGGATCATTTAACTTTACGTTACGTGAAGTTCCTATAGGAGGAGCTCGCTATTATGTGATTTATGGGATTTTCATCACAATAGTGTGTGTCTTTCCTTACATTTCAGAAGTTATGCGATGTTTGCGTTATAAGAAAGAAGTAGAAAATGCCGGTTGAGCCTAGAAATTTTGAAACCCCTTTTATTAAAGCAATTTTAAAAGACAGATCACTTCCAATTGCAGATGAAGCAGTGGATCTTTGGGTCAAAGATCTCAAAGGCCCGCTTCGCTTAGGCGTCATGCCTTTATTTAGAGTCTTGCTGGGAGGTGCACTGATACTAATTTGGTTTATGAAAAGGATTATGCCTATTCAATTTAGCTCACACGAAAAACTACAAAAGCTAATCTGTTGGTTTTGTGAAAACTATGTAACACCCGAAGCCAACTTTCTGATCCTGCGACATTTTTGGACGGAAAGCAACATATTAAACTTCTTGGCAGACAATGATCAAAGTGGAAAGATCGAACCTGTAAATCTTTACCCAAAAACGATCGCCGATATGTTGAAGGCTACATTTGTCGATCACGACCAACAGTTATTTCGCTACTTCAATGAATCATCTGCAAGGCCAGTCAAAAAGGCACTAAAGAAAGCTGATATAAACTGGGATTCATGGCGAGAACTCGAGATAGATAAGTCAGTCCTCAAAGGAAAGAAAACACAAGTAATTGATTTTGAAACTGCGCATGTTTTGTTTATGTGTATCTTCTGCTTGTTCTTAACAGCAGATGAATATCGTGCGGCAATCAATGGATTTAACCTAGATCAGTCTATTGCTATCAGAATTGGGGCGATCATCGGAGACGATAGCGTTGTCGAATACGCTTACAATAAACACCCGCTCTATCTCCTAGGCCCTATAGATTTAACTCGGAGATTTATTTTGCACGGGTTTTTCACAGAATACATGCATGAGCGGTTATTGCAACTTAGGTAGGATATCCTCATTGAAAAGGGGGATCAATGGAAATTATATCTGATGCAATAGATCAGCTGAATTGGTGGGCGATTATTGTCGCTACTCTTTCAACTTTGCCTGTTGGGTATGTTTGGTATGACATGAAAATCGGTTTTGGTAAACCGTGGGCTGAAATGTCGGGGCTCACAAAAGAAGACATCGAAAACAAAGATGGCATGGGAATTATTTTTGCGGTGATGCTTCTAACATCACTTATTACGGCGTTTTTCGTTGCGGTGTTTTTAGTATCTCTAGGCGTCGAAGGCTTTGCTGATTCTTTTGTAGTCGGTCTGGTATTTGGATTCATATTCAGAGGTGGGGCACATTTCATTCACAATGGATTCACTAGACAACCGATGTCTTTAACGCTCATAGACGCTGTTCACGACTTAGTTTCTGTGCTTGTAATGAGCTTGATATTAGGTCTGTGGGTGTAAACCTCGTTATAAATCCAATCTAGTTCAAGGCCATACTATAATTTTCTTTTAAAGGGCACGGATGCTTCGTTTAACCAGTTAACAGGAGCATCAATGAAAAAGAGTCTTTTCCTTATTGGCGTATTGTCGATACTTTCACTTTTAGGATCATATAGTATCGGTATCCAACCTGCTGGAGCATTTTCTGGCGGAAACGGAACTCAAGGTTCGCCTTGGCAAATAGCAGATTGTGATGATCTCCAAGAAATTGATGACGAGGTAGATCGAGACGATGATTATTTTGAATTAACAGGAAATATAGATTGTGTTGGAGTGGATTTATCTCCACTCAGTTTCGGTGAAGGTTACTTCCGCGGAGTGCTTGATGGAAACAACTTTACAATTTCGAACTTAGAAATTGAAGATCCCCTTAACGATGATATGGCTCTTTTTGATGTGTCAATAGACGCAACATTTTTAGACCTTAATGTTGCCAATCCAACAATAGTAGGTTCTGGTTTATATATATCAGTTCTATCGGCATATGCACAGACATCGACATTTACGAATATCACAGTTACTAGCGCTTCAGTTACCGCTGCAGAAGAATTTGGTGCATACATAGGAGGACTAGTCGGAAACTCAACAGAGAATGTGTATTCGAATGTTTCTATGGATGTAGTGATTGATGCTTCATTACAGGACTCGGTTGGTGGAATCGCAGGTCGTAGTTACGAAGATAGAATTTTAGACACAATCGTAACAACAGATTCGGAAATAAACGGTAGAGGAGACGTTGGTGGTATAGCTGGCTACTCGGAATCCTCAGAGTTTGATGGTGTCGAGTCTGGAGCAGCTGTTAATGGTGACGAAGTATTAGGTGGAGCAGTAGGTAAATTAATTGTAATTGATGATCATGCAGGCTTCATGAACAATACTCGAGCTAGTGGAGATATTTCGGGTTTGGCAATCGTAGGTGGATTAATTGGTGAAACCACCGACGACCTAAACAGTGATAACACATATGCAATCACCAACTCCTCTGCTTCTGGTGCTGTCGAAGGCTTCGACGAAGTAGGCGGATTCATTGGAACAAATAGAGTTGCGGATATAAGCACTTCTTATGCAACTGGGGATGTGTCTGGGGTGGATTGCGAGTGTAGCGATATTGGAGGATTTGCCGGTAGAAATGCAGATGGTGAAAACTATGGAATCGGGTCAATTACGCAATCCTTTTCAACTGGGGATGTGAATGCTGTAGGGGGTCTCGAAGTTGGCGGGTTCATTGGCGATATTTCAGAAGGCGAAGTAGCTGATTCATATGCCCGCGGTAATGTCATTGGATCTGACGGTGTTGGCGGATTTCTTGGTGAAATAGACGATGGTGGAAATGCTGACAGGACCTACAGTACCGGAACCGTAACTGCAGATAGCAATGCTGGCGGCCACAGTGGTATCGACAATGATGGATTCTCTTCTGACTCTTTTTGGGACGAAGAAGCCTCTGGAACATCCGCGAGTGCTTATGGGACAGGCTTGACTACTGCCCAAGCTAAGACTCAATCAACCTTCACGGACGCCGGATGGGACTTCTCAGAAGTTTGGTCTATAGACCCTGGTGTAAATGATGGGTATCCATGTTTACAATTCAAAGACGGATGTGATCCTATTGATGGCGATGGGGACGGTATCGACGACTCTGTCGAAGACAATGCTCCTAATGGTGGAGATGCAAATGGCGACGGAATCCCAGACAGTCAACAAGCAAATGTATCCTCATTTATCTCAGATGTAACAGAGCAGTACGTTGTAGTTGCATTAGATGATACCTGCACCATTGAGTCTGCTGATGTTCAAGATTCACGTGATAATTCAGTTGAGGACATTGCATTTACCTATCCAGTAGGTATGATGAACTTTACAGCTCAATGCAATACAACTTCAACCAATGTGGAGCTGAGATTCTTTAATCTTGAAGACTCTGAGTTTGTTGCGAGAAAGTACAACCCAAACAACGAAAGTTACTTCACAATTGAAAATGCAACTGTAAGCGAAGGTTTACTCGATGGACTGAAATTCGTAAGTGTTGCATACACAGTCGATGATAACGGAGATTTGGATATTAACTCTGAAGAAGGAACTATTACAGACCCCGCTGGTCTTGGACAGCAGCTCATAGGTGCGCCAAGAACTGGAGCTGGAGGAACATTCGGAGGACTAATTAAATGAAAACCTTCAAAAAAATCAGCGCATTCAAACTGATTGGGCTTTTCTTTGTTGTTTCAGTGTTGTCACCACTTTTTTTTCTCAAACCTGCAATAGCAGCCGATGAGTCGTTGAATATCGGTTCAGCAATAACCGGGGAAGTAAACACGGCAATCGCTATAAACAACATTTCAGTTGCTGGTACTGGCGATGATGTTATACCTGTTCGTTTATATATTGAAGACGGCACTTTGGAAATGGGAACAACAACAGGGATTACCTTTGAGGGGCCCTCCTCAGGTTCAACACTCGAGTTTTCGGGACTTAGAAGTAATGTTAATGCTGCACTTGCTTCTTTGACATATACAAATAGCAACATAGTTAATCGAACACTCGAGATTTCGCTTACTGAACCAGGTGAAGTTGTTCGTGAAGAAAACGGGCATTTATACGAAGTAATTGCCGCTAGTGGTTTGACATGGCCTCAAGCTCAAGCAGCTGCTGAAGCTTTGACAAGATATGGATCTCAAGGATACCTTGTAACAATTTCTGATGCTGATGAAAATCAATATGTTGCAGATAGATTGTCTCAGGCAGGGTGGATGGGTGCAAGCGATTCAGATGTTGAAGGTGATTGGAAATGGGTTACCGGACCTGAAGCAGGCACATCCTTTTGGTCAGGCGGAATAGGCGGCTCCGTAGTTCCAGGGCAATATGCAAACTGGGGAAACAATCAACCTGATAATTTCGGGCCAGGAGAAGACTGCGGACAGTTCGTAGCAGGAGGTACTGGACTTTGGAATGACCTTCCCTGTTCTGGAACAACATTGGATTATTACGTTGCTGAATTTGGGGCGCCCGGAGATTTACCTGAGGTGCCAAGTGGAACTCTGGACATCACTGTAGCGGATGTTCCATCTACTCCTGACGCTCCAGCAGCCATTGCAGGAATAGAATCTGCTGAGGTTTCCTTTTCTGCGCCAACTTCAAGTGGAAGTGCTATTACTGGATATCGTATAACCTCTACACCAGGTGGAATTGAAGCAACAGGAAACTCGTCACCGATTACTGTTGTTGGGCTTGAAGGCGGAACAGAATACACATTTAATGTTGTAGCAATAAATGAAGTCGGTGAATCAGAAGCGTCTGGACAGTCAAACGCGGTAACGCCAACTTCAGCGCCACAATTTGATGATGATTTGATTGTCATGCCAAGAGTTGGAGTGCCTTATTCTGACTCGGTTTCGGCATCAGGGTTTCCGGAATCAATGACTTATTCTGTAACTAGTGGCGGTCTTCCTCCAGGCTTGTCGCTTAATGAAGTGACTGGAGAAATAACAGGAACACCGACAACACCAGGAGAATACGAATTTGAGATTCATGCATCAAATGGTGTTGGAACTCCAGCAGTAGCAAGTTTCTCAGGCGAAGTGGCAACCGCTCCAGGTGTTACCTTGCTATTGGAATTCGAAGTTGGCGCAAATGTTAAAGATAATCTTTCAGTTGTTGTTTCTGGCTCAGGGCTAGAACCAGGTAGTGATTACAGTGTGGTTGTCGAATCAACTCCGAGAATTATTGCGTCAGGATTTCTGGCAGGAGACGGTTCCTTTGTGAATCGTGTTTTTATTCCAACAGACTTAGAGCCTGGTTCGCATAGCATTACTGTTAATGGAACATCCGTTACCGGAGATCCCGTATCAGCAACTCAATGGTTTGCAGTAAACGATAATGGAGAAGTTGTAGCAATATCTGCCGAAGGGCCAATCGAATACAATCCAGGAGTACTGCCTGCAACAGGTAGTTCAACATTCAATCTGTTAATGATTGCGCTTTCAATGTTGGCATGGGGAATGTACTTGAATAGAAATAAAATCGATTCGGATTTGCACTCTAATTAAGAGTGCAAATCAAATCTGTCTAGCTCCATTACCTTTGTCCAAGCTTTCGCAAAGTCAGCAGCAAATTTCGCGTTTGCATCATCTGCTCCATATACTTCAGCTTGGGCACGTAGTTGAGAGTTAGCACCAAATACAAGATCAACTTCTGTTGCTTTATACTTAACTGCACCAGAGTTTCTATCTTTACCTTCGTAAAGATGATCACTAACTTGTGACCACTCAGTGTCTGCACTTAACAAATTAACGAAGAAGTCATTTGTGAGTTTACCGGGAGAGCTTGTTAGTACCCCAAGGTCTCCTTGAGAAACTCCTAGCGCTCTTAATCCGCCAATCAATACTGTCATCTCTGGCAATGTGAGATTTAATAGACTCGCCCGATCGATCAATAGATCTTCATGGCGAGCTCTCAATCCATCTTTAGCAAAGTTTCTGAATCCATCAGCGTGAGGTTCCATGTATTGGAATGAATCAACATCGGTCATTTCTTGTGTGGCATCTGTCCTTCCTGGAGAGAACGCAACGCTGATAGCGTTTCCAGCATCTTGTGCAGCTTTTTCAACTGCTGCAGATCCAGCTAATACAATCAAGTCAGCTAAAGAGATTTTGCTTGAACCTTGAGAATTAAATTCCTCTTGAATTGAACGAAGCTTATCTAACACCGTTCTGAGCTCAGCAGCATTATTTACTTCCCAGCTAATTTGTGGCTCGAGAGCGATACGTGCTCCATTGGCTCCACCTCGTTTATCGCTATCGCGATAGGTAGAAGCAGATGCCCAAGCAACATTAACCAATTGTGTGATACTCAAACCTGAATCCAAGATTTTTGATTTCAACGCTGCAATATCTGAATCAGTTACTAATTCATAATCCGCTGTTGGAACTGGATCTTGCCAAATTAGCTCTTCGCTTGGAACTTCTGGTCCAACATACCGAGAAATCGGACCCATATCTCGATGAGTTAGTTTGAACCATGCTCGTGCGAATGCGTCGGCAAATTCTTCTGGGTTTTGATGGAAACGACGTGATATTTTTTCGTATTCTGGATCCATCCGTAATGCCATATCCGCAGTTGTCATCATTGGAGCAACTTTTTTATTTGGATCATGAGAATCAGGTACAGTTCCATCTCCAGAGCCATCTTTTGGATGCCATTGGTTCGCTCCTGCAGGTGATTTTGAAAGTTCCCATTCGTAACCAAAGAGGTTGTCAAAATATCCGTTGTCCCATTGAATTGGATTGTTTGTCCAAGGACCTTCGATACCACTGGTTATTGTGTCTCCGCCTTTTCCTGAACCATAAGAGCTTTTCCAGCCAAGACCTTGTTGTTCAATAGGAGCAGCCTCTGGTTCGCGGCCAACATATTTGTCAGCATCAGCAGCACCGTGTGCTTTACCGAAAGTATGTCCTCCTGCAACAAGTGCAACTGTTTCTTCATCGTTCATAGCCATACGGGCAAAGGTCTCGCGGATATCTCTCGCTGAAGCTAGAGGATCAGGATTACCATTAGGTCCTTCAGGGTTTACGTATATCAGACCCATTTGAACCGCTCCAAGTGGGTTAGCTAGCTCGCGATCGCCGCTATAGCGTTCATCATCGAGCCATGTTGTTTCTGGACCCCAATAGATATCTTCTTCAGGCTCGTAGACATCTTCTCGTCCACCTCCGAAGCCAAATGTTTTGAAGCCCATTGATTCGAGTGCAACATTGCCTGCCAAAATAAAAAGATCTGCCCAAGAAAGTTTTTGGCCATACTTTTGTTTGATTGGCCATAACAATCTGCGTGCTTTATCTAAGTTGGCATTATCTGGCCATGAACCAAGGGGAGCGAAACGATGGGTTCCACTTCCAGCTCCTCCTCGACCATCCATTACTCGATAAGTTCCTGCTGAGTGCCATGCAAGACGAATCATTAAACCGCCATAGTGTCCATAATCTGCTGGCCACCAATCTTGAGATGTTGTCATTAGATCTGTAAGATCTTTTTTCATTGCTGCATAATCGAGTGATTCAAATTCCTTCTTGTAGTCGAATTCCTCACCCATAGGGTCTAATAGGGGGGAGTTTTTATTAAGTGGTCGCAAGTTGAGCATGTTCGGCCACCAGTGTTGGTTAGCACTCGATCCCATTGCGCTGTGAGTGTTATGTAACACAGGACACTTAGCTGATGGTGCATCCTTTTCGTCGGTGGTCGTTACCGGACCGCTTGTTTCATTAGACATTTTCATGCTCCTTTTGATTTTGTTTTAATCTTTTCGATCTCTGACATGTTGGACATGTACCCCAATAAATTACTTCAGCTTCGTCGATGTTGAAGCCATGGTCATTATTTGCTTCCAAACAAGGTCGAGCACCTAGTGCGCAATCAACATCTTGTGTAATTCCACAAGATCTGCAGACTACGTGATGATGATTGTCATCGACTCTCGTTTCATATCTAGCTGGCGAATTCGCAGGTTGGATGCGGCGGATAATTCCTTTTTCTGTAAAGACATTTAATGTATCGAACACTGCCTGGCGAGAAATATTTGCAACGAATGCGCGGGTTTTCTCGAGAATTTCTTCTGCTGTTGCATGAGGATAGTCGGTAATCGTTTTATAAATTGCAACTCTTTGAGAAGTAACGTTTAAACCCTTTTCCTTCAGTAAAGTTGTAGGTTCAATAATTAACTTAGCGGGCACGAAAGCACCCTAGCTCAAAATCTGGACTGAGTACAGTATTTAGTGCTGTGAGTGGTAACTGTTATAGGATGTTTGTATCGTGGGAGGAAATTTATGCGATCTGTGAGTCCTTATCTTTATTTTGATGGAAATACTGAAGAAGCTTTCATGTTTTATCAGGCTGTGTTCGGAGGGGAATTATCTATTCTTCGATATAGTGATTTTGGCGAAAATGAAATGGGAGTTTCCCCAGAGAATATGAATATGATTGCCCATGCATCAGTTCCATTATGTGGAGAGCAGATCCTTATGGGCACTGATACCCTAGATGAGAATTTTGTAAAGGGGACTAATTCATATATAGCTATCGAAGCAGATACGGATGTAGAAGCTAAAGAATTGTTCTCGAAACTTTCTGAAGATGGCAATGTTGTTATGGAACTTCAAGAAGAAATGTGGGCTGAACTATACGGTGTAGTCGTCGACCGGTTTGGCGTTCAATGGATGGTTAGCTTTACCGGAAACAAAGTTTTTGAAATTCCTAAGTAAACCACTATTAGTTTTGGATTTGAGAAATAATCGCTTCAGCTAATTTTCCAGTAGCGTCTGGGTATAAGGACATAAATAAATTCGGTTCGATAAGTTCGAGTTCCATGAGCATCAACTCTTCGTTATCTGACTTTGCGATGTCTACTCGTGCATATGTTAAGTCAGATTTATCGAACGGAGTCGCAGATAGTACTTCATATGCAAAATCTATCTCGCTGTCGTTGGCCTTCGCCGGTGTAATATTTGCATCAGTTGAAGCAATTGGAGACCTTTCCCCTTCAGGCAATAACACTGCACCCTTTATGATTGAATGGCTAAAATCTCCACCGATAAATACGAGTGACTTCTCTCCTTGGCTATCGATACTTGGAATATATGGTTGAATCATTGCGGTACTTGTACGGAGTATATTTTCTAAAAGTAGACTTGCCTTGATATCGTCTTTTTTGCGTTGAAAGCGGCCCGAATTTTTTCCGGAATTCGAAATAGTCGGTTTAATAACATACTCTGGATATTCCGGCAATTTGGATTTGTTGTCTTTTTCAATATACGTAGTGGGTATCGTAGAAATCTTTGTAGACAGTTCTTTCATGTAATGTTTATCTAGATTCCATAAAAGTACTTCTTGATTATTTATCAACTTAGTTTGATTAGATGCATTGTCAATGAATTCAATATACTTTTCAAAATTTTGAGTGTAATCCCATGTAGAACGAATAATAGCGGCATCGTAATTTGACCATTCAATAGAATTATCATCCCAAATGCATAACTTTACCTTTACATTGAACTCAGATAGGGCGCTGGATAGCATAGCGTCGTCGACGACTTTTTGATAGTTGTTTCCATCTGTAACGATTGCTATTTTTTTCAAGATTGGGAGAAACTTTCTTTTGAAGCGCGGTCGATCTCAAACATTGTAGGAGTTTCTCAAGCGGTTTGGAGAGCAACTTGCATAATGAGAATGATTCTTATTATTATTTAGAGATGCAATTATTGAAAACAAGCCTTTCCGTTAGTGATTTCCTTTAATATTAGGCTAGCCTAACACTATTATGGATTTGCAAACCCGCTTAGAACGAATAGAAAATCTACTCGCAGAAATTTACCAGTTGCCGAGTTTTGTTCCTAATGATGCAGTTAATCGTGCTTTTTCTGAGCTTGTAGCACTAGTGGTAGGGGATTCAAGAAATGATATCGAATTTCAAAGTCTAGATAGCTTGCCTGTAAATATTCCTGTATCCGCATTTTGTAGGAAGATAGGTATAAAGGCACGTGAAGCTGCTTCGCTTGCTGAATCTGAGATGGAAAAATTCTGGGCTACGAAGATACTGGAAAGTGATAGTGCTTTTGCTGCTTTATCTGAATTTCCCTATACTCAAAATTATAGAGACTTAGTTGAAAGAGAGCTGACCCTTGTAGAGAAAAGTGGTAAACGAATAACTGCCCAAGATAGAGTGTTGATTGTCGGTACCGGTCCGCTTCCGATGACTGCATTTGAGATTGCTCAACAAACCAGAGCGCAGGTGGACCAGGTTGATTGTTCACATGAAGCAATGGCCCTTTGTGCACAGATTAGCGAGCGACTCGGAATAAATGGAGATTGCGTTTTCGCCAATGGTAAAGATGTCGAATTAAGGCATCAATATTCTTTGGTATTAATAGCAGGTCTTGCTGGTGCGACCATAGAGGATAAGCAACAAATTGTAGATCATTTAAGAGAAAGCGTTACCGAAGACGGTCGTATAGTGATGAGAGGAGCGCATGGATTGAGAGAATTGCTGTACCCATCATTTGATCCAACAGAAATCGGTGGCCTGAGTTTGATTGAGGCCCATCATCCTTTAGATCATGTTATCAATTCAGTTTTTGTATACTCTCCAACAACAATTCCTTTAGCTGGCTCTGCTGTGCGCCGGAGTTTGAATACTCAGACGGTGTTGGTTAGATGATTGCTTATTATTTGTTGTTCACGCTATAAATCAAATGAGCAAATTCTCCATATCGATTAACAGATTGTAAGGAGAGATTTTTCGATGAAATTTTTCTAGGTAATAGGGGAGCTCCATGTTCTAATGATGCGGGTGTGAAACTGATTTGAATTTCATCAAGTAAGCCAGCATCAAAAAACTGTCCAGCTAAATCTCCTCCTCCAACTATCCAGATATCGTTATTGTTTGAATTTGTTTGAATTTCTTGAAAATGATCCTGAACCGATCCATTGACAAATCTGACATCGGCACCGTCAGGCACTAAAAGCTCGCGAGATGTAAAAACATAATAGGGCTTTTTACCATAAAATTGCGGCCACTTTTCTGGATGCTGCAATAAATCCTCATTCTCTAAAACCCACTCATATGTTGTGGAACCCGAAATAAGTACACCAATGTTCTCGAGAAATTTATTGTGATCTGGCATTTCTGGACTATCGATTTCAAATAGCCAGTTTAAAGAGTTGTTTTCGTCAGCTATATAGCCATTTAGTGAACTCGCGGTGTTGTAAATAACTTTTGACATTTGATAATTGTAATTTATGGACTATTACTGAATCGATTTGCTTTGTTTTATGCCGGAATAAATTCCAGTTCCTGGATCCCATCCGTAGTCACGATGATCGCGCGATTCTGGGGAACTTCATGGTGCGATCCAGGAAGGTCGGTCAAGGGTTCAGAAACGACCATCTGTGCATTATCTGGAAAGATTCCTAGCTTTGCATTTTCCGGGTGCATTTCTTTTACTGTTTTGGCATCGCTTGTTGCAAACAACGAGCGCGCTACACCTTGAGTAGCATATCTGGATGCATATATTGAAGATCCATCAGTTGCGCATATCGTCATTTGGATTGCATTATCTACGCCTACTTTTGAACACTCATCTTCAACCATTTTTACCATTTTCTCTGTCGCCCCAATAGGGTCGTCTTCGAGACCAAGTGTTAGAGCGAGATAAAACAGCACTTCGGAATCCGTTGTGCCTTGAATGTATGGGTATAACGATGGATCAACTGCAAAGGAAAGTTCGCGTCTAACTTTCTTCCAGCCACGAACAAGACCGTTGTGTGCAAAAAGCCAGTTCTTATATCTAAAGGGATGACAGTTAGTCTGTTGGACTGCGGTACCTGTCGTGGCGCGAACGTGTGCAACAAAACAAGGTGATTCTAGGTTGCGAGTAATTTCCATAAGGTTAGCGTCGTTCCATGCAGGTTGAACAGAGCGGTACTTCATTGGCTCTTCAATGCCTTGTGCATACCATCCAACGCCAAATCCATCACCATTTGTAGATTCATATCCGAGCTGAGATTCTTTGCTTTGATGAATAATCGAGTTTTTTGGTTCATACAGTACAGAACCAACATTTACAGGATCTCCTAGATATGCAATCCAACGACACATGAGTTGATTCTCCTTTAAGAATATATAGTTTTGATTGTACTACTTGGACTCATTTGTAAATGGGTACATGTTGTGAAATAGTCGAAAAACCATGGATTGTCAGGTGTCGATACAATTAGAGTTGATCCATGGGTTATTTAACACTTTTGGAAGTTGCTCAAGAACCAGAGTTAATTTCAAAACATTTCGCTACAACCTCAGGATCGAAATACATTTTGCGTCCGTTGTTGCAAAGCGATGTCGAGGAACTCGCTGAATTTCTTCAATCTTTATCAGCTCTCACCCGCGATCGATGGATCATTGAAGATTACACAATAAATGGCGCAAAGCAGATGTGTGATGACATTGCAAAATATGACAAATTGAGATTGGTTATAACTCCAGATTTGGATGAACCTAAATCAGTTTTGGCATTACTTGAATTCAGTTTTGGAATACCTCAAGGTGACGTAGAAAGGTTTGAGACCTATGCGATTGAGTT
Organism: uncultured Burkholderiales bacterium; assembly: GCA_964561855.1. Lineage (GTDB taxonomy): Bacteria > Actinomycetota > Acidimicrobiia > IMCC26256 > JAGPDB01 > JAGPDB01. Next base: position 64,668 of record CAZLQP010000003.1, on the reverse strand, counting down.
AAGCGAGGAAGATCATGCTCGCTTTGGTGTTTGCGTTAGAGAGGACATGCATAGATCAGGATTATTTAGTTCGGTCATGTCATCTGTGATTAAAATCGCGAAATCCTTCGGTAAGAGTTCAATTATTTTGTGGGGTGGAGTGCTGACTGACAATATTCCGGCTGTCAGAGCATATCAAAAAGTTGGTTTTGCCAAAGTAGGGGAGTTTGCCGACCATTATGAGGAAGGAAGATTTTGTCACGATATGGTTCTAGATATTAGATAAAGCAAAACGCAAAGTGTCTTTAAAATCATCGTGTTCGAATTTGAAACCTTCATCAATCAAGCGTTGAGGAATGCACCTTCGTCCGTATAATGCAAGATTTCCAGAACTACCAAGAAATGGGGCTCCAAGTCGAGCAACTATTGCTGGAGTGGGCAATCCTATTTTTTTGCCAAGGATATTACGAAAAGAGCTCATCATTTCTTGATTAGTTACAGGGTGTGGTGAAGTTGCAAGATATGTTCCATTCATTGAATCGTCATCTATAGCTCTTATGAAAATTCGCATTAAATCTCGCAGGTCAATCCAAGAAATCCATTGCTTACCATTTCCAACTTTTCCACCCAATCCAAATTTGGTTAGCTGTGAAAGTTTTTTGGTTGCAGGATCGCCTTTCCCTCCTAAGCCAATCCCGATTCGGAGTAACACCTTGCGGCTAATATTTTGCGAAGCCATTTCAAAAGCATTTTCCCAAGCCAGGCACACTGTAGTCATTTCTCTAGGGCCTAAACCATCAGGTGTAAAGTTCTCATCTATCAATTGATCTCCGCCATTACCATAAATAGCAAGAGATGAAGACTGTATCCATAATTTTGGTTTATTTTGCACTTGCTTAATTGCTTCGCCAACCACTCGAACCGGTTGGACACGAGAATTGATCAGATCATCGATATTTTTCTTATTCGACCTCACATCTACACGACGACCAGTTAAGTGGACCATTGCATCAGCACCATCTAGCTCATTAACCCAATCACCTAGTGAGTTTCCATTCCATTGAACAAATCTAATGTCATCATTCGTTTCTGATTTTCTTCGAGATAAAACAACGACCTCATCACCCCTATCAACAAGCAGCTTTCCTAAGGTCAAACCTAAGTAGCCGTTACCTCCGGGAATGATTATTTTTGCCATGAGTAAATATTAGTTGGATGACTTAGATAACAACAGAGATAGATTTTGATTTCTTTGATAATCTTGAGTCGATGAAGACTAGCTACTCATTACAAAAAACTGCAGAATTATTTCATTCACAATCAAAAACTTGGTGGATAGCAGGTGGATTAGCAATAGATCTCTTTCTTGGTGAAGAAACTCGCGACCATGAAGATATCGATGTTTCGATCTTGAGGAAAGATGAGAAACATTTTCGTACTTTCTTAGATTCTTGGGAGCTTTGGCCTGGATTAGGAAACGATGGACTGGATAATAAACCCATTGAGGCTAATGACGAGCTTCCATCCCAACGAGATGTTTTGTGGTGCCGTCCGTCTTCAGATGCCAATTGGGCATTTGAGATACTAACTAGTCGCACGGATGGAGACATGTGGATATTTAAGCGAGATGATCGAGTCCGAATGCCTATATCTGAAATAGGAAAAGTTAATAGGGATGGTATTCCTTTTCTAAGACCTGAAATCATCTTGCTATTTAAAGCTAAGAATATACGTGAAAAAGATCAACATGATTTTGATGCAGTAGCGCATAAACTTAATAAGCCCGAATGGTTAAAGAAATCCTTAGAAAAAGTTCATCCAGGGCACCAGTGGATAAAACGGCTTTGATGGTACGCCCCCCGGGACTTGAACCCGGAACCTGCAGATTAAGAGTCTGTTGCTCTGCCAATTGAGCTAGAGGCGCTTGCGGTTTTCTTGCAAAAACACGAAGTGAGATATTATCACTTTATCTTTGTTCTGCTGAAACTAAGCATAATTTCGAGATTTGGAACCCTCTCAATCATTTAGGAACGTAGAATTAAGCGAAACATCAATCGTCAATAAAAAGGGCAGTAGTGCTTTCAAATAAAACAGAACTAACCTCATCTCAGCTTGTTTTTAGAGAGCTTTTTCTGAGCACACTTATTTACATAACAACTCTGGGGCTTTTTAACGATTACACTTCGCTTGTAGAGGTTAAAAGCTTCTCAAGCACTATTTACGCTTCGTTTGTGTTGGCTATATTGACTTTTTTAGTGTTTTTTCTAAAAGGCAAAATATATAACTCACTTAAGGACAAACAGGGGACTAAAAACCGTGTAGTTATGGTGTTTTCAATCTGGTTAGTAATGTTCCTTTCGAAGTTTGTATTCCTATATGCGATCGATATTATTTTCGAAGATCAAGTAAACATCGAAGGATTTATCGCGATACTGCTTTTAGCCGTAATCGTCACCGTGGTTCAAAGAGTCGCGGATTTAGTGTTTGTTAAATTAGGAGAGTAAAGGAATCAAAATGAAAATAGCAATGACAGGATCAACAGGTTTTATTGGTTCGGCACTTACGCGAAAGCTCAAGGTATCAGGACACGAAGTTATTCCTTTGACAAGACAGCCAGTCGATAGTGAACATGTATTGTGGGATCCGAATAAAGGAATTAACGATCTCGAAAGTTTTGAGAGCCACAACTTTGATGTTGTGATTCACCTTGCAGGAGTTAGCATTGCTGAAAAGAAGTGGAGTGATGAACAAAAACGAGCTATCCGTGACTCTCGCGAGTTAGGGACTAAAACACTGGTTGATTCACTAAGTAAGCTAAAGAACAAACCGAAACAATTAATTTCGTCTTCAGCAATCGGATATTACGGCATCGATAAAGACAAAGAACATGTTGAAACCGATGCGCCAGGTGATGATTTCTTAGCAAAAGTCTGTATTAGTTGGGAAGAACAAGCTCTTATTGCGAAAAATCATGGCATTAAAACAGCAATAATCAGAACAGGTATTGTTTTGGATAAGTCCGGCGGTACATTGAAACAATTGCTTTTGCCTTTCAAACTCGGCGCTGGTGGTCGACTTGGAAACGGTAAACAATATATGTCTTGGATTTCACTCGAAGATGAGTTAAGAGCGATTGAGTTTATACTTGATAAAGAACTAGAAGGCACATTCAATCTTTGCGCTCCAAATCCTGTGACCAACCAAGAGTTTACAAAAGCTTTAGGTAAACGTCTTTCGAGGCCAACTTTGCTGCCTACTCCTTTGGCTCCGCTGAAAGTAATTTATGGAACGGAATTAGTAGAGACTCTCTTGTTAGGTTCGATCAAAGTTTTGCCGAAAGCTCTATTGGAGTCAGGATTCAGTTTTGAACACATAAAACTTGAGGATGCTTTGAAAGAAGTAGTATAGATTCTAATGAAACGAATATGGATCGATACCGATATTGGTACAAACCCTGATGATGCAACAGCACTATATTTCGCAATCAAACATCCGGAACTTGATGTAGCCGGAATTTCGATATCAGGATCTCAACAAGAAAAAAGGAAAGTCGAAGCTCAAAGCTTATTTGCCGAGTTAAGTACAGACATACCTATATATCTTGGGGATGAAATCACCGCACAGATTATCAATGGAAATGAGATCCAACATACTGTCGCGATAGGGCCAATGACAAATATTGCAAAGTTGATTTTGGATGAGGCCGAGCTAGGAAAGATACACATTATGGCCGGTTGTTTTAGTTCGGTCTATTATCGGGGACGAAACATATCTATTGAAACAAATGCCATAGCAGATCAAGATGCGACTCGGATTGTACTTACTCAACACGAACAGATTTCAATCAGTTCTTTAGATGCCACTGCAGGATTAATTTTGGAAGGTCATTTTAGAGACAAAATTGAAAACGAGAGCTCATATTTAAAGGGTCGCTACAAAGGATATGAACAGCATTTAGAGTCCAAGTTTGGCGAAGAAAACTCTTATATTGTTTTGCATGACATTTTACCGATCTGCGATATTTTGAACGTGCCTACAATTACTCGCGAAATTATTGAGTTTTATATTCAGCCCGATGGATCATTTAGATGTCCATACCAGCTTCCGTCAACAACAGAACAGATACAAGAAGTTAAAGAAAACCCTGATTCTTTACCGGTACCGTTAGTGAAACATGAGGTGATCAGGAGCATATATACTCACCGAATTTTTGAAGAACTCATAGCTGTAATCTGAGAATTTTCGAATTTTCGTAAATGTTGAGTGAAAATACGAACTCGATAGCTGATAGAATTTCTCTTCCATGCGCTCGTAGCTCAGCTGGATAGAGCAACGGACTTCTAATCCGTAGGCCGCAGGTTCGAATCCTGCCGGGCGCGCAACGAAGTTGCCGCCCGGCAGGATTCGAACCAATAAGCAGAGTGAATCCGTGAGGGCGCAAGCTTGGAAAGTGTGTGTCCGTGAGGGCGCAAGCTTGGAAAGTATCGTTTCTACTCGGGAGGCAAACATTGATTCGGAAGAGAATCAATAGCTGCATTAGAATGTGTTAGTTCGTGGTGGTTGTAGCTCAGTTGGTTAGAGCGCCAGTTTGTGGTACTGGAGGTCGGGGGTTCGAAACCCCTCAGCCACCCCATTTTTTGAGATGATACTAAGTATCTAGCTCAAGGAAGCTCTTTTCAAAGTCGATTATTCCACCATGTCAGAATCTCAATACGATCAAGTTACCGTTTTGGATAATACCCGAGTAGAAATTTTTCCTGTTGGTCCAGATGGATTGATTCAGGAAGATTTAGATGAACTTGCCCAGTTGATTCCAAAAATGAAAAGTGGAGCATTAGATGCGGTAAGCCTCGTTCCTATGCATGGCGTTTTTGTCACAGCGGAAATAAGAGATCTTGTGGAAGAACAACTGGAGCGAACTATTGAAAAAGCAGATCTTAAAGGGACTCCTTCCATAACCAGAGCAGGTGGGGGATATACATTTCTGCATGTTGATAAATTTCAAGATGTCGATGGTGAGCTGATACAAGAGCCCGGTGTGAGAACTCATTTCACTGAAGGTTCTTCAACTCGCGAAGGTAATGTCCCCTCTGGATACAAGGTCTCAGATTTTGATCCATATTTTGTAATAGGTCGAAGCCCTGCCGCAGATCAAATATCACACGAACGGTTGTTGCCATTTAATAGTTTTGAACCTGTTGTTGCGATTGATGTCCAGAGTCCGATCTGGACCATTTTTAGAAATACTGGAGATCTCAATGGTCCAAATCCACCACTAGCTCACTGTGTCGTTCCTAAAAAAGTATTAGATGCAATTCTGCATCCTGCTGTTAGATGGAGCGGTATTGATGAACAGGGACGGCAATCTGTAACCGTTGGAGAAGAAAAGATCACGATAAACAATGATAACTATGCGATGATCGCAGGAGTTGATAGCCCCATTAAAAGCCCTGACCGTCAATTTACCGCAAGGGATTATATAGATCGAAATGTTAATCGCCAATCCTTATAGATTCCTTTGAACTTTGTTTTAGTCATCTAAGCTGTTCATATGTTTGAAAAGATTATTGCCAACAAGCGTTTGGTTGCCTATGTTGTTGCAGCAATAATCTCGATAATTCTTGTGGTGATTGTATTTGCTTCTGGAGGAGAAGACAACAAGCAGGAAGTCAAATCAACGACTACTACCACAACGCTTCCTCCAAAAGACGCTCAAGCATGTGAATACTTAACTGAAGAAGCTTTAGCTGCTGGCGGCATTGTCCCAGATGTCGAGCCTAAGCGCAGTAATGACTTGAAAAGATGTACTTTTGAAGACATCGGTGGCTCGGTTAACTATATAACTTTATATGTTGATGTTAGAGAGCGTTGCCAAATCTGGTTAGATGATGCCCAAGAAAGTGAACCTCTAAAAACTGTTGCGCCTTTAGCTGTATATGTTGAGGAATTAGATCCGACAATAATTGTACCGTTAGGGGATCGTTGTTTTTTCTTGCAGGGTTCTAAAACTATAATCAACAAGAGTTCCCTAACTGATATTGCTGTCTACATAGCAGATTTGTTTACAGCTATCGATGCAACGACAACTACAACTACAACAACCACAATTGTGTTGCCAGAAGACACGACAGTGATTCCAGGCGTAAATCGGGCTACGACTGTTCCAACTACCCAAGCAACCAACAACAATTAAGATTTAGGACTTAATCTAATGATTTTGTCATCTTTATCATTGTCAGTTGTGACATATAGGTTTCCATCAGGTCCTTGAGTTACACTTCTTATGCGCCCATAACTATTTAAGATTTCTCGTTCGTTTACTATTTCGTACTCATCATTGAACTCGAAAAGCATAATCTTTTCGGCCTTCAGTGCAGCTACCGCTAAAGCTCCCTGGAGTTCTCGCCACTTTTCTCCACGGATGATATCAATCCCTGAAATCGCCAATGTTGGGTCGCCTGAAGACCAGATGGCTTCAATAGCATTTGGGAACTTCTCTAAATCTGTCATCGGGACATCTTGGTTATATCCGCTTTTTGGATCCCACCCGAAATTACCTCTTACTAAGAGATTAATTTCATCATCGACATCAGGTCCGTGTTCTGCACTGAACCCAAAAACGTTATCTATCGGTTTATCAAAAACTACTATACCTTGTGGATTGCGATGCCCGTAACTAAAAATTCTATTGTCAAAATCACCTGTAGCATTTCCAGGTACTCCTTTACCTTCGCGATCCACTCTAAGGATCTTGCCAGATAAAGATTTGGGGTCTTGAGGATTTCTATTATTTTTTGCATCACCTGTTGTAATCCAAAGTTGTTCTTCAGAAGTGAACTTTATTCGACATCCAGAATGTGTACCATCGGATCTAGCCGGAATACCCGTCACAATCTTTTGAGGATCTTCAAGCGAGAGGATATCTAAGTTAAGTTTGTATCGAGTTACTCGAACATCTATACGGCCACGCTCTCTAGCGTTGTGGCAAAGATAAATATACGAATTTTCTTCAAAGTTGCTATCAACTGTAATTCCTAAAAGTCCACCTTCTCCGCGAGCTTCAACATTTTCTACATTTCCTATAAGCTGCTTTTGTTCGTTGATGTAAGCACTAATGAGACCATTGCGTTCGGTAAATAGCATTGTTTCATTAGGTAAGAATGCTATATCCCAAGGGTTTTCTAATCCAGAGATTAGTACTTCTTCTTCTATTTCAACAGCACCTGCAGGAATAGTTGTTGTTGTGGATTGTTGATCAGACGAATCGGAGAAAATTGAACTTGAAAAGATCAAAACATAAAGGGCGATTATTGCCAATAAAGCAAATATCAGAACAACTATTTTTTTCAATCTAGCAGATTTGCTTTTAGTGAAGACTTTGTTCATTTCATCTCCTTTCGTTATTTGATTCTCAACTCTTGATTTCGAATCAACTTATTTTTCATTGTGATCAGAATCTAGAATATTCTGTGGCATCCATATTCCTATAATTACGATTCCAATCACGATAGCAATCGTAATTGCTCTAATTCCGGTACCTAATCCCTGCATGTAGGATTCGCTAGCAGCATCAGTAATTGTTTGTGCTATTTGTGTTCTGAAACTCTCGGGGATTGCTTCAATTTGTTGACGTGCTAAAGGGTCATTAAGAAGAGTTACATCTTTCAAAACATCAGCTGTGCCTGCTGCTTTGCCTATAGAGTCCGAAATGGTATTAAACAATTCATCGACTTGAGCTTGATCAGAACTAGTTGCGCTGAATAAGGTTTTCAATCGATTAAGAGCTTCGTCTTTGACTATCTGGGTTCTATAGATTGAAGAGGTAATCGATCCAATAATCGCAATCCCGAGTGCTCCTCCGACCATCCTCGTTGTATCATTCATCGCAGAACCTATCCCGGCTTTTTCTCGAGGCACTGAGTTCATAATGGCGGAAGTCGACGGTGCCATAGTCAGCCCTAAGCCCAAAGCCATGATTAAGGTTTTCCAAACAAACTGAAGATAAGTTTCTTCAATGGTAATAGTCGAAAGCGCAAGAAGCCCAATAGCTAAAAGTGATAACCCGATCATTATTGTAAATTTGGTGCCAATCTTTTGCGAAATTCGCGCAGAGAAAACTGCAGAGACAAAAAGGACTACTGAAAAAGGAAGAAAACTTGCTCCGCTTTGCATAGGGGAGTAGCCAAGGACAAGTTGCAGATATTGAGTAATCAAATAACCCATCGAAAACATTGCGAAGAATGTCAACATCACAGTAATCGTTCCTGCCCTGAATCTTCTATCCTTGAAAAACTCTATTTTCAGCATCGGATTCTCAATCTTGAGTTGAACTATTACAAAGATCAACAAGGTGATCGCTGAAATGACAAATGCAGAAACTATTTTGGTATCGCTATAACCAAATTCTGCACCAAGGATTATTGCATATAACAGCGAAGTTAGTGTAGTGATAGAGAGAAAAGCGCTGAAATAATCAATTTTTGTTGCATTCTCATTTTTGCTCTCTGGAACAATCAATTGGTTTATGATTACTCCTGCAATGACAATCGGAATATTTACAATAAACACTGAACCCCACCAAAAATAGCTAAGTAATATTCCTCCAGTAAGAGGGCCAAGCGCTACACCGAGGCCCGCAAATGCTGCCCATATCCCAATTGCTTTTGCGCGTTCTTTGTCAGGGAATATGTTTGTGATGATTGATAGGGTTGAAGGCATGATCGCGGCTCCACCAATACCCATTAAAGCGCGCCCGATTATTAACTGAAGCGAAGTGTCGGCAATTGCCGTGAAAATAGAAGCCAGGCCAAAGATAACCAAACCGATTTGAAGTACTTTCTTTCTTCCGTATTTATCTCCCAAAGTTCCTGCTGTAAGTAAAAGTGCGGCAAATACAATTGTGTAAGCATTAATGATCCAAAGAATTTCAACATCAGAAGAACCAAGTCTTCGCGCGATTGTAGGTATAGCCACATTAAGAATCGAATTATCTAGAACTATAACGACTAGTGATATACACATCACTGCGAGTATTAGATATCTTTTTGGGTGACCTGTTTCGGGATCAAATTCAGTGATCGCTTTATTGGAGAACATAGTTACACTATGTTAAACCCGATGTGATAATTAGAGGTGTTTATCTAATGAATTTAAGAAACTATCTACAGCTGTTTTCTCGGTAGCAAACGAGCATACAAGTCTAATTTTTGTGTAATTCTCATCTATTTTTGACCAGCGGTAAAAGCCGTACTCTTTTTCGAGGTTATCTATCATCGAATTTTCTAAAATAGGGAAAACTTGATTTGTTTCACATGCGGTATTGAATCTTATCGATCTTTTTAGTAAGCCTTCGTAAAGATATTGTGCGGTCTCGTTAGCTTTACTTCCCAATGACAACCAAAGATTATCATCAGTAAAAAATCGAGCGAACTGTTGACCCATAAACCGACCTTTTGCCATTAAGGCGCCTTGGCGTTTTATATAAGAACGGAAATCTGTTTTTAATTCTTTGTTGTTAATCACAATCGCTTCACCGTATAGTCCGCCATTTTTCGTTCCACCAATGTAAAACATATCTAGGCCAAGGTTTCCAATGTCTTTTATTGGGGCTGTTGAGTTTTTAGCGGTGACGGCCATTGCTAAGCGAGCGCCATCTAGAAAAGTATATAGATTATTCTGTTTTGAAAAATTAACGATGGCTTGAAGCTCAGCCAATGAATAAATTGTTCCGAGTTCTGTTGACTGAGTTAAATAAACAACTTTTGGTTTTACAGTGTGTTCATCTTCGTATTCATCTAAAGCTTGTTGGATATTATCTACTTTTAGCTTTCCATCTTCGCTATGAAACGGGATAACCTTGTGTCCTGTTGCTTCAACTGCTCCAGCCTCATGAACATTTATATGCCCACTTTGCGGCGAAATAATTCCTTCATATGGTCTTAACATTGAGGTCAATCCAATTACGTTTGCTGCAGTGCCACCCGGGATAAAATGAACATCTGAATCTGGGCATCCAAAAGCAGCTTTTATCCGATCAATTGCTAATTGGCAGTATTCATCGTTGCCATAACCGAGTTGCTGGACGCTATTGTTTTCAGAAATAGCCTTAAGGATTTCAAGATGAGCGCCTTCAGAGTAATCGTCGTAAAAAGAATGTTTCATAATTCCTTCAAAAAGAATGGAGCGGGTGACGGGAATCGAACCCGCATAACCAGCTTGGAAGGCTGGGGCTCTACCATTGAGCTACACCCGCGGGAATTAAGATATTAACACGGGATCGTTTCTCAATTTCAATCCCAGCACAGTTGGCGCGAAAAAGGATGCATAACCGATCTATTTTCCCGCCAACTTGGAAGAAGTGCGGGGAAAAAAATGGTCGGGATGCAGGGATTCGAACCCTGGACCTCCTGCTCCCAAAGCAGGCGCGCTAACCAAGCTGCGCCACATCCCGAGCGCGAGAAAAGATTCTACATTATCCGAGCGCCGCACCAAGGATCGATGTAACAATTAGTGCCAAAGATCCACCAAACAAGACTCTAACGACTGCTTTATATCTTGGCGCACCGCCAAGATAAGCTCCAAGATATCCAAGAGTATAAAGCGCTAATAAAGTGACTATGCTTACAACTGTTAATTGGTAGATTCTTTCCCCTTCAAAGATTTCGTGTGACATTATTCCTGCGATGAAGGGAAGAAATCCGCCGAGTGAAAATGCTATGAAAGAAACATATGCCGCTTGAAAAGGGTTCGCTCTAATCTGATCAACAATTCCGAGCTCATCTCGCATGTGAGCTTTAAGCGCATCGTGTTCTGTAAGTTCGACTGCGACTTTGCGCGCCAAGTCTTCACTAAGTCCTCTGTTTCGATAAATCCCTGTTAGCTCATCAAGCTCATATTCTGGTTCATCTTTTAACTCCGCTTTTTCTTTTGCGATATCAGCAAGTTCAATATCTCGTTGTGAAGAGACTGAAACATACTCACCAATTGCCATTGAGCAGGCTCCAGCAATCAATGCGCTCAATGACGTGATCAATAAAACTTCTGTTTCAACTTGCGATGCCAAAATCGCCATAACTAAAGCAGCAATTGAGACTACACCGTCGTTGGCTCCCATGACTCCCGCTCGAATCCATCCACCTCGGTCAACGTTGTGGGATTCGTGATGAGACGTGAAAGATGATTTTTTACTCAAAGATGCCATGTTTCAATACTAATATGTGTCCTTATTTTAAGGCGCGATAGAGATAAAACCTCTTGCTACTTATAGAATAGAAACCCTATGAATACAGAAATTGAGCATTTAGCGGACCATAAAGTCCGTATGACCATCACTATTGAAGAAAAAGAGTTTGAAAAGTCGATAGATAAGGCTTTTAAGACTTTGGCGAAAGAAGTTAGACTTCCTGGTTTTCGTCCAGGTAAAGCACCTCGACAGATTTTAGAAAAACACATTGGCTATGAAGCCGGTCGGGCTCAAGCTTTAAATGACTATATTCCGCACTATTACATTGATGCAGTGGATGAAAACGATGTAGATCCTGTTGATTATCCAGAACTGGAAGTAACTGCTGGTGAAGAAAGTGGAGATGTTGTTTTCCAAGCTGTGGTTGCAGTTCGACCAGTGGTTGAAGTTAAAGGATACGAACAACTTGAAGTTGAAGTCGAAGTTGATCCAATTGATGATGAGAAAAAATCGCAACAGTTAGAACTTTTAAGAGATCGTCATGCATCTTTAGAAGATGTTGATGGAGCGATTGAAGATTCGATGTTTGTTACCATCGATCTCGCTGGTTCAAGTGACGGCGAAGAAATTCCTGGACTTAGCGCAAATGAATATCTTTATGAAGTTGGCTCCGGTCTAATTGGTGCTGAACTAGATGAAAATCTTCGAGGTAAAACGAAAGGTGATACTTTAGAGTTTAGTGCAACCTTGCCTGAAACCTTTGGAGACAATGCTGGTGAAGAAGTTGACTTTAAAGTCGAGATTAAAAATGTTCAAACAAAAAATCTTCCAGAAGTAACGGATGAATGGATCAAAGAAAACACAGAGTTTGCAACTTTGGATGAATACCAAGCTGACACATTGAAGCGCTTAGAAAATATTCGAGCAATGCAGGCTCAGATGCAAGTGCAACAAAAGATCATGGAAGCGTTAGCAAACTTAGTTGAAGATGAAATTCCAGATGCATTTGTTGAACGAGAAGTCGATTCCAGAATAAACGCAATGGCAAACCAGTCAAATGCGACGCGTGAACAGTTAGATCAATATCTCGAAGGGCTTGATCAAGAAGCTCGAGATGAATTCATGGATTCAGTCAAAAAGGATGCTGTTACTGCTATAAAGTCAGATCTAGCGATCAGAGCAATTATTCAAGCCGAAAATCTTGCAGCTACTGATGAGGATCTAGAAGACGAGATCAAAAAATACTCAGAGCAATCGGGTGAGAAAATAAACAAAATCCGGAATAGGATCAAAAAACCTGGTGTTGAGAAGCAAGTAAGACACGATATTGCCGTATCAAAAGCTATCAAGTTGGTTAATGAATCTGTCGTAGCAAAGGATTCAGAAGGTAACATTATCGAGATGCCAAAGGATAACCCTCTAGCAGGTCTCGGATCAATGTCACCATCTATCGAGCATAATCACGATCACGACCACGATCATGACCATGACGACCACGATCACCAGCACTAACAAGCAATGATCACACTAGGGATGAAAATCACCCTAGAATAAAAAAACCAGACACAATCGCTATTAACAAGGAGACCTAAGTGAGCGAGTATTACATTCCGAACCCATCAGTTGTATATCGAAATAATCGAGGACAAGAAGTATCAATGGATGTTTGGTCTCGACTATTACAAGAACGAATTATCTATTTAGGTACTCCAATTAACGATGCAGTTGGAAACATGGTGATTGCACAACTTTTGCACTTAGAGAGTGAAGATCCAGATAAGGACATATCTCTTTACATCAACTCTCCAGGTGGAGAAATTACAGCGCTATTTGCAATGTATGACACAATGCAATTCATCAAATGTGATGTACAAACTATTTGTGTAGGACAATGCGCATCAGCAGCCGCTGTAATGTTGGCATCAGGAGCTAAAGGAAAACGATTCGCTCTTCCAAATGCTCGAATTTTGATTCACCAACCTCTTGGTGGAGCTCAAGGTCAAGCTGAAGATATCCAAATTCAAGCAAAAGAGATCTTAAGAATGCGTTCTGCATTAGATGAATTATTGTCACATCACACAGGTCAGCCAGTGGACAAAATCCACAAAGATACAGACCGTGACTACATCATGAGCGCAGAAGAAGCAAAAGAATACGGCATGATCGACGCAGTACTTTCAAGCCGAGATCTAGCTTCTGCTTCATTACCTTCTACTAGCGCAAACTAAAGTTTTCACTAGTAAAGGCCACTTAGATCTTTTTTGTAGCGAGCGCTAAATTTACGTTACATCTTTGACTCAAACGTGGTACGCTCAAGGGAAGTTATATTTATTGCCGATGTACTTGATACAAGTTCAAGAAAGTGAGACAGACTAGTGGCTAAGTTTGGTGACAGCTCTGACCTATTGAAGTGTTCCTTTTGTGGAAAGAGTCAAAAACAAGTCAAAAAACTTATTGCAGGACCTGGCGTCTACATTTGTGATGAATGCATCGAACTTTGTAACGAGATCATCGAGGAAGAACTTAATGGAACCACAATTGAAACAGATCAAGTTTCATTAGAAGAGCTTCCTAAACCTGCTGAAATAAATGACTACCTGAACGATTACATTATTGGTCAAGAACAAGCGAAAAAGATTCTTTCAGTGGCCGTTTATAACCATTACAAGCGAGTGCGTTTAGGAGGATACGGAGATTCCGAAGTTGAACTTCAAAAGAGCAACATCTTGCTCTTGGGTCCTACTGGTTGTGGAAAGACACTGCTAGCTCAAACATTGGCAAAAATGCTTAACGTTCCTTTTGCAATTGCAGATGCAACAGCATTAACTGAAGCAGGCTATGTGGGAGAAGATGTTGAGAATATTTTGCTTAAGATAATTCAAGCTGCTGACTACGATGTTAAAAAAGCAGAAACTGGAATTATCTACATCGACGAAATCGATAAAATAACCAGAAAAGCAGAAAATCCTTCAATTACTAGAGATGTTTCCGGTGAAGGTGTGCAACAAGCTTTGTTGAAAATTTTAGAAGGTACGGTTGCATCTGTCCCTCCACAAGGTGGACGCAAACATCCGCATCAAGAATTCCTACAATTAGACACATCAAATATTTTGTTCATTTGTGGTGGCGCATTTCCTGGATTAGAAAAAATTGTTGAAACTCGACTCGGCGGTGGAGGAGTTGGTTTTAATTCTGACATCAAGAAAACGAAAGAAAAAGACATCGCTTCGATCATGAGTAATATACTGCCTGAAGATTTGATGCAATACGGATTGATTCCTGAATTTATTGGACGCCTTCCTGTAGTTAGTGCAGTTAATCATCTCGATGAAGTAGCTCTAATGTCAATCCTTACAGAGCCAAAGAATGCTTTAGTAAAACAGTATCAAAAGTTCTTTAATTATGACGATGTTGAGCTTGAATTCACCGATGAAGCACTTCATGCCATTGCGAAAGAAGCTCTGACACGTCAAACTGGCGCTCGAGGTCTACGTGCAATTATGGAAGAAGTTTTGTTAGAGACAATGTATGAACTTCCATCTAGACAAGATGTTAAAAAGTGCGTAGTCGATGAACAAGTGGTAATTTCTCGCGGAGCGCCGAAGCTGATACTCGAGGGTAATAAAAAATCTGCCTAATATATATGGAATTTATGCGCATTTGGCGCAATTTTCATCACAATGATCTTGGAATAAGTTAGTTGAAATAATCCCAACTACCTATTTAGAAGTATCTTAATTGTGGCCGAAAATATAAGTATGCGTATCTTTAAGCTCCTGGCATTCGTGCTGGCAATATCTCTTTTGGTTGCAAGCACCACGAGCGAAAGTATTTTTGCTACCTCGGCTGCTCAAAACCAAGAATTTGAAGTCCGAGTTTCAGAAGAAGTAGAACAAGCACTAGTCGAAGATGGCGAAGTTGAAGTAATAGTTGAACTGAAAAACTTTTCTTCAGCAGAACTTAGTAATGCGAATCGTCGTTCATCTAAACGAGCAGAAGAGAATCGTATTTTAGATGAAGCTGGATCTGATATAGAGAAAGTAAGGGAACTCTCTCACCTTCCAGCAATGGTTGTAAAAGTTAATCAAAATGAACTTGAAGAACTAAAAACAGATCAACGAATCGTTTCGATAGTCGAAAATGCTCCACTAAAGTTATCGAGTGCTAGACCACTCCTAAATGATGCATTAGATCGATTGAATGCTGAGGCGGTATTCAATGGCGATCCAGGTTATACAGGAGCTGGCGAAAGAGTTGTTGTGATTGATAACGGGGTAGTTGCTGGACATCCATTTTTTGGTGATTCTGTTGTTCAAGAACTCTGTTTTATATCTCATAGTGGAGGTTGTCCAAATAACTTGTCCACTCAGATAGGGCCTGGAGCAGCTGCTCCATTTAATGATGAATGGCATGGTACTCACGTTACCGGGATTGTTGCAGGAAGAACAGGAGTGAATGCCAATCCTCAAAGTGGTGTTGCGCCAGAAGTGGATATTGTTGCAGTCAATATTTTTGCCCAAAACCAAGCTGCAACAATGGGTGATTTAGTCTCAGGTTTGAACTGGGTTATCGCTAATCCGACTGATGTTGCAGCAGTCAATCTTTCACTCGGTGATGAATTTCCACAAAGTGGGAGTTGCGATTCTCGGTATCCAACTCTTACTACAGCGATCAATACTCTTCGCTCTGCTGGAATTGCCACAATTGCTGCATCGGGTAACGAGAGCGATAGCAATGGAATCTCTGCACCGGCATGTATTTCGAGTGCGATCTCTGTAGGCTCTACTTCTAAAACCTCAACGGGTATTGCAGCATCGAGTAATTCAAGTCAGTCTTTAGATCTTCTTGCGCCAGGCATGAGTATTATTTCGGCAGATGCGCCAAGTGGTTATGCATTTAGTTCTGGAACTTCAATGGCAGCTCCAATGATCTCAGGTGCATTCGCTTTATTGAGAGAAGCGTATCCTGCAGAAACGGTTAACCAACTACTTACCAGGTTGCAGTCAAGCGGTGTCGAAATCACTGATCCTCGCAATAATGTTAAGCGTTCAAGACCTGATATTTCCCAAGCTATTTCATTTTCGACACCTAGTACTCCTGCGGCACCAGCGAATGTTAATGTTTCTATAAAAGCCGGATTTGCAACTCTTTCTTGGCCTGCAACACATGGCGCTATTTCTTATCGAATAACAAATTCAAGTGGCTCGTTGATAAAAACAGTTACAAATTCCTCGACTTCAACAAATGTTAATACTGCTTATGGAGCATCAAACCGCTTTGGTGTTAGAGCGGTAACTACTATGGGGCAATCCCCAGTTGCATATACAACTACATTTACCGGTTTAGCGGGACCCGCTCAAGATGGATACGCGTTTTTTGCCAGTAATGGAGCAGTTGTAGCTCGAGGTTCTCTTGCCGCATATTCAAGAGGGCCGTTGCCAGGTTTGAATCGTCCGGTAGTAGGAGGTGCAATAAGTAACAAGTTCAACGGTGGATGGAGCGTTGCTTCTGATGGCGGTATCTTTACTTTCGGTAATGCCCAGTTCTATGGATCGACCGGATCATTTCCACTAAATCAACCAATTGTGGGCATGGCGTCTACTCCCTCTGGTGAAGGCTATTGGCTTGTTGCAAGAGACGGGGGAATCTTTTCATTTGGAGATGCTCAGTTTTATGGTTCGACAGGTTCGTATCGGTTGAATCAACCAATTGTGGGTATGGCCTCTACTCCTAATGGTAAGGGGTATTGGTTGGTTGCTTCTGATGGTGGTATTTTTGCTTTTGGTAATGCTCAGTTTTATGGTTCGACAGGTTCGTATAAGTTGAATCAGCCGATTGTTGGGATGAAACCCACTTTAGCTGGAAGTGGGTATTGGCTATTTGCTTCTGATGGTGGAGTATTCTCATTCGGAAATACTCAGTTCTTGGGCTCCGGAGTCGGATTGGGTTACTTCTATCCTCGAGCCGGTTAGCCGTTGCTAACAAATATCTATCAAAGTGCATCATTCTAATTTAAACTCAGCATACACTGGTTATGTGGATGAAACTACCGCTCATTGGCATGACATTAATTTTGACTATGTCAAAGAAATGAAAAATTTAGGCAAAGACAGACTAGTTGTTTCTGCTGCAATTGTGTATCAAAATAAGATTCTGCTTGTCCGTCGAGCTCCGGACGATTCTCATCCTGGTATCTGGGAATTCCCTGGTGGCGGTGTCGACGAAAATGAAAAAGTGGTAGATGCGATTCGCCGTGAAGTTTTAGAAGAAACGAATATCGAATTGCCACTACTTCCTAAGGGTGAAATACTAACTCACCCAACTAGAACAGCTTTGCGAATCGTTGTGAGATTCGATATTGAGACTAAACCTAATGTTGTCTTGTCTGAAGAACATGATGACTTCTTGTTTGCAGACATTGAGACAATTGTCGGTGAAAATCCTGAAAATCAATCAATATTCGATTCTATTAGAGAAGAAAATCTATTTGCTGCCAAGCTCGTGCTGAACACAAATGAGGAATTGGCCTAGAATATCAACTCTATGGCATCAAAAGTACCCGAAAAAGTTAGCCTCGAAGGTTTAGAAACCAAGTGGTCAAATTTCTGGAAAGAACAAGATATTTATAAATTCGATCGGGACCATACTCGTGATGAAATTTTTTCGGTAGATACTCCACCTCCGACAGTTAGTGGTTCCTTACACCTAGGACACGCATTTAGTTATACACACCCAGATGTGATAGTTAGGTTCAAAAGGATGTCAGGTTTTCATCCTTTTTATCCAATGGGTTGGGATGATAATGGTCTACCAACAGAAAGACGGGTACAGAACTATTACGGCGTTAAATGTGATCCTAATATTGAATATGATCCTGATTTCGTAGCTCCTCAAGAACCTTTTGATCCCCCGAAGGCTATTTCAAGAAAGAACTTTGTTGAGTTATGTGACACCTTAGTGGCAATTGATGAACAGAAATTCGAGGAACTCTGGCGCTACCTAGGTCTTAGTGTTGATTGGTCAATGACTTATACAACTGTCGGAAAATCTGCACAGAAGATCTCTCAAAGAGCATTTTTAAAGATGGTTCAAAGAGGTGAAGCTTATAATGCCGATGCACCAACGTTATGGGATGTTGATTTTAAAACTGCTGTTGCTCAAGCTGAGATAGAAGACCGCGAAAAGGGGGGAAAGTTTTATAAGCTCGCCTTTAAATTGCTCGATGAACAATCGAATAAGCCAAGTGATGAGTATTTGACGATCGAAACTACTCGGCCAGAATTAATTGCAGCAGATGTAGCGATTGCGGTGCATCCTGATGATGAGCGTTTTAAACATCTGATAGGTAAAAAAGCTTTATCGCCGGTGTTTGAAATTCCTCTGGAAATCTATGCTCACCCTAGTGCTGATCCGGAAAAAGGATCAGGTGTGATGATGGTCTCAACTTGGGGAGATATTACCGATGTGCAGATTTGGCGAGAGTTGAATCTCGATGTTCGTTGCATAATCGGACGAGATGGGAAAATCATTGAACTTGATAATGGTATTTCTAGCTGGGGTTCAATCAACCCAGAAGTTGCAGATAATGCATATTCGAAACTTGTAGGCCTTTATCCAAATCAAGCAAAAAAAGCAATGGAAGAGATGCTAGGTGAATCGGGTGCACTTTTAGAAGAGCCTCGGGAGATCATGCATCCAGTTAAGTTTTTTGAAAAAGGCGATCGTCCGTTAGAAATTGTTTCTTCTCGGCAATGGTATATAAAAAATGGCGGTCGTGATAAAGATATAGCCAGTTCGCTAAAAAAGCGTGGATCCGAAATGACGTGGTATCCAGCCTTCATGGAGAGCCGATATCAAAATTGGATTGATGGACTAAACGGGGATTGGTTGATTTCCAGGCAGCGTTTTTTCGGTGTACCTATCCCACTTTGGTACAGGCTTGACGAAAATTGCGAAATCGATTACTCCAATCCGATTCTTCCAGAACAAGAACAGCTTCCAGTCGATCCCCAGTCTGATGTACCTGTTGGATATAACGAATCACAAAGAAATCAGGCAAACGGTTTTGTCGCGGATCCTGATATTTTCGATACCTGGGCTACTTCTTCTTTGACGCCTCAAATAGCTGGTCTTTGGAGTGAAGATGATGAACTCTTTGAAAAAGTATTTCCTATGGATCTTCGGCCACAAGCACACGAGATTATTCGAACGTGGCTATTTTCTACAGCTTTAAGAGCGCATTTTGAAAACGATGCAATACCGTTTAAAAATGTTCTAATTTCAGGTTGGATACTCGATCCCGACCGCAAGAAAATGAGTAAGTCCAAGGGCAATGTTGTTACTCCTATGGCGCTTTTAGAGCAATACAGTTCCGATGCGGTCCGATATTGGGCTGCGAGTGCAAGAGCAGGTGTTGACACTGCATATGACGAAGGAATAATGAAGATAGGTCGTAGGCTTGTAACGAAATTGTTGAATGCATCGAAGTTTTCTTTGGGTATTATCGAATCTCTCGATGTCGAAGAATCAGTTTTGAGAGAAACAAAGATTACGAACCAAATTGATGTTGACTTTTTAATCAGTTTGGCATCGGTGATTGAAAATGCGACAACTGCACTGGAAAACTATGACCACGCTAAAGCGCTAGATCTTGTCGAGACTGCATTTTGGAATTACTGTGATTACTATCTAGAAATTGTTAAGCAAAGAGCATATGGATCACAAGGCGAGGAACTTTCCATCCAAGCTGCATCTACTTTGTTGATTGCAAACGAAACATTTTCAAAGCTTTTTGCTCCAGTGATGCCTTTCGTGACGGAAGAGGTATGGTCTTGGTCTCATGAGGATTCTATACATCTATCATCTTGGCCCACGACAAGCGAGATAAAAGCACGTATAAATACTTCCTCTGTTGGTGCTTATCAACTTCTCAGTGAAATTTCATCAGAAGTGCGAAAGTATAAAACAGAAAACAAGGTTTCATTAAAAACGGAATTAAAAGAGCTCACTATCACAGGCCCTAGAGTTGCAGAACTCTCTCAATATATTGAGCAAGATTTGAAAGATGTTTCACGAGCGCATAATGTCGTATTCATCAATGGTGATGAGCTTGCAGTTTCCGCCGTAGCAATCGATGAAGGTTAAATCTTGATAGATAACGAGCTGGTCAAATGGCTAGATACCCACATCAATTACGAAACTGACAAGTTATCCCGGCGTGCAACGATGCCAACACTTGAGCGGATCGAACTGTTATTAAAGTATCTTGGAGACCCTCAAGAAAATCTTAAATCCATTCATATAACCGGAACTAACGGTAAGACGTCTACAGCGAGAATCACTGATGCACTTTTACAGGCGAAAGGTCTAAGAGTCGGGGCAATCACTTCACCTCATCTTTTTGAAATAAATGAACGTCTGTTGCTTGATTCAAAACCTGTCGATTCAGCGATTTTGAATTCTGCATTGTGGATCTTGAAAAATACCGAAGAAAACATTAGCGAAATTGCACAAAAATCGCCGTCATGGTTCGAACTAATGATTGCAGGATCTTTTTATATACTAAATGATGAAGCAGTTGATGTAAGTGTCGTCGAAGTGGGTATGGGTGGTCAATTTGATGCCACAAATGTAATCCATTCGGATGTAAGTGTAATTACCAATGTAGAACTTGATCATATGCAATATTTGGGCAATACCCGTGCTGAAATTGCTAAAGAAAAAAGTGGAATTATAAAAGAAAACGCGATAACGGTCATAGGCGAAACTGAAGAGTCTCTAGTGACCATTATTGAGAATAAATGTAATGAAGTCTCAGCAAAGCCTTTATTGTTGCATAGAGATTTTGATATTTATCAAAATGATCAAGCAGTTGGGGGCAGATTGTTGAGTTTTGCAACTCCTTATGGTCGGTACGATGAGGTTTTTCTGCCCTTATTTGGAATGCATCAGGGAATCAATGCTGTGATTGCAGCTACGGCTGCAGAATGTTTTATAGATTCATATTTAGGTGAAGAAGTCTTATCGCAAGGATTCTCTGATGTTAAAAACCCGGGCCGTTTAGAGATTATTAATCGTGATCCTTTGATCTTGATTGATGGAGCACATAACGTTGCTGGAGCACAAACTCTAGCTAGAGCACTTGAAGAAGAGTTTTACAGCGATTCTAGAATATACATTCTCGGACTTACACAAGAAAAAGATCCCGAAGCATTTTTGAACGCATTAAATGTGGACAATCAAGATATTGTGATTGCGGCACAGGCTGATTCTCCAAGGGCTATGCAAGCAGACAAAATTGCAACAGCGGCCAAGTCGATGGGAATAGAAAATGTGATTACGAGCACTGAAATACGTGACGCGATAGTTAATGCAATGAATCTTGCTCTTGATGACTCTCAAATCATCATAACTGGAAGCTTGTATTTAGTAGGTCAATCAAAAAATTTGATAAACCAACTATAAGTTAACTTTCTACCTGACTCAATTGCGATTGTAGCTGTTCGAGATCGATCTTGTTTCTTATATCTTCAGGCAGCTGTGAGGCTATGTCAGATCCAAACGTGTTCGGATCAACTATTAGAGAATCATCAGGTACTTCAACACTAAAGTCTTCACCCCAGTTCGAAAAATTCAGAGTTAAGGTTGTAGTGAATTCTGCA
Organism: uncultured Burkholderiales bacterium; assembly: GCA_964561855.1. Lineage (GTDB taxonomy): Bacteria > Actinomycetota > Acidimicrobiia > IMCC26256 > JAGPDB01 > JAGPDB01. The sequence goes on along the minus strand of CAZLQP010000003.1, from coordinate 42,846 downwards.
TTTTCACTTATTCCCGAAATTGCAGAAGCAGACGTCTCTACTTGGAGTCTAACTACCTGATCATTGTCATTAATCCAGATATTCATCTCGGTATCATTTAAAAGCTCTGATGTTTTTTGTTCGTATTGTTCCTTTGTTATCCCTAAATCTTCATATACTTTCTGAGCTTCACTTGATGAGTAATATTTATCTAAATCTTCTTTAGTTATTAAAGCTTTATAGTGCGTTGTGTCCTGGCCGTTAATTTCTTCATTGCCGACAACCTCAATTTCGCTAGATACAGATCGTAAATGTTTTAGGAAATCACTTGAATCAAACTTGGTATTAGCTTCTTCATCTGAAATGTATTGTTCATAAGGAACCTTTGTCCAAGATTCGGCTCCAGTCAAAATGTTTGGAGCTTTGGTATACACAAAACCATCTACAGTCCTAGTTTCAACAATGAACTCAGTCCCCGCGATTTCTTTGAACAACGGTGACATGTCAATAGTCATTTGACTTTTATCACCATTGAAAGTTGATTGGCCATTTATTGTGAGTTCGTAGTCAACATCTTCGCCGTTGACAGTGCCTTGAACTCTCATGGTTCCATCTACCTTATGTGTGTTTGCTTGTTCAATATTAGAGATTGCAGCATTTAAAGTAGATAGTGCATTCTTAGATCTGGATTGTGAGCTTTCTTCACTTGAGCTGCAAGCGACCAAAACCAAGCTCAAAACAATTAACAACGACGGTAAAACAAATATTTTCTTCATCCCCCAATCCTACCGGAGGACTGACCCTCCAAAAGGTATTTTTAGGACACTTCTCCGAGTGGGGTAGTTTGGGCTGGATGTTTTACAATGTATTACATGCTAGATACAACATTGATAATTCTTAAACCAGATGCAGTTAAGCGAAAACTCATGGGCGAGATCATTTCTCGTATAGAAGCCAAAAATCTCGAAATCGCGCGAATGGAGATGAGAACCTTAGATGAGGCAATATTGGCTGAACACTATGAAGAGCATAAAGAAAAGGGATTTTATCCGGAACTAGTGGAATTTATGACCTCAGGCCCAGTCGTGGTTATGGAAGTTCGAGGCAGAGATGCTCAACTTGTAATGAGAAATCTTATGGGATCTACTGACCCTGCTACTGCAGCCCCTGGAACGATCAGAGGTGACCTGGGAATACTCTTTACAGAGAATTTGATCCATGGATCGGATTCACCTGAATCTGCTGATCGAGAGCTAAAAATCTTCTTTGGTTAAGATCGACCAGATTAACTAAATAAGCAAGCGATAAATACCTTCAATGTATTTCGTCCATATTGTGCCTCCTTTGGACGTGTTAGGGTAATTTAGCCTAACCTTGTAGTAACAAGGAGGCCATAATTGTCTGACTCATTTTTATCCAATATTGTCGGTCGCGACATGGCCGTTGATTTAGGCACAGCAAATACTCTTGTTTATGTTCGAGGACGTGGAATTGTTCTTAATGAACCTAGTGTTGTTGCAGTAAATACTCGTGATGGTAGACCTCTAGCAGTTGGTACAGAAGCGAAAAAAATGATTGGTCGTACCCCAGGTCACATTAAGGCGATCAGACCTTTGAAAGATGGAGTGATCGCAGACTTCGATGTTTGCGAAAGAATGTTGCGTTATTTTATTCAGAGAGTTCATCAACGCCGTTGGGCTAAACCTCGAATGGTTATTTGTGTTCCTAGTGGCATAACAGGTGTTGAACAACGAGCTGTGCAAGAAGCTGCGGAGTACGCTGGAGCTCGAAAACCTGCTTTTATAATTGAAGAACCAATGGCGGCAGCAATTGGTGCAGGGTTGCCTGTACATGAGCCTACTGGAAACATGGTTGTAGATATTGGTGGAGGAACTTCTGAAGTTGCTGTGATCTCTTTAGGAGGAATTGTATCTAGTGAATCTGTACGTGTCGGTGGAGATGAATTGGATGAATCAATTATCAACTTCATTAAGAAAGAATATTCTGTAGCAATAGGAGAGCGTACTGCTGAAGAAATAAAAATGCGTCTTGCTTCAGCTGCTCCTTTAGAAGAAGAACAATATGCTGAAATTAGAGGACGAGATTTAGTTACTGGTTTGCCAAAAACTGTTGTTGTTTCAACTGTAGAAATCAGAGAAGCAATAGATGAACCAGTATCAGCCATAGTTGATGCTGTAAAAGTAACTCTGGATAAAACTCCACCAGAGCTTGCTGCAGACATTATGGAAAAAGGAATAGTAGTTACCGGTGGCGGTGCGTTACTTCACGGATTAGATCGACGTCTCGCTGATGAAACAGGCATGCCTATCGTTATTGCAAAGAATCCACTTTTTAGTGTTGTGGTAGGTTCAGGGCAATGTCTAGAAGAATTTGATGTACTTAAATCGGTTCTTATTTCATCGAATTTACATTAAAGAAAGAACGCAACAAGCGTGAATGTTAAAAAGAGAATAGTGATACTTCTTTGTATCACGGCCTTAACATTAATTACGATCGATTTACGTGGAGGAACAACCGGGCCGTTGGGATCAGTTCGTTCCGGCGTTAGAGAAGTATTCTCTCCAGTCCAAAAAGGTTTTTCTGCAGTAGCTACTCCAGTTGGAGATTTTTTTAGCGGAATTACTAATGCGTCAGAACTCAAACGAGAGAATCGACAATTGCGCGAAGAGGTAACCGAACTTGAAACTCGTAATAAAACTTTTGAAGCCGCCGCCAATGAAAACGAGCGATTGAAAAAACTATTAGAAATTACAGAATCAGTTGGGACGACCAATACTCCTGCGCGAGTCATAACTGGTTCACCTTCGAATTTTGAAACGACAATACAAATAGACCGTGGAACGAATTCGGGGATTATTGTTGGAGATGTTGTAGTTAGCGGTGATGGTCTAGTGGGCAGAATAATTGAGACTTCGAGAACTCGATCGACGATTCTATTAATAACTGACTCATCGTCCGGTGTGGGAGTTCGGAATACTAGGAGCGAAGTTATAGGTATCGCCCAAGGAGTAGCTGGGCGAAATACTCTCGATATGGAATTCGTAGATCCTGATGCTGACATTAGAAAAGGTGACAATATTGTTACTTCTGGATTGGAATTTGGAAGGTTTCCTCCAGACATTCCCGTAGCAACAGTGACTCGAGTTAGAAATGACCCTAGTGGTCTTACAAAATTTGTCACGATAACACCAATTGTTGAACTCCAGAGACTCTCCATTGTTTCGGTATTGCACACAGCGGAGCGAAGTTGATATGGCTAAGAGTTCTATCTTCAATGAGAATTCAAAATCTACTAAAGGTTTTTCCTTAAATCCTTTAGCTTCGCGAATCGATATAGAGCGAGCGCCAATTCTTCAATGGTCTCTCATCGGACTGATAATTCTCGTGGGACTATTGTTAGAAACAACAGTATTTTCATCATGGAAAATTTTTGGTGCATCGCCCAGCTTTGGCTACGTCGCAGTAACTGCAGTTGCTTATTATGCGGGTGCGAATACAGGTTTTGTTTTTGGATTCTTTGCAGGATTAGGATCTGACATTTTTTATAGAACACCAATAGGGATTACGGCCTTAACAATGTTGCTTGTCGGACTTGGAGTCGGACTAGTACAAACAGGAATGATGAGACCTACACCTATAGCAATCCCAATTATGGCTTTCATCGTTAGCTTAGCTGGTAATAGCTTGTATGTGATTTTATCTATTTTGCTTGGTTTTGAATCTCTATTTAATCTGCACACCTTGTATGTGATTTTGATTTCATCTTTAATTAACATGGTTGCATCACCTTTTATTTTCGCCTTAGTGAGAAAGCTAATTGGTGCGCCTGCTTGGAAGAATAGATGATAGAGAATTTACAAGAAAAACGCTTAGGATTCATTGGTGTAATAATCATCGCGATTTTTTTAACTTTGACGGCTCGACTCTGGTATCTCCAAATTGCAACCGGTGAAGAACTAGCTGCAGTAGCCGCACAAAATAGAGTGCGAGTAATCCAAGAACAAGCTCCTCGTGGCAGGATTTTAGATATCAATGGGAATGTGATTGTTGATAACAGAATTGCAAGGTCGATCGTCGTTGATCGTCAACAATTGATCGATGAAGATGATAGGAAAGAGGTGGTGGATCTCCTTTCGGAAACTTTAGAGATTGATAAAGATCAGATTGAGAAACGATTAGCAGATCAAAGAATTTCACCTTATAAGCCTGTTCCTGTCGCAATAGATGTTGATCTAGAAAAGATTCAATACATCAAAGAACGCCAAGATGAATTCAAGGGTGTTGATGCAGTGTCGCTCCCAGTTAGGCGCTATCCACACGGAACCACTGCTGCACATATTCTTGGTTATGTAGGTGAAATCAATGATAGTGAATTAGAGAAGAAGAAAAAAGATGGTTACCAGCTTGGAGAATCGATAGGAAAGACTGGTATTGAATTTCAATTCGAAGAATACTTAAGAGGTACCCCATCAATCTCAACAGTCGAAATTGACGTTAAAGGGAGAGTACTTCGAGAGATAGATTACCAAGAAGCAGTTCCTGGACATGACATTGTTTTAGCAATTGATCTTGATTTACAAAAAGCAACGGAAAAAGCTTTGGCTGAGCAGATCGAAATAACACGAAACCAAAAAGACCTTCAAAATCCAGATTTATTTGACTTTTATAAAGCTCCTGGAGGTTCTGTAGTAATAGTCGACCCTCAAGATGGATTTGTTAAGGCAATGGCTAGTTTTCCTACCTATGATCCCGCTGAATTTGTGCAAGGAATTTCTACTCCAATGTGGGAAGAACTCAACGATCCAGAGAACTATTATCCTCTGAACAATAGATCGGTCCAAGGACTTTATGCGCCAGCTTCGACATTTAAGTTGATCACTGCTTTGGCTGGCGTTGAATCAGGAGTTGTTACTCCGTATTCCACGTTTAATGATACTGGAGCACTTCAGGTTGCAGACCGAGAATTTAGAAATGCCGGGAGAAAAGCAAACGGTGTCATTTCACTTTCACAAGCAATGACTGTTTCGTCTGATACGTATTTTTACAATATTGCTTCCAAACTTTGGTCAATGCAACGTCGAGGAGATGAAAAAGGAAATGCGATACAAGATACTGCACGAGAATTCGGTTTCGCCGAAAAATCAGGTATCCAACTAGGTATAGAAGCAACTGGACGTATACCCGATCAAGAATGGAAAGAAAAGGTAAACAAAGAAAACCCTGAAGCATTTCCGTATGCGCTTTGGCTGCCAGGCGATAACGTCAACTCTTCAATAGGTCAAGGAGATATTTTGGTTACTCCATTGCAGATGGCGATGGCATACGGTACATTTATGAACGGTGGCAGGCTTCAACAACCACAGCTAGTTGCAGAGATACGGCCTGCGGGTTCGAATAAGCCGATCAAGGTTTTTAAAGAAAATGTACGCCGAGAAATAGATATGGATCCTGTAGCGGCTTCAGTTATTAAGCAAGGACTAGTAAATGTTATTGCTGCTGAAGGTGGAACAGGTAGGGGAGCATTCGCTAATTTTCCTGCTGATATAAGCGTTGGTGGAAAAACTGGTACTGCAGAGGTTAACAATAAACAAGATACATCCTGGTTTGTAGGATTTACGCCAACAGACGGTACCCGTTTTGTGGCAGTTGCAGTTGTAGAAGAGGCTGGTTGGGGAGCCGGTACTGCAGCTCCGATTGTGCGTAGATCTTTTGAGGCTGCCTACGGGATTGATTCTGGGACAATCAATTTCAACATTCCTCCAGGTGGAGCTGACTAATGGCATTAGTACAATCGTTCTCCAAAGCTAAAGAAAGAGTTTCAGCCAAACCTTGGCAGCAGCTAGATTTTGTACTTTTAGGGGCTGTTTTTGCACTCTCTCTTCTTGGATGTGTAATGGTGTACTCTGCATCTCGGACTCGATTAGAAGAGCGAGGACTATCGCAGTTTTATTACCTAGAACGCCAAATTGGATTTGTGCTTGTAGGTTTCGTGTTGATGTTTCTCATCATGTCAGTCGACTATCGAAAATACAAAGATTTTGCAGCACTAATTTACATCGTTATGGTTGGAATGCTTTTTCTTGTTTTGACCCCAATTGGTTCTTCTCAAAACGGGACTCAAGGTTGGTTTCCGCTACCAGGAGGATTTCAGCTTCAACCTGCAGAGTTTTCAAAGTTTTTCTTGATAATAGTTCTTGCAAGTTATATCTCTAGCCAAGAGAGTTTTGGTCTAAAAGAACTTTTAAAATCTGGAATAATCGCGATAATTCCATTCGTCTTAGTTATGTTGCAGCCCGATTTAGGTACGGCTTTGGTTATTATAGTAATTACATTAGGCATGGTAAGCGTGGCTGGAATTCAAGCACGTTATATGATTGCGATATCTCTCATTGTACTTACTGGAGTGGTTGGGACATATCAAATGGGAATGATAAAGCAATACCAGCTCGATCGAATTACAGTATTTTTGAATCCACAAAGCGATGTGCAAGGAAGTGCGTATAATCTAGATCAATCTAAGGCTGCGATCGGTAACGGTGGCATTTTGGGTAAGGGTCTATTTCAAGGAGAACAGACAAAACTCAGTTATGTTCCAGAGCAACACACCGATTTTATTTTTACGGCAATAGGTGAAGAATTAGGATTCTTAGGTTCGTTAACCGTATTGGGTCTTTTGGGAGTTGTTGCTTGGAGAATGTGGCGGATATCTAGATCCGCTCCCGATTTTGCTGGAACACTGATGTGTATTGGCGTCGTCTCGATGTTCGTATTCCATGTTTTTGAAAATATCGGAATGACTATGGGAATACTGCCGATAACTGGAATTCCTCTTCCATTTTTAAGTTATGGAGGATCTTCAATTTTGCTGATGTTTATGGCGACAGGTTTGGTCGCCAATGTTTACATGCACCGATTCGAATGAGAGTGAATTAGTCCTGGATTGAAGTTACTTTTCCTTGGTAGTCCTGCCATACATGCGATTCAAAATCATAAAGCTTGCATGCTTTAGTGGTTGAAAAATAATCTCTCATCTTAAACTTCTTGTTTTTAATCTCTGGAAACTCGCTTGATAATGCATTTCCTGCTTCTTTTAAGTTGTAACAAGGTATACGCATATCTACATGATGAGGAACATGAATGAAAATATTATGGAAGAATAGCCAGTTGATTACAGGATTGATTTGTAGAATAGTTGTTCCTTCAATTTGACCTTTAAAACTATCCCACTGATTTCTTGGCCACCATTTTATCTCAGGAGAAATATGGTGAACATATACGGTCCAGCCGATTATCGTCATAAATCCAAACCATGGAACTCCAATAACTTTGAGAACCATCCAGCCTCCACCGATAAAGCTTCCATAGTTTAAAGCCCCATAGACAAATAGAACGATGTATGAAAGCATTGCAAAGACTGCTACAAACATTGTGTCTTTACGGATTCTTTCACGATATCTCTCAGGGGGAGTGAAAGAGATCATCTTGTTCCACCAAACATTACGGATGTAATAAAATCCAGATCCGATGAAACTCCATTCCAATCGGTGGAGAAATTTTTCTTTCTTAGTCATCTCGTCATATTGTTCTTTAGTACTAGGGTGCCAAACAAAATCCATTTGTTCTCTAACAGTGTGGCCATGGTGGAGTCTGTTGTGTCCCAATAACCAAGCTTCGTAAGAGTGAAGTTCTGGGAGAAACATAAATCGCCCAATAGCCTTGTTTAGCTTTTTAGAATTAAACAGCGAACCATGTGCAGCATCGTGACCTACTACAAACATTCCAGCTAATGCCATCGATCCGAATATCCAACCGAAAGCTACGATGAAGGGGTTGTCGCTTGCGAATAAAACTGTTAATGATAAAACCCATAAAGTGATTGCTCTTGCAACAACGAATAAGCCTTTATACGTTGGCCTCTCAAAGCAACTTTTTGGAATTGCTCTCAAAGCCGGCTTGAGGGTTCCTGATTTCTCTTTTGTGACCCCAGCGAAACCTTGTGGCTGAGAAGTGTTGATTTCTAAGTCATTTTGCATGGCTGACCTTCCGTTAGGTAGGGCGTTATGACCTTTTATACTACTAGCTAATTTCAGCAAAATCCATAGCTAGGAGTTAAGAATGCCTGCAATATCTTGCAGAGACCCTATAGCGGAAAACAAACTCTAAGCAAGTAAAGCTCCGCCATCAACAACGATCTGTTCTCCTGTCATATAGCTTGCCATATCAGAGGCCAAAAACAGTACGACCTTACCTATCTCGTCAGGATCGCCCATACGATGCATGGGGATTCTTTGTAAAAATGCAGCAGTCGTTTTTTGGAGGGTTTCTTCATCAGCTGAACCTGATTGCATCGACGACATGCCAGGGGTCACTATTCCGCCAGGAGCTACTGCATTTACCCAAATATTGTGTTCTGCAAGTTCAATAGCAACATTTTTCGTGAATCCCCATACACCGTGTTTTGAAGCATCGTAGTGAGCAAGTCCTGGCATAGATGGGTGAAGAGCATCGATCGAGGTGATGTTGATAATTTTTCCGCCACCTTGTTTTTTCATCTCTTCGGATACAAATTTTGTTGCTAAATAGGTACCCTTGAGATTAACATCGATCACTTTTTCAAATAGTTCTTCATCTAGATCTGCAACTAGCGACTGCGGAAAAATTCCAGCATTATTAACCAAAATGTCAATTTTGCCCCACAGGTCTAGACATTGTTTAGTCATCTTTTTGATATCTTCGATTTTTGAAACATCAACAGCAATCGCTTCAGCTTCATATCCTTTTGATTGAAGTTCTTTTGCTGTTAAGAGAGCTGAGTCTTCATCAAGGTCTGCAATAAGTACTTTAACCCCAGAAGCACAGAGCCTGTTTGCAATTCCTAAGCCGATACCCATTGCTCCTCCTGTAACGATGGATGTCTTTCCAGAGAGGTCGAGTAGATCTTGGTTGTTCATTAGTGCTCCTAAATCGAAATGTCTCTATTGTTGAATTGATAAAAGCTTATAGCTATTGAGCAAATTATTAAAACTGAGAATACCAATATATTGGTCAAGGCAATAGAGGATTCGGTGAATGCACTATAGAAATCAAAATAGTAAAAAATTGATCCGTATTTAAGCCATTCGATTGAATCGTTAAGGCTAGAAATAATGGTGGTGGCGTAACTTAATATTGCATATGAACCGACGATAAAAAAGACTTTTCCTTTTTCCGAGACAAAGCATGAGATGCATATTGCTATTGCAAAGAATGAAACAACAAATAGTATGGCTAGTATCGAAATTGCTAACAAGTTACTGATCGAAATAGGAACGGAGTAAATTTGCGCCAAAAGATAGGTTGAAAAAAATGTAACAAAAACAAATGAAATCAAAATAAGAACGGAACTAAGCAGCTTTGAAAATAGAATCGAAGTCCGACTAATCGGAAGTGAAATTGAGAGCCCTATAGTCCGTAATTCGATTTCCCCTGCAACAGCATTTCCAGCACGCGATGTGGCTAATAGGATTGCAAGTATTGGCCACATGAAGCTCATCAACTCCATACTCATGAAACTTTCCAGGCTGTTAAAGCCTAATTGATCCACTCCAAAAGCTTGTCTTAATGCTTCGGGCATAGTGTTTAGTAGAGCTTCATATGATTCTGATTGATCTTGGAAAGACGGGAATAGTCCTACATATATCCAAACAAATAGGACCATCACGGTACAGTAGATGTAATAAGAGGTTCTATTTTTTGATAACTCCCGAAAAAAAATTGTTTTCATTTTTTATCCTCGTAATAATGTAAAAAGGTATCTTCCAATGATGCATGTCCTATGTCTAAATCGATCAGTTCCTGTGAAGATAAAAAGTGAATCAAAGGATTGATGTCTCCTTTGATCTTTAATGACACTTTAGATTCAGTAATAGTTTGCATTTCGCCAAATTGGATAAGTTCCTCCATAGGTATTTCTCTGCTAAATGTAATTTCTGCTAGATGTACTTGGATTTTTTTAATGCTGTCCATGTTTTCATTGGCAACTATTTTCCCATTCCGAATTATTGCCACCCTATCGCAGAGTCTTTCGACTTCACTCAGAATATGAGATGAAAAAAATACAGAATTACCTTGAAGTTTGAATTCGTTCAGAACTTCATATATTTCTTCTTGAAGTAGGGGATCAAGACCTCTTGTTGGTTCATCCAGGATAAGAATTTTGGGATTATGCATTAGCGCCAGAAGTATTGAAAGCTTTTGTTTATTCCCCGTTGAGAGATCTTTGATTTTCTTTTTAGTGTTTATACCTAATCTCGCAATAAGTTCACTCGGATCAGAATCTAGGGATCTTGCCTTTGAAACGAATTGAATATGTTTTTCTCCACTCCAGTTTCGTTCGAGGTGATCATCGGAGGGGACATACCCAATTTGAGATTTGAACTTATACGATTTTTTTGAGATAACTTCATCAATTACTTTGATAGTTCCCTGATTGGGAAATATAGAGCCAAGAATACACCTGATAGCAGTAGATTTTCCTGCACCATTAGGTCCTAAAAATCCGAAGATTTCACCGGGCTCTACTTTTAAAGAGACACTATCGAGTGCTTTGACTTCACCAAATTCTTTAGATACTTCCTTCAATTCAATGGATGCCATCACTAGATTCTAAGGCAAATTTTCGATTAATTGAAATCTTAAGCGAATAGTGCGAATTAAACATCCGAGTTAAGAAAAGTATCTATTCGTAATATTCGTTGTAAATGCTTTAATTAGGAAGTGAGTAGGTATAAAGACCTATTTATGGAAAAGGATTTCCAATGTTAGATAATACTCGAAAGAAGTTTAGGGCTAGTACCAGATTTAATCTTTTGTCTGTATCTGTGCTTATTGTAATTATCACATTCGCAATGATGCCTAAAAGTCCCGAAACACCTTCTGCTTCTATTGTGAATCCTGCACAAAGTGGTTGGTCATCCGATACGGATCCATTTCCAACTGCACCTCCATACACTGGACCGCCAACAACTAAAGCTCCATCTGATCCACCTCCTCCTAGACCAGATAATCCTTCAATTAATGTGAGTTGTGATTATCCAGAGATGACGATAGCAATTTTGATGGATCGATCGAGTTCAGTTATAAGTGAAACCGGAAATGCTACTCCCCAAATTTTCAAAAACTCGACAAAGGATTTGCTTGATCGACTTCATGATAGGTTTGAGCCAGTCGGTAGATTGAATGTTTTATTGTATGCATTTGGAACTAAATCAGTTATCCAGAATGACATAGCTCCTGATGGCACTTATATTACGGATGCATCGACAAAAGCTGCAGTTAACAAAATGAAAAGTACTATTGACCAGATACATTTTGTTGATACAGAAGATCCGAATTCACAGAAAAATCCTCATCATTTGTCGGGAGGAGTTTCTCCTGATGCATTGCGGAAAGCTTACAATTATGGGAGTACTCATATTGAAGGAAACTACGGGCTAACAAACTGGCATGATGCTTTCGTACAACTTAGAAATGATGCATCGACTTTGAAAAAAACCGGTAAACTAGGCGGAAAAGTAGATTTAGCTATCATGCTTACGGATGGACTTCCTAATGTTTATAATCGCAAGAGCAATAAATGGAATGTTCCTGAAGGTTCAGCATTCCAGTTGAATAAATGGTCCAATGAATGGGCAACCTTAAGCATGATTGACGTCTTGCGAAATGGAGCTACTACTTGGGATTCTGATGGATCAGGAAATAGCTATCCTATTAATAAGATTTCTGTAAGAGGACTGTTGATCCGGCCAGATATCCCTGGTTTGACTCCAGAACAAAACGAAGCAAAAAATGAACAAGCTAGAGGTATCGCAAGAAAAATATTTGGTAAAGATGAGAATAACAACAATCATTTCTTTTTTGCTAAAGACTTCTCTGGTTCTCTTAGTGAACAAATTACGAATTTGATTAATGTCGTCAGCGATGATGTGAATTGTAATGGAGGGGGAGACTCGGGCATTGATATCGAGATATTGCCATCTGCTGATATCAAGCTTTTGGAAACTGAAAAAGTCGATGTTACTTTTAAGGTAACAAATGTTGGCTCGACCCTACTCACCGAGGTGAAATTATGTGTTGGAACTTTTGTGCTTGAATCTAAGAAGTGTGAAGGAATAGTGATTCCATTGACAAATTTGGAAGAAGGAGCTTTTGTTAATAAATACAAAACATATACAATGCAACTGGGGTCTGATGTAATTGAACAAACCGTAACGGCTTATGGCCACGATGGGAACACCGTCATTTATGATTCGGAAGTATTAAAGATTACTCCTGAGCGAGTAGCACTACCTTCTTGATTAGCACCACAAAGGCGCTAATCAATTTTAGACCTTAGGTATTGTCTCTAAAATGCAGGATATTCACCTATACATACTACTGGGGGATCAGACCCCCAGTTAGATTATTTGAGAATTATTGATACTCCTGCGATAGTTGCAGCTATTCGCCCAACATCTCGGATCTGTTCAGTTGAAAAGTTAGCTTTTCTTAATTGAGCAACATGAGAAGAAATGCATTTATGGCATTTCCCAACTATTGCAGCAGATAAGCAAAACAATTCAAACGTAGCTTCATCGACCCCACCTCGAGTACTAAAAGCATTCATTCTTAATCCCGCTTGAATAGTTTCAAGCTCTGGATCGTCAGCAAGTTCGACAAACGGATACCACGTTGTATTCATAGCCATCAATGCAGCAGCTGTCCTAGCTCCAGACTTAGATGTTTCATCAAGTGAATCAACTGCGCTAAAGGACTCAACTAAATCAGAGTTTCCAGAAGCTATGGATGCAGCAAGAGCCGCTCCAATAGCTTCTGTTTCACTTAAAGTATTTCGCTCTATAACCGAAGTAAGGTTAAGCTTTAAATCTTTAGCTTCTTCGGGTAGCAGCGATTTAATTGGATCTAGCACTTCTGCAAGTGAACTCACAGTGTCTCTCCACCAACTGCACGGTTACAAGGACAAAGTTCATCTGTCTGAAGACCATCTAGAACTCGAAGAGTCTCTTCGGGGCTTCTACCGACGTTCAAGTTATTAACTGTCACATGTTGGATCGTATTGTCTGGATCAACGATGAAAGTTGCACGGTATGCAACGCCATCAGGAGAGCGCACACCTAGTTGATCAACGAGTGAACCTGTTGTGTCGGCAAAACTCCACTGATTGAGTTTTTCTAGATCTGGATGATCTCTTCTCCAAGCTAGTTTTGAAAACTCATTGTCAGTTGAACCACCAAGTACAACGCAATCGCGATCTTCGAAATCAGAATTCAATTTTGCGTAAGCAACGATCTCTGTAGGGCAGACAAAAGTGAAATCTTTTGGATAAAAGTAGATTACTTTCCATTTTCCTGGAAATGACTTTTCTGTTATTTCTTCAAATGCTGATTCGCCACCTTTTTCATGCTCCATGAATTCTGGTTTAACTCCGGTAACCTTAAATGGTTCTAATTTTTCTCCGACAGTTTTCATAAATTACTTCTCCTATTATTGTTTTCGGGCTAACGAGGTAACAGTATAACAAATTAAGTTACAGATTTCCTATTAACACTAATTGTTGATAATGGAAATATTAGAATCTTAGAAATCTCTATTGTTCGTTTTTAATGAGCTCTTGTATGGCGTCAATGTCATGAATAAGTAATTGTCTCTTTTGAGTAGAAACTAGCCCATCGTTTTTCAACTCACTGAATGCCTTGTTGGCACTTTCGCGGGTGCAATGAAGAAATTTAGCGATTGTTTCTTGAGTCATCGGAATATAGATGAGGTATCCATTATCTTTAGGCTCTCCGTAATATTTGGCCATAAAACTTAGCCACTTTAACGCCTTTAAACGGATTCCTTTTTCATTTTGGTAGGAGATACGATCAATTAAAAATAGATTGTATTTCGCAATTGTCTGGCTATAGTCCCTACAAAATTCATGATCCGAATCTAGCTTATCGAGAAAATCTTCTTGATGGACTCTATATAATACGCTTGGTGTTAAGGCTTCGAAAACGACGTTTTCGGTAATTAATCCAAAAAATGAACCACTTTGAGCAAATGTTGATCCCGGTAGGAAATAGCCAAGTAAAGTTTCAAACGTATTATTAGATACAACATTTGCTTTTATGATTCCTTGCTCTAAAAAGAAAACCCAAGGTGATCTATCTTTGCTCCATAAAAGTGGGTAATCTTTCTTGTACTCAACTCTCTCGCCATTCGCATGAAAATAGGTTTCATGGATTTTGGAATAAGTAAAGACGCTGGACATAGTTAAAACCTATCAAAAATGTGAGTTCAATTACTGTATTTTTGTGTTTTTAGACACACTATGAGACCTTTCCCATAAATTAAAGGCTTTTTCAGCTGTAGATTGTAATTTTGAAGAGAAACTATTGTCATGAACTCTAAAGGTATAAAAGCCCAATCGATCCAATTGCGTTAAGTATTCATCGCCAGTCATTATTTTTGAGGGCAGCTCTAAATTGGTGCTTATAATCAATGTGTTTTGAGTAGCTACTTTTTTAAACAGTGGCGTCAATGTGGGATCTGGAGCGAATGCATCATAAAAGATAAGGTCAAATTCTTTCTTTGTTGTTTTGAGATATGTCTCTGCGGAAGTGATTTCCATTGAAATTTGATGCGATACATTGTAATCCTGCCAAAAGCCTGAAGCTATCTCAAAATGTGTCTGGTCGATATCGATAGTTAATATTGAGCTGTCCGTAGTTCCCATCGCTAAACACGTGGCGCTGTAACCAATCGAAGTGCCAATCTCCAATATATATTCTGGTTTCAATGTTTTTGCTATCTCAAAAAGAAACTCTCCATTTTCGAAAGGGTATCCGCCACATTTATGAATATTCCGGTGACCGATTGTTTTTTGATAATAGTCATTTAGAAATTTCATATTTTAGAGTTTTACTACTTTAATTGATGTTTAAGCTCGAGCTAGTAGCTGTGAAAATTAATTCGTTGACTTCAAAGTCAAAGTGGTCAACGTACTCCTTTACTAGTGAACCTTTGCTATTGATATCGATAAAGTCATTATTATCAATACATATTGAGACATTTTTTTTCCAGCCAACGCTCTTGAGATAGGCATTAAGGACATTTATCTTTCTAACTCTATCCTCAAAACTCTTTTTCCAACCTCCTGTTGTAACCCAATCGCAATTAGTTTGCGCTACAAGGTCTATAGTTAAATTCGAGTCGCTTGCGATGCGGAGATTCAATTCTCTGCATGGCAATCTCAACACGTTGGAATCATTTGATGTATAACTTTTGATTTCGGATAAATATTTCTCGAGATTGTGTGATAAATCTTGCGAGTTTAAGTCTGTACCTAAAATTTCCTGGTCACTTTTAGCACCGCCTGCACCAATTGTTGTAGTCAGTCTTTGAGAGCCAAGAATATGCGCGCAAGTCGATAATTCAACAGCTAATTGAGCGCTTGGTCTAAGTAAAGGCGAAGCCACCAAAGGTCCTACGATTATTTCTTTGTGGCGAAGTGCAATCGTCATCATTGTTGGAGTCATTGCTAACCAAGGGTTGGTGTTAGTTGTTTCAGCGTTTCCGCCACCAATCAAGTGGTCAGGAAAATACAAGCTTTCTATGCCTTTAGAAACAAGATGATCCGAAATCTCGGTTATCTGTTCGATATTTCCACTCTGATACAGCATTGCTGATCTTTTTGGGCTCATTTCATTGATTTTAGTGCCAATATTTCACATTTCAGGATTTAGTTCTAAGTGTCGAGTACAATGGTTATAGTTCTTTATTTGTTTATGGAGCCGACATCACCCCAAATAGGGTAGTGCGCTCTTTTGAAACAATAAAAACGTAGAAAGGAATCTTCTTGAAATTTGATATTCTACTGCTCGTATTTGTGTCAGCATTTGCTGTCATCACTGCGTATATTGTGACGATTTCAAGGGAAACTCCGCTACAACTTCAGGTCGTAAAAAATCGAAAAAATCGAGTAATCAAAAACCGAGTTGAAGTTGTTCCAGTAATTTTAAGACACAGCCAATTTAATTTGATGGCTAAAAACAAAGGTTTAACATGTCCGACAAAACATCCGAATCCAGTAGGGGCTCTATATTTTCAGAGGATCAAAACAAAGAAGAATTAACCAAAGACACGCAACCCACTTCAGGGCGTCGTAGACGAAGAGTAATTTCTAGTGAACTTGATATCGATAATGATCGAGTTATGACCTCTGAAGACATTCTTGAAGAAGCTCAAGAAGATGCTCAGGATAAATCAGATTCAGTAGTCAAAGAAAACGAGATTGATTTAACTTCTGCAGTAGCTTCACGCAGGAGACGACGAAAACAAGAAGACTCCAAGGAAGAAGAAAAATCTCCACGCGCGACAAAACCTCAGATCGGGGCGACAATTTCTGCAGAAAAAGTAGCGATGATGAGCAATAAGACTCAAGATAGCTCTGTTGAAAAAAAGAGAACTCGAAGGAAGAAAAAACAATCTCAAAACGAAAACAAGAAGTCTTCGAATAGTGATCAAGTAGAGAACCATGTTGGCTTTATTGAAGCTGATCTGGGAATAGACCAAGATATTGAGCTTGACAAGAAAACGTTGAAAAAGCGTAGAGGGAAACTAAGAAAAGGAAAACCTACTGGACGTTATTCGATGTATGTTCATGTTGATGCTAAGAACAACACTCAGCTTGCATTAACAGAAGGCAGAATTCTAACTGAACACTATGTTTCTCGTTCTGATGTGGATAATGATTCGTCAATCGATGGAAATATATATCTAGGGAAAGTCCAAAATGTTTTACCCGGAATGGAAGCAGCATTCGTCGATATCGATACTCCTAAAAATGCTGTCTTGTATCGTGCTGATGTCATGTACGATTCAGAAAAGTATCCAAATCAACCTCCAAGAATTGAAGAATCTCTGAAAAATGGAGAAATGATTCTTGTCCAGGTAACGAAGAATCCGATTGCACATAAAGGTGCACGTCTGACTCAAGAAGTTTCACTAGCAGGTAGGTTCGTGGTTTTGATCCCCAAACAACCGCAAACCTATGGTATATCTAAACGCCTACCGGATGATGAACGACGAAGACTGAGAAGAATTCTTGATGAAATTCGCCCTTCTGATGCAGGCTTGATAGTACGAACTGCGGCTGAAGGAGCTACTGATGAAGAACTCAATCGCGACATGCAACGATTGAAACAACAGTGGGAACAGATCAAAGAATTAGCTAAAAAAGCAGAGAAAACTAAGAAGGCTACGCTTTTATATCGTGAACCTCAATTGGTAATGAGAATGATCAGGGAAGAGTTCAACAAAGAATTCCGTTCAATAGTTGTCGATGACAAAAAACTATACGATGAGATTCATTCTTATGTAGATGCCATTGCTCCTGAATTAGCAGAAAGAGTCGAATATTATGACCCAGAAGAAAGTGGGTTAGATTTATATGAGCGATATCACATCACAGAGCAATTGACTAAGGCTTTAGAAAATAAAGTTTGGCTTCCTAGCGGAGGTTCGCTGATTATCGAAAGAACTGAAGCACTCACTGTGATTGATGTAAATACAGGTAAAAATGTTGGAACATCTAATTTAGAAGAAACTGTTTACCACAACAACTTAGAAGCAGCAGAAGAAATAGCTCGGCAATTGAGACTTAGGGATATCGGTGGGATCATCGTGATTGATTTTGTCGATATGGAAGTTGAAAAAAACAGAAAGACATTAACTAACAAACTAAGAGATGCGCTTTCAAGAGATAAGACTCGAACTCAAGTATTTGAGGTTACCGAGTTGGGTCTTGTTCAAATGACTAGAAAGCGACTGTCTGAAGGTATGGTGGAAAGTTTTGCTGAAACATGTCCTACCTGTACCGGCCGGGGATTCGTGATCGACGAGTCTATGGTTGGCGGATTTGCTGCCATTGAACCTGATCAAGTGAACGAAACAGACGAAGAAAAAGTCACAAAATAGTTTAAATTTCAGGAAAAATTCCCAAAAAACACGCAAAAACGGACATATTTCTACCGATTTCGTTTAGGTTACTCATTTTTTGTTCGATAAAAAAAGAACGAAAACGGGAGAAATAAAGTGGAAAACTTTCGAATAAGACATATCGGTGCAACCATTGTTGTTTTGTCATCAGCAATTTACGGTCTATTTAGGCTAAATATGTTGATCGATTCATATTCGGTAATACACCTTGTTGCATTTGCTTGTGAAATTGGTGCATTGGCATTGATTTCGACGGAAGCAATTTTACTAGCCTCACGAACAAAAGCTAAGGCTAGAAAACAAGACGAAAGAGTCTTAATCGAATCTGCTAAACAAGTTCTATATTCTTCATCTCAATCCGAAACTACGACATCTCAAATTTCTGGCGAGACATTAACCAAAGTCGATCAAAAAACACAAGTAGTTAACTCTTTCTCGTCTGAACCTGTAGATGTTTGTGTCTTCGCAGAGGACGCAAGCTATGACGAATTAAGGCGGTGTTTTCTTTCTCTAAAGCAAGCACGTGACATCGAAAATATATACGTAGTAGCTTCTGATGCATCAGATTCGACAAGAGAACTAATATCTGAATTCAGTTTTTCTTTAGTTGAATCTACATCGGACATGAATGCAACTACAAAAAATGTGCTCGTTTGTAGAGGTAAAGACATCATTTATCCTGATGCCAATGAAATAGCTAAGACATATGATTTCGATGGATCTGCATTCTTGGAGCTTAGAAGCGTATTCAGTGATGAGAATGCCCTTGGTGATAATGGACTCGTACAGATACAAGACAAGAGACAACAAGTTCGAGAATCTTTAGCAACAAGGGGATTGGCTACTTGGTCTACAGGGCCTGCAATTGTTCAATTCGATGCTGCAAAAGAGTTTAAAAACATAACAGCTGCCAGTGACTTCTTTAGGCTGTTAGAGCAAAACGGAATTCACGGTGAAATAACTCAAGAGATTGTAAGCGAAGAGATTTCTTACGAAGCAACCATTGCTGAAGTTGATTGGAGATCAGATGATTTCAATTACACTTCTAGGGCTGTCAGAAATTCCTACAAAACTAGCAAGTTATTAGGGTTTATGATTAAAGTCTGGGCAGCTTTAGTAAGCACCAGCTATCTGCGTCGAATCACTGCAATTTCGCTAGCGTTGCTTTTTGTTCTAGTGCCAGCAAGGTTCGAATTCGTTTCGTATAACTACCTTCTAAGTTTGGCAGGAGTTGTTGCGGCGATATCGATAGGTGGTTATCTTGCAGGTGATAAACGAGATCTAGTTACAAGAATAAGAGAGTTTTACTTCGACCTTGAAGCTGTTGTCTATAACATATACAAAGGTTTTCTTCCTTCCGAAACAAAGGGAACTGAAAAGTCGATCGTAAGAAAGCTTCCTAGTGTGTCTTTTTTACTGGTGACCGCGGATATGATTTTGGTCTATAGAGTATTTAGACAATATAACAATGCGGATGAAACTTTGGTGAGTAACCTACTAAAAATTATGTCGCTCTTAGGTGGGTTTTTATTGGTAGTTAGCTTGCTTGTCGGATTAGGCATGGTAGTTGTTAGGCAATCTAGAACGGCACAGAGACGAGAGATTTCTCGCGGCGCAAACCTAAAAGGTGAACCCGTATCTATGATTGATCTTTCTCCCGGTGGAGCCGGATGCATTTCAGTGATGAAGTTCGAAGAAGGCGACACAGTTAAGTTCGAATCGTCTTTCCCTATTGGTGATTCAAGTAAAAAGTTCACATGTGAAGCAAAGATAAAGTCATGTGTGCAATGGGGTGACTCTTATAGGATTGGTATTGCTTTTGAAAATGTATCTAGAGCTGAACTTGATACCTTAGAGACATATTGCTCAGTGGTTTACCCCCACGCTCAGGCCAGGGATCCAGAAGTGTCAGAGAAGGTATCTAAAGTAAATGTGAATACAAGAGCAGAAAAGAGATTTATCTCTTATGCGGCTACTTACATCACTTTAGCTGCAGTGATATTTTCAAACATTACAACTTGGAGCTAAAAAACTGAATTTGCCTGTGCAGTACCTCTTAATAGTTGACGATATATTAACTATAAGAATACGAGGTCAAAATGCAGAAACTCATTAGAAATTTTGCGTTAGCACTTTATACGGTTGCGATGTCATCTTGTGTCTATTGGGCGCTTAAAATAGCTATAAATAATGCTTCTTTAATTTTCTATATCTTAGCTTTTTTTGTCTTTTTATTTGCTGCTTTTTCGACTCTAGAAATCTGGTTATTGAGATCTTCTACAAGTACTAAAAAAGTAAACAAGGTCTCTAAGAATTCAGATGTAGTCCTATTTGTTGATAATGATGAAATTGAAAGCGTCAAAATTGCAGCTCTTTCAATCATGAAAATGAAAGGTGCAAATAAGCCATTTGTTTTTTCCAATGAGTCTCGAGAAGATCTTGATTTCTTTTGCTTGGAGTATGATCTTGTCAGAATTTCTGATCTTAAAGAGATTGAAACAACTTCCGACCAAATTCTTGTGACGAATTCCAGAGTCGCACTTTATCCCGATGCCCTAATGGTTGCAAGAAAGCAACTTGCAGAAAACATGGATATTGTAGAGCTCAATTATTCTAAAAAGGCTATTGCAGATGTAAAGGGAGAAAGAAACTCTTTTGAGCCATCAATCCATCTTGATATTGCGCGCTCGGTTGGGTCTTTTGGTATTTTCATGTATTGCGGTTCAGCCGTGGTAATGACGGGTGAAACTTTTAAGAGGGCACGGAAATCTGTTAAAGGAAATCAAGATTTTTCCGCATTATTGTCTGGCGTTATATCCTCTGGGGTTAATGGAACTATCACAACACACTCTTGTTGTGAACCAATCCTAAGTAAGGAAATCTCAAGCACTATCGGAATTCGAGCTACAAATTTTCAAGTGATAAGTCGACTTAGAAAACCTAAGATGAATAAATCTGGGAAGTTCAGGAATTTCTTGGCTAACACCTATAGATCATTACTATTTATAAAAGTCTGGTCTTTCATCGCGCTTTGTCTTTTCATTCCAGTTTTTTTAGTTAGTGCAGATTTTGGGCATATTTCAACCACTTTTCTTTCAGTATCAGTAGTTGTTTCATTATTGCTAAACAAAATTAACCGAAAGCTAATTAGAGATGAAAGAACGTTTTCGCAGATGCTGTTAGATAATGTTTTGGATTTCGAAGCTTATCTTCGAGCTGGGTTTAAGTATTCAAAGCATTTTCGATCAATTTTTGCTTTGAAAGTAAAGTGGCCTGTTTTATATATTGTTTCGCTTTTTTTGGCAATCGTGCTTAAAACTTGGCAAGGCTTGCAAGATCAGTCGTCAATCACCAATAATTGGGAAGGCACCATAAACCTTATAGTTTTGATCGCGTTTGGAATTTTTGTTTATCGGTCAATGAGAATATATTTCTCCGCTCAACAAAGAGCATTTACTAGGCGTAAGGTTTCAATTCCCGGTTCATCAAGTTATGAATCGATGTGGATTGTTGATCTAACGCATAGAGGTGCTGGCTACATTTCCGACAGCAGACTCGATGTGGGAGATGAAACTTTATTGGTCTTTAGTCTTCCGAATTCTTCAGACGATGAATTATTAAGTGTCGTTGGAAAAGTTACTTATTGCGGAGCAAGACAAGATCAATACCAAGTTGGCGTTGAATTCAAAGAGTTATCCCTCTCTACTCAGGAATCATTGATTTATTACACTTGTGTATTGCACCCTTATTTGCAAGCTAGAAATTTTGATACACAAAACAGGGCTCCAAAGGATATCGTGTCGAAATTTCGATATGGTTTTGTTAGAGATCCTTTGAATTTCAGCGTTGCGTCATTTTCAGTTCTATTAGTGTTGTTTCTTATAGTATCGAGCATGCCAGTAAAAAATACACAACAAGATGGCGTGGATATTTCAGGAACTTTATCAGCTGTTGAAGCAGTCAATTCAGATTTGATCAATATCAACATCGATGAAGTTAACGATTCAAAGAACTTAAAGCGAGATCAGTTACTTGGATTAGATCTAACAGAGAACTTCCCAGTTATAGAAATAGAAAATGATTTTTCTAATCTAAGCGAGAGCGGATATAAAAGAGGAGATAAAGTCCAGATAAAAATCGTTCTGAAAAACACTGGTACTTTAGCTGCGACTAAAGGAATTGAACTTGAAACAAAACTTCCTGGTGGAATTCGAGAAAACTCATTAAGACTCTTGTCGTCACAAGGTTTTATGCCTTGTGGTTTCCAAGGTAAAACTCTCAAATGCAAATCGAATGTGGCTATTGAAAGTAATCAAACACTGGAAGTCAATGTCGAGGCAATAAGTGATATTGATCCTTCGTCCTCAACAATTAGAAGATTAATTTCGTCAAGTGCAAAATTAAGTAAACAAGATATTGAAAATCACGATCTTGACCTCAGCCTCTATAAAAGCAACAATGATCTAGTTATACCTGCAGCAGGCACTGCTTCTGTTGGAGGTAAGATTTTCTATGACGTTAATGCTAAAGGTAGCTTTAAGGCGTCAGATCCTGCTCTAGAAGGTATTCAAATTACCCTTCTTCGATTTGATGATAGAAATAAAAATGGTATCGTCGATCTAGGTGAAGCTAAAACCGTTAGTACTGATACGTCGGACAGGTATGGGTATTTCGGAGCGGCAAAAGGCAGTTCAGGGTTCACTGGATTAAATGACAATAAACAATATGCACTTCTATACTCAATGATTCCAAAAGGCCTCAATGCTTCCAGCGGTGGGCTAGAGATATTCGATCCTCAAACACAAGGTTTTGAAGACTTATCACTGAGTGATGAATTTGAACAAGCGAAATATAGGACACAATGGTTTGGTGTAACTAAAGATCAAATTGACCTTAATCAGCGATTGGGACTAACAAAACAGAAAAAAGACTTTGAGTTAAAACTATCTGATCAAAGTGAAGGTGCATTGTCTGGTGTAAATGTCAGATTGATCAAATGGATTGATTTCAACAGAGACAATAGCATCACAAAGGAAGAAATAAGTAGAGCTTCATTTTTCACACAGATGACCGATTCTGAAGGGATAGCAACTTTTAGAAATCAACGAGATCATTTACTTCCGACTAAATATGCCTTGCAGTCTGATGTAGATAAAAAACTGCTAGCTCCAGATGATTTTATTTCACCGGATGAAACTAACTTCGCTGCCCATACTTCTAAATTTTCAACTTTGGATAAGCTCGAGTCGAGTGGAGCATTCTTATTCGAGAATGCAATGTCTAAAGTAAGCGGATCGATTTTTGCAGATTTTAACTCGAACTTTAAAATAGATGATCTTGAACACCCTATTTCTGGTATCGAAGTAAGTCTTATCGATCTTGAATCAGGCAAGATCTTACAGACTTTGACAGATAGCCAAGGAAGATACGAGTTTCAATCGATCAAACAAGGAAAATACTACGTACTAGTCTCAAATGAGAATTTGTCTCAAGGCTTTGATTCCTGGCAATTTTCTTCAAATATACTAAGTGTTTCGAATGCCACGATAAATACAATTGAACCGATCGGAATGAATCCTTCTACTGATCTAAAGGCCAAAGTACTTAGATACGATCGAGTCGAGCTTGCTAAGACAACTAATTTAAGTTCGTCATTTATGGAGATCTGGGAAGGCAATACCCAAAACGTGTTCCTTTTTGAGCTTGAACAGCAAAAATACCAAGAGACATTGCTCACTTCGATGTTTTTGCTTTGGATCTATATGGTTGCCCTATTGTCATTTAGGAGAAAATTCTTCCAGAAAATCTAGTCTTTACGCCTAATTTGGAATTCGAGCCCTACTTTCGACTAGCATAAATAGGTCTTAATTAGGAGAACTATTAAATGTATGCAGTAATTTCTGATGGCTCAAAACAGTACAAAGTGAGCGAAGGTGACCAAGTTATGGTCGAAAGACTAGACGAGGATTCGCCGGCTGTTAAAGCTGTGATGCTTGTTGATGGAGACAAGATCATCACATCTAAATCTGAGCTAGAAAATGTACAAGTTAAGGTTTCAATCGTAAGCGAAGCTAAGGGTGACAAAATCCAAGGTTTCAATTACAAGAACAAATCGAATCAAAGAAAACGTTACGGTCACAGACAGAAATATCATTTGATCTCTATAGATCAGATTTCTGATTAAGAAGGTGTTGAAAAATGTCAAAGAAAAAAGGTGCAGGTTCCTCTAGAAATGGTCGCGACTCAAATGCTCAGCGACTAGGGATTAAATTATTTGGTGGAATGCTTGCAGTTCCAGGAGCAATAATTGTTCGTCAAAGAGGAACTAAATTTCATCCGGGTCGTAATGTTGGAATAGGTAAAGACGACACGCTTTTTGCTAAATCTGAAGGCTTGGTTCAATTTACTGAACGAAAAAACAAAAAGACTGTTGATGTAGTACCAAGCGCAGAATAAATTTTCTAGCTTCGACATTTTCGCTTTTCGCTTCTAACTAGGTTATATGTTTGTAGAGTATTTATATGAGTGAATTTGTCGATAAAGTTTCAATTAATGCCAAGGCCGGAAATGGCGGTAGTGGTGCTATGTCTTTTCGTCGAGAAGCCCACGTGCCCCAAGGCGGTCCAGACGGCGGAGATGGCGGAAAAGGTGGAGATGTCTGGATTCAAGCGGATAGTAATGTCACTAGCCTTTATTCATATAGAGATCATCCACATATTAAAGCTTCTAATGGAACAAATGGTAAGGGCAAAAAACAACACGGGAAAAAAGGCGAGGATGCTGTTGTATTGGTGCCGGTCGGTACAATCGTTTCCATAAAAAATGAAGACGTAATTGCAGATTTGGTAAATCATGGCGACCGCGTATTGGCAGCTCGAGGTGGGAGACCAGGAAGAGGTAATGTTCGTTTTGCTTCGAGTTCCCAAAAAGCGCCATCTTTTTCTGAAAAAGGTGAACCAGGAGAAGAGCTGTGGCTTGATCTTGAACTTAAGCTTATGGCGGATGCAGCACTTGTCGGCTTCCCTAACGCTGGAAAATCAACACTTATTTCTACAGTGAGTGCAGCAAAACCAAAAATAGCTGATTATCCATTTACTACATTAGTTCCGAACTTAGGGGTAGTTAAATTTGCTGAATATGAATATGTATTGGCAGATGTGCCTGGGCTTATCGAAGGTGCGAGTGAGGGCAAAGGGTTAGGCCATCAATTTTTGAAACATATTGAAAGGTCACGAGTGCTGGTTATTTTGCTTGATCTTGCTCCGGTTGATGGCATGTCTCCTGAAGATCAAGAATCCAAATTGATAAAGGAACTCCAAAGCTATAAACCTGAGTTGCTCGATAGACCTAGGTTGGTGGTCGGTTCAAAATCAGATATTGCTCAATTTGATTTCGATGGGCTAAAAATTTCGGCAGTGACACAGCACGGTCTTGATGAATTCAAAGGTAAATTGGGACAGCTTGTTGATAAAGCTAGATCTGAAGTAGAACAAGACGAGAGTTTTGTGGTCCATAGACCAAAAACATCTGGGTTTAATGTCACTCAAGAATCTGATGGAGCATTTAGAATTAATGGGTCAACTATTGAGAGGCTGATTTCTATGGTAGATATTGAGAACGAAGAAGCACTTGATTATGTTCAACAAAAATTTGCTCGTATGGGCGTGGATAAGGAACTGAGAAAAGCCGGGATTGAAGTTGGCGATATAGTGAGAATCGGAAAGATCGAATTCGATTACACTGATGGGGAAGTGTATTGATTGTGAATACCCCAAATAAAGAACTAGTTGTCTTGAAAATTGGATCTAGTTCAATTACAACAAGAAACTCTGATGGCATTGTTGATGTAAATCTGGAGTTGATTGAAAAATTAGCTCGCGGAATAGACGACTTAATTCGACATGGATTTGAGGTAATAGTTGTTGCGTCAGGTGCAGTAGCTGCTGGAATGCATCACGATGGTTTGGTAGATCGACCTAGCGATCCTTTTGTTCTCGGAGAACTCGCTAGCGTTGGCCAACCAATTCTGATGAAGTTGATCTCAGAAGAATTTTCAAAGTATTCGAGAACAATTGCACAAGTGTTACCAGAACGAGCTTCATATAATGACGAGATTCGTAGAAAAAGAATGTTTGAGATACGACGTAGACAACTTGATAAAGGAAGAATAGTTTTCATCAATGAAAATGATCCAGTTGTTGGTGATGAATTAACATTTGGCGATAATGATTTTGTAGCTGCTCTTGAATCTATCGGCATGAAAGCAAAATATATCATAATGTTTACAGATCAAAATGGAATATATAACGGAGATCCTGCAAGTGGAAAAAGTGCCGAACTTTTAGAACACATTCAGGAAGTCAATCATGATCTTTTTGCAGCTATTGGTGCAGGAAATGATCTTGGATCTGGTGGCGGTAGTCAATCTAAAATTTACGCTGCCGACGTTGCTAGACATAGTGGCGTTACTCCGATTGTTGCAAATGCCATGTATATCGATGAGACTATAAAACTGATAAATGGGCAAATAAAGTCCACCAGATTTTCATTAGTTCACGATACTCATTTTGATTTGAATTATGCCTGTCATATTTTAGAAAAAATTGCAGAACCTTATAGTCAAGGAAGTAAAACAATAGACGTATCTAACTATTACCGAGATATTGAATCTATTGCTGCTTCTATTGAAAGAAGTTAAAAAGTTTCTCGCAAATGCTTGCAATTGTCTTCTCCGTGAGTCAGTATTAGTAATACTGTTTTGTGAGGAGAACATAAATGCCTAAGTACGACAGAACAACATTGCTTCGAGATCTAACTTCAGACACGCCATCAGCCGTTAAGAGGCTTTTACGCACAAGTGATATCGCTTTACTCTTTCAAGTTTCAGAGCGCACCGTCGCTGAATGGGCAAGACGAGGAAGAATTCCTTCAGTCCGAACACCTGGTGGACACAGAAGATATCCATCTGATGCAATTGTGAAATTATTGCGAGAAGCAGAGTTAGCTGGAGATAATCTCGACTAAAACTGTGTCCTATTCGTAATATTCGCTTAGCTACAATATTTTTTCATCATGGTTTAAATTACCTATTTACTTATGTACTGCTAATGAACGATAATCATTTAAAGAGGTGATTATATGCTCAAGTCAGTTTCAAAATTAGTTCTAGGTGCAGCAGCTGTTGCTGCAGGTGGTGTACTTTTGTATACAAAATTAAAGAGTTCTGAAGATAGTGAACAAAAGTTCAAGCCATCAACATTGACTGGTTTACGAGAATGGAATTCATGCTTGCAAAGAGAAATTGTAAGGTCCCATCGTGATGCACGCGATGTTTGTATTGCTGCTTTAACGATCAAAGGTGTTAACAAACAATTTGATGTTGAGATGTATAATGACATTGAAAACAATTTCGCGAGGACAGTTAGAGGGTCGGACCTTTTAGCGGGTAACGATACTGGCGAGTTCTTTGTGCTATTCCCTGAGGCGGGACTAGACGAGGGCTATGAAGCTATTGAGCGATTGCAAGAAACGTTACCTCCTACTACATCGTTAGCTGCAGGATTGGCTGTTTGGGACCACTGCGAGACGGCAGCTGAGCTTGTAGCTCGGGCTGTTGCATCGATGAAAGGTCAAGATAAGACTTCTAGAGCGAAGATCGGCGTAGCTGAAACCCCAGAGAAAGTCTCATAATTGAACTAATAACAATTCTCGTTTTGCTAAGTTAAACTATAATCTTTAAATCGATACTAAAACCTCAAAGCAATTCAATTGGAAAAAGAATCTACTTGCCGCGCTGTCGGTATTTGTTCTAATTTTTTTACAGTTCTCAATCTGGATCAACAACAGTTTTTTGGATGCGGAAAACTTTTCTAGCACTGTTACTGAATCTATAACTTCTGATAAGAGTAGGGAAGCGCTGTCTCGAGAAATTGCGGATCAGGTTCTAGAGGACAAACCGCTTATTAAAAGAATTGCGGGCGAAAGGCTAGCAGGTCTTATTTCCTTTGCGCTTGATTCCGATCTTTCAAATAGCACAATAGAATCTACTGCGAATCAGGCAGTCATCTATATGACATCTACATCACGCGAAGAAGTGACTCTTGATCTTCGAGGAATAAAAAGAGTTGTAGCTGTGGCATCTACAGTATTAGATCTACTTGAGAGCACCCAGGTGATCGAGGAAGATTTCATTCCTGATGAAATAGTTCTGATTGAAGCAAATTCGATTCCTTCATTAAGTAAAGTTGCCGATATCAATTCGCTTTTGATTTTTGTTTATTTGGCACTGCTTTTATTTGTTGGAGTACTTCTATATTTCTGGTTGAACTTATCAAAACTTGATATTGCCAAATTTTACGGAACTGCTTTGATTGTTTCTTCGGTGATTGGTTTCCTGATCTCGAATCTCACTAAATCGAGTGTGCTAGTGAGAGTGAAGTCAGCAAATATGAGAGTTGTAATTGGTGATTTGTACTCAATTTTTGTGTCACAACTGCAAACCCAATTGATAGTCGCTGGAATTCTTGGAATCGTATTGGTAGTTTCTTCTATCGGATGGAAAAAATATGTCATTAACCGATCAGCTTAAAAGTGCAAAATCTTCTGTTAAGGATTTACTGTCCTTAGATTCCAAGGCAAAGGCCGATTTAATAAGTTGCATTGCTGATTGTCTTAGTGAGGATCGGCTAAATGTATTGAATATAAACCAGGCTGAGGTCGAAACAGCTCGAGAAAATGGATTTGAAGAAACTCAGCTTGACCGCTTATTGCTCACTGATGATCGGTATGATGCGATTTTGGAATCAGTTAGAAATGTAGCAGATCTTGAAGATCCAGTCGGCGAGACAATAGAACAATGGTCACAGCCTAGTGGAATTAACATTAAAAAGGTACGAGTTCCTCTCGGCGTTGTAGGAGTAATCTACGAGAATAGGCCAAATGTCACTGTTGATGCAGCTGTAATATGTCTTAAGAGTTCTAACGTTTCTGTGCTGCGTGGATCTTCTGCTGCATTAAATACCAACAGGCGAATTATTGAAAGCATGCACCGAGCATTGAACAAATGTAACGTTAATCAATCCATAGTTACATTCATCGATGATGAATCAAGAGAAGGTGCTATCAACCTGATGGAAGCAAAGGGACTGATTGATGTATTGATTCCTCGGGGCGGCCCTTCCTTGATTAAAGCCATACAAGACAATGCAAAAGTTCCGTTCATATTAGATGGTGCAGGCAACTGCCATGTTTATGTGGATAAAGATGCTGATCTTGATATGGCCGAAAAGATTGTTGTTAATTCGAAAACACAAAGATCATCAGTTTGTAATGCAGCAGAATCTCTGGTCGTTCATCGTGACGTAGCTAAAGAATTTATCAGCAGAATCTCAGGAATATTGAGTCTTAAAAATGTACGTCTTGTAGGTGACAGCTGTTCAGTTGATTTTGGAGATGGTCATATTTCACCCGCAAGCGAAGCTGATTTTGCTACAGAATTTCTTGATTTGAAGATGAGCGTCGCTGTTGTAGAATCTATAGAAGGTGCAATTAATCATGTTAATAAATACTCGTCTTTACATACTGAGTGTATCGTAACCGATAATCCTGAAGCGGCAGAAAAGTTTATGCGATATGTCGATTCCGCAGTTGTGATGCATAATACTTCTACGCGTTTTACCGACGGTGAACGGTTTGGATTCGGAGCAGAGATCGGTATTTCAACGCAGAAACTCCATGCTCGAGGACCAATGGCGCTTAGGGAAATAACCACCTATCAATATCAAGTAGTTTCAAATGGGGCAGTGGTCTAGCCTTTTGCTCTTTCCAACATCATCTTGAATCTATCTATTCCAACTTTATGATCGACAATTGGCATTGGATAGTTTTCAAGTAAGTGAGAAGTATCCAATCGTTCTCTTAAGTGATGAGGAAAATGGATATCTTTAGAGTCGATATTGCTAAGGTGCGGCAGATACTTCTTGATGTATTTTCCTTCTGGATCAAAACGTTCAGACTGTCGAATAGGATTGAAGATTCGATGTGGATTTGTATCCGTGCCGGTTCCCGCTACCCATTGCCAGTTGAGATTATTGCTTGCAATATCTCCATCGGTAAGCCATTTCATGAACCAATCGGCTCCCTTCTTCCAATTAATACCCAAATCCTTGGTAAGAAAAGAGGCAACGATCATTCTTGCCCTGTTGTGCATAAAGCCTTCTTGTATTAGCTGTTTCATTGCTGCATCGACAATAGGATATCCAGTCTCTCCATTGCACCAAGCTTTAAAAGCTTCTTCATTTTCTTCCCAATCTATTTCTTTTTTGTTGTAGTTGCTCCATGCAGAATATGAGTGGTGGTATAACACCTGCATGTAAAAATCTCTCCAGCATATTTGTCGAATGAATTCCTCAGAACCTGGTTTACCTCGCAGTTTGGTGATAATTTCAACTGCCGAGATGGTTCCAAAGTGCATGGCTGAACTCAATTTCGAGGTGCTGTCTGAAAATAAGTCGTTTCTTATATCTGAATATTTGCTAAGCGAATTCCTTGCCCAAGAATTTAGGTGTTCACGAATTAGAGTTTCTCCTCCGATTTGTCGATTAGGTGAAACAAGATCAGCTTCTATCATAAATAATTCATCTATGGATACATTTTTATCAAACGCTGAGATATCTGTGGAGATATTTCGAGGAGCCTCAAAGATATCTCTTGTCGGTAACATAGACCATTGTTTGTAATAAGGTGTAAAGACTTTGTAGCCAATCGATTGATTGGTCTTTGTTGTCGAAGGTGAAATCGACTCGGGTGCAACAACATAGTGAGAATCAAATAACTTTGCAACTATATGGAAATCCTCTAAATGCTCTTTGAGCTGCTGATCTCTATTTTGAGCATAATGGCTAACATCTCTGGCCCAAACCACACATTGAGGGGATATAATTTTCGAAAATTCAATTAATGTTTCTACATAGTCGCCTTGAAGTACAACTAATTTTGAACCTCGTTCCTTAAGAGATTTATCGAGATCATGGAGGCATTCTTTCAAATATGATAAACGATTATCGCTTTGATGCGAGCGTGAAATGATTTTATGATCATGAATAAAAACTGGGATAATGTTTTCAAAATTTTTAACTGCATAATCAAGACAGGGATTATCGTGAACTCTTAAATCCCGAGTAAAGATTACGATACACGTCTTATTTTCCACTATAAGATTCTACGTTGTCGTCATGCCATGAAGCTTTAATATCGTTAGTAGTAGAATCACTTTATGAAAATCGGTATATTCGGAGGAACATTTGATCCAATACATAATGGACACATTTTTGCGATTAAATATGCTCTAGAGAATCAACAATTAGATCAACTTAGAGTCTTTGTTGCAGGAAATCCATATCAGAAGGAGCCGCCTGCAGTTGATGCAAAACAACGATTGGAATGGGTTGAAAGCGCAATTGCAGAAGAATTTGGGCCTGAGGAGCGGATAATCATCGATGACAGAGAAATCCATCGTAAGGGAAATACCTATACAATTGATACGGTTAGGGAATTACAGGCTGAATTCAAAGGTGCAAAACTATTTTTGATTGTAGGTCATGACATTCTCGAATCAATCAGTAGTTGGAAAGACTCAGACGAACTGCTCTCTAAGGTAGAGCCATTGATTGTACCAAGGAATCCTAGCGATGTATCTTCTAGTCTTATTCGTAGCCTTTTGATCGAAAAAAAGCCTCTAACAGGACTTTTACCTGCAAAAATTGAAAGAGAAATTATCGAAAATTCGTTGTATAATTAAAGCACAATTGTTCGAAAAGGAATTATCATTACACATAGCCCTAGAAATTTAATTGATCCAAGCGAACTCGCTGAAATTTGTGCCCAAGCAGCAGAATCTAAAAAAGCTGAAGAAATTATTGTCTTCAACGTTGACGGAAAAGTCGATTTCGCTCAATATTTTGTTATTTGTTCAGCTAACAACGATCGACTAGTTAGGGCGATTGCTAATTCAGTAGAAGACAACGCACACAAGTTTTCCATAAAAGCTAAAAGCATTGAAGGTCAAAAAGAAGCCAATTGGATTTTGATTGACTTTTCGAGCGTTGTAGTGCATATCTTTTTACAGGAAGCTCGTGACTACTATCGTATTGAACGACTTTTCAAAGATGCACAAAAACTATCTTGGCAGTCTTTAAATACTCAAGCAGTTTAGTTTTGAGTTTTTGAATCTTCGGCTAGTTCATCGAATTTAGTCAATGACGTTAAAGGAACATTGTTCAGATATGCTGCTCTATCAATTGCGATACCTCCAATAGCTGCTGCAATGAATTGGATATGAATCGCAAGAATGACTTTAATAAGGTTTAGAATTGTGAAGTCTTGAAAGAGCGCAGCGAGGAACAATAAGCTGATTCCTAATCCAGCAGACATCGATATCGAGCTAGTTCTACAATAAACATCCGGAAATCTCAATAGCCCTATTCCTCCGATGAAAAATACTAGTGCTCCTGAGATGACAAAAAACATGGAGAGAGTATCAAGTAAGTTCATTGTTCATTCCTTAATATCAATCGAGCAAGTGCCAATGTTGCTAGGAAACTTGATGTAGCCGCAGCTAAGAGTACGTCTGAAATAGCAGAATATCCTGCGATAACGCCAAAGATGATGAACAAGCCAATACAGGTCGCTAACAGCAAATCTGCTGCGACTGCGCGGTCGGGATCGCTAGGGCCAATCGCAATTCGAGTAATCACTGATGCGCCGGCAATGGTTAGAAGGACGAGTCCAATATAGAATATGACATTCATATTTTGTCCCTCACTTTTACATTTTTAGGTAATCGGGTTGCTCGGATCATATGCATTTCTAGTTTGTGTAATTCATTCCTAAAAACATCAGCATCTTTAGCATAAACACCATGAACGTAAAGAGCTGCTGGATCTTTCTTAATTGCAATGACTCGTGTTCCGGGAGTTAACGATATTAAGGTTGCGAGCAGTGTGATTTCGAAATCATTGTAACTATCAAGTGATAACTTAACAATCCCAGGCTCGATGTTTAATTTTGGAGTGATGGTGTCTGCAAAAATATGAAAGTTTGCCTTCATAAACTCGGCAAAGAAATAGATTGTGAACCACAGGAATCGAAATGGCTGGACTAAATATTGAATCATTTGGATAGCACCGCCTCAGAATATCTCTCTATATTAACCAGATCTTGAGCTGCTCTATCTGTGATTTCTAGGAAGAAATCAGCATTTAGCCCCATAGCTAGAGACAAAACTACTAGAAAGATGGCTGGTGCAACCATATGGTATGGAACTTTTGGTTTTGATTTTGTAGTGGTCTCTTTGTCATCCCAGAAGATTGAACTCCATATTTTTAGCATCGACATTAAAGTAATGATACTCACACCCGCTATTGCCGCAGTTGCAACATAATTTCTTGCATCCAGTGCAGCAGAAGCTAGATAAAGTTTGGCGATGAAACCCGAAAATGGTGGTAGTCCAGCCAAGGAAATTGCGCCTAAGAAAAATGTTGTAGCAACGACAGGTTCTTTTTTCGCAAGACCTGAGAGCTTTTTGATGCTCGAAGTCCCGTAAGTCTCTTCTACTGAACTAAGTGAAAGAAATAGCGAAACTTTTACAACCATATTGTGAATGAGATAAAAGATTGCAGCTGAAAGGCCCAAAGGTCCAAAAAAGGCAAGGCCTAACATTACATAACCTATCTGGCTTATCATGTGGAAAGTTAAGATCGATCTAGTGTTTGATTCACCCAGTGCTCCGAGTCCTCCAATGACCATAGATGCTATGAAGAAGATCGTAAAAAACCAGATGTATTGTTGTTGAGAGCCAAATGTCACAGAATAAATTCTGAAGAAAGCATAGATCGCAATTTTTGTGTGAAGCCCGCTAAATAGAGCAGATACTACTGGAGAAGTTGCAGGATAAGTTCGGGCCAACCATCCGTGAGCAGGCACTAGAGCCGCTTTAATCCCCAGAGCTATAAGAACTATCCCGATGGCAATTCTTGCCATGTCAGATTCTTGAGCAGAATTCGCCAGTAAACCTAGATTGACGGTTCCTTGTGTTGCATATACCATTGCAACACCAGTTAGAAGAATGCCTGATGTAAGTAAGTTTACAGTTACATACAATCTCGGTGCAGCTAGGTTTTTTATCCCCTTTCTAAGAATTATCAATCCGCATGACGGCAAGAATATTAACTCAATAAAAACGAAAAGATTAAACACGTCAGCAGTCAAAAGCGCTCCATTAATCCCTGCTGTTAAAACTAGAACTAGGGGAGTGAAGTACCTTTCTTCGGCATCTTTTGTGCTGATAGCAAAAATATTGCAGACCAAAATTAAGAGGGAAGTAGTGACCAACATCAGTGAGCTCAAAGTATCGCTTACAAGAGGAATAGATATTCCTGCTGGCCATCCGCCAATTTGAGCAACTGTTATCGGTACGTCTTTTGTTTCTAATAATAGAAGTGCACTTAATCCTAAAGTGAATGCCGGTATTGAAACCAGCAAAAATTTATTCAACGAAGATTTTGGAAATATGATCTGTGTGGCTGCACCAAGAAGCGGAATTGCTATAAGCAGTGCGAGATAATTTGCCATTACAAAGACCCCTTATCGCTACTATGGAGTGAATCTTTAAGATTTTCCTTTGTGTCATTTGTGTCATCATTTGGATAAACTGCGGCTAAAGCTAACAAAAACACTGTAATTGCAAACGCGATTACTATTGCTGTTAGTACAAACGCTTGTGGAAGCGGATCAGCGGCTTCAGACGATTCCGTAATCGACATCAATGGTTCAGCTCTGCGAATAGTTCCTCCAGCTGCCATGAGTAAGAGATTTATTGCATTGCTTAGTAAGACAAATCCGAAAATAATGCGGATCATTCCTCGTTGAAGAATTAGATAAACTGCCGATCCAGACAAGAGTCCGACTGCAAGTGCGATCATCATGGCGTCACCTCGCTAGGTTCTAATGGGCCGGGAATATCTTCGACTTCGCTTCTGTTTGGAACTTTAGTTAAGACATCATGTGGGGCATCCATGCTTAATCTGTTAATTGAAGCAAGTACGACTCCGACGACTGCCAAGAAAACTCCGATATCAAACAATAGTGCAGTAGTTAAATTATATTGGATGAACAAGAAATCAATTTCAACTTTTAGAGGCCTCAAAAAAGCTCCGTCAAAATAACCTAATAGTCCAGAAGTTACAGAGATGACTAGTCCATTTCCAATGAATAAATATGGTAACCATTTTGCGGAAATAAAATTTCGGTGGCTTGTTCCCAGATATACCAAAGCAATAGCAACACAAGTGAATAGTGCTCCAATGAAACCGCCGCCAGGTTCATAATGTCCGCGTAACATCAAGTATGCAGATAACAATAGTGCTAGCGGGATAAGTGCTCGTGAAAATAATCTTATAGGTATGTGGTTATCGGAGAAAGAGTCTGCAGCTGTTTTTACATGAGGGACATGATCTCGACGTTGGGTTTGTAGTACCCGAGCCGCAATCAAAAGAGCCATGATTGCAATACCAGCAGTTGCTAATACAGTTAGTTCCACAAGAGTATCTAATGCTCGAAAATCTACCAATATCGTGTTCACAACATTTGTTCCGCCAGTCTCTGCTTTGGCATTTTCCAAATAGTATTCACCTGTTGCGCTAAATTCCCTTCGTCCTGTCAAGAAATACGTCATTGCAGCAACGAGCGATCCAACTACCACGGCAACGCTCCCTGCAAGAATTTTTCTCTGCTTTGTTGTTCGATGGAACGTTTTAGGGAGGCGTCGAAGTGAGAACATCATAAAGATAACAGTTAATAGTTCGACGAGTAATTGGGTGAGCCCTACGTCTGGTGCACCTAAGGTGAAGAAATAGAGCATCATTATCAAGCCAATTCCACCTAGTAAAACTACAGCTGAAATTCTCGACTTTGCTCTTAATAATCCGACAACTGGAACAATCAATAAAGCTAGTAAAAACCAATCGCTTGCTCGGTCTGAGTTTGCAATAAGTGGCGCAATGTTTGGTCGTGAAAAGTAAACATAAATTGAATAAGTGATCAGTACAATAATCGGGACAGCTAGATGCCGGGGTGGGGAGTCGATACTGGTTATATTTCGAGTCCTTACACCTAGTTTTAACATTGACGAACGAATATGCTCTAAAACTTCAACGCCGCTGGAAGGAAATAATTTTCGATCGATGGCTCTGTTGATTTGTGGTGCAAACTTTAACATCAGTGCGCCTAGAACATAGATCACTAAAGTTGCGTAAAGTGCTGGTTTTAAACCATGCCAGAGCGCAAGATGAACATCATAATCAACGTTGAGTGAAGCAAGAGTCGTAACCCGAAGAATCGGATCAAGTGTCCATACGACCAGACCGAAAAGTAGCCCCAAAACTCCAACAATAAATGGTGAAGTAATTAGCGAGTCGTAACCGGCCTTTGCTTTAAAATCAGGGTTCTTAGCATAGATACTTAAGACAATTTTCCCGGAGTATGCGAACGTTAAAATTGATCCAATCGATAAACCCAAAGCTATTAATATGCTGATCGAACTAGACCATGAGGATTCGAATGCGGATTCCAAAATGAATTCTTTAGAGATAAAGCCAAGCAGCGGTACGATTCCTGCCATTGATAGCGCGCCAAGTGCAACTGTAATTCCGGTTAAGGGTTTAGATCTGCCAAGTCCCGCGATTTCTCGAAGATCACGTGTTCCAGACTGCTTGTCGATTACTCCCGCAGACATAAAAAGCGATGATTTGAACAGTGCATGAGCGATTACATGTAAGGCTGCCGCAGTTAGTGCATACTTTGTTCCGATTCCAATCGTTGCGACTAGTAAACCTAATTGGCTGACTGTTGAATAAGCTAAAAGTTCCTTAATATCGTTTCGTTGTAAAGCGAAGACAGCTCCGATAATCATTGTTGTTAGCCCCGCAGAAATCATTACGATATTCCAAACCGGAGTTTCGGATAATGCAGGAGAAAATCTCATCAACAGGAAAATTCCTGCTTTAACCATTGCAGCTGCGTGCAAATATGCACTCACCGGCATAATGGCAGCCATTGCATCAGGCAGCCAAGCATGGAAAGGAAATTGGGCTGACTTAGTAAATGCTGCAACCATCAATAGAACTGCAATTGTTGTTGTAAAGCCTCTATTGTCTTGCCAAATTGGATGAATCAAAATTTCGCTGATGCGACTAGTTCCAGTCATCACAACCATTGATGCAGTTGCGCAGAGTAGAGACAACCCACCTGTTGCAGTAAGTAACAATGTTCGAAGTGATGGCTGATAACCAGTGATTCCAGACCTTGAAATCAAAAAGAATGAACAAATAGTCGTAAATTCCCAGAAAATCAGCAGTAAAACAATGTCATTTGCAAACACTAATCCCAACATCGCTACAGCAAACGCCGTCATTAGCGCATAGAAGCTAGCATTGCCTTTTTTGGGTAAGTATTTAGCCGAGTAAAACATTACCAAAGCACCAATACCTAGAACTAAAGTTCCAAATACGAGACCTAAACCATCAAGTTTCAGGTCAAAATAAACACCTAACTCGCTAATCCAACTTTTAGAAAATTCGACGAACTCAGTTTCGTTTATTACTTTTGGAGCTTCGTTAAAAAGGATTGCCAGAGAAACAAGAAATGTTGCTCCAACTAAATAGCCTGCTTTGTTGCCTAGAAATTTTTCTAACAATGGGGTGAACAAAATAACAATAGCAAGAATTGCAATTATATAAACTAGGCTCATCTACTCTCCGGGGTATAAGTAGTATTTTCGGCAAATTTAAGTGAAAAATTTATAGCCTCTGGCCTGGTTAAATACATCTATTTACCTTAACATAGCCAGGTCGGTATTTGGTGTTAGTGGCTGGTATCTGCCTTGAACTTTGTATCTATAAATTCCTGCAATTTTTCTGAATCTTCGATGTTCCATCCTTGGGGTTGAGTGACTGCCGCCCAAGAAAATGATGCTGTATTGTCATATAGATGACCATTACCTGGAGGTGCTGAATTTCCAATCATTTGATCTAAACCTAATTGCAGAAAAGTTATGATGGGGTAGTATCGCGTAGATTCAGAAACGCGAGGACCTCTTGGCTCACTTAACCAGTCAGGCTTATTGAAAATCAAATCAAAGCTAAACCAAACTATAGGATCATTTGCATGTTGCATATAAAGAATTCGAGTTTCATCTTTGCCCCAAGTTTTCTCTCCATTCTCGATATCATCGCGATCTGAGGCAAAGAGAACGCTTTTCGCATCCTTGTAAGTCGGTTTGTATTCAAACGTTCCTGGATCGCGATCCTTGTTGATTAGCCTCCAGATTCGCGTATCATTCGGTGTACCTTCAAATAGCACACCATCAACGCTGCGTCGCATATCATTTACTCCGCTAAAAGCATCATTACCACCGAACGAACCTAGGCTTAAACCGTAAACATATAGTTTTGGCCGTGTTTGTGGATCTAATGCATCCCATTCTTCTATTACGGCATCAAAAATTGCTCGACCTGCTGTTTCGGCTCGAGATTTGTCAACTAAAAATGAGATCCAACTTGGAAGATAAGAATATTGTTGAGTGACTATTGCAGTATTTCCATTGTGCATGAATTCAAGAGGATCAACTGCGCGAGGATTAATCCAGCCCGAACCTGTAGGGGTGGCTACTACTAAAACTTCACGTTCGAATCCGCCTGCGCGTTTTAGATCTTCTACTGCGAGTATTGCTTGTTCATCGGGATCATCAGTTGCACGCATACCAGCGTAAATTCGAATCGGTTCGAGTGCTTCTTTGCCAGTGAATTCCTCAATCTGCTCTCTACTTGGACCTTCACCTACGAATATTTGGCCTTGATAGCCAAGTTCATCCCAACCTATTAGTGAATCAGGCGATCCGGACCGTTCTGGATTTAGGGGTTGTTCTATTCCTTCTCTGGTTGTGTTATCTCGCGTTGCAAACATGGAGTCAGACACACGGAAAAAGGTTGAAAATAAAACACCGCTAACTAAGAAGTAAACTAGGAGTGCACTTGCAGCTCCTCCTATACCTACAGCGACGCGTTTAGGTACTCGATCTGTAAAGAACTTTCTAATGAATCTCGCAAATTTTCTGGTGCCTCGACCAATCCAATACCCGACAAAGAAAAACAATATTGTGGTCAAGATTGCATATATAGAATATCCAACACCTATCTCTTCGACGCCGATTAGATTTCGGACTTCATTTTGATAGTTGCGTCCCATGATAATTGAGTAGATAGCAAACAAGGGAGCGACAATCCAAAGCGCTTTCCAGGCAATCGCTTTTTTATCACTTGATATTTCTTTTTGAACAAACCACCGAATAATTGAGGACAAAGCTAAACCAACGCCATATCCAATCGCCATTGAAATTCCACTCACAAAACCTTGTAGTAGCCAGGGTCGCGGTAGTAATGATGGTAATAGCGATGCGTGGAGAAAAAATAGCATTGTAAGTATGCCAACAAAGTTTGGTCTCCACGATAATTTCGATGCAAAATTGTCAATGAGTTTCATAGGTTTGCAGTCTAGTCACCTTAATGTGCCATCAGTCTCAATCACGTTGGCTGCAAAAAGTATCAAAAATTGACCAAAAACCAGGCCAACGTGCAAAAGGGTGGGTGGAGCTGAAGGGACTTGAACCCTCGACCTCCTGCATGCCATGCAGGCGCTCTAGCCAGCTGAGCTACAGCCCCAAAGTAGATAACAGGTTAGCATTTTAGTGATTGCGAATTAAAGCAGACATTCAGGTTTCTGCCAACAAACAACAAGAAAATTTTCGATTCTCTGCGCTAGCATTGAAATATGTCTGAAAATCAAAATCAATCCACAGAGCCTAAGTTTCGTTATGACGCCAATATGGCAAATGAAATTGAGCTTAAGTGGCAAAAAAGTTGGGATGAGCGAAATACCTATTACACGCCAAATCCTACTGGTGATTTAGCAGACAAATTCGATAAGAAAAAAGAGAAGCTATATATCCTCGACATGTTTCCATATCCTTCTGGAGCAGGTATTCACGTCGGTCATCCGTTGGGCTATATTGCAACAGATGTTTATGCACGTTTCAAACGAATGAATGGATTCAATGTTTTACATGCGATGGGATATGATGCATTCGGTTTGCCTGCGGAACAATATGCGATTCAGACAGGTACACATCCACGAATTACAACTGAAAACAACATTGCCAATATGCGAAGGCAGCTCGGCAGAATAGGTTTTGGTTATGACTCAAGACGTGGAGCGGTTACTACTGATGAAGATTACTATAAGTGGACGCAATGGATTTTCTTGACAATATATATGTCATATTTCGACGAAGAAACTAATAAAGCCCGACCGATTAAAGAATTAGTTGATGCTTTCGAAAGTGGGAAACAACGACTTGAAGATGGTCGAAATTGGAGTGACCTAAATCAGAATGAAAAAGATGAAGTGATTGATAGCTATCGTCTTGCGTATTTAGCAGATTCAGTTGTGAACTGGTGTCCAGGCCTTGGGACTGTACTAGCTAATGAAGAAGTTACTGCCGATGGCAAATCTGAGCGCGGCAATTTTGATGTGTATCGCAAGCCAATGAAACAATGGATGATGCGTATTACAAAATATGCCGATCGGCTAATTGATGATCTCGAAGACTTAACTTGGAGCGAATCGATCAAAACAATGCAGCGCAACTGGATAGGAAAATCCAAAGGAGCAAATGTAATTTTTGATATTTCAGGACATGCTGGTCCTGGCATCGAAGTATTCACAACTCGGCCAGATACATTGTTTGGTGCAACCTATATGGTTTTAGCTCCAGAGCATCCTTTGGTTGACGAGATTGTCTCAGAAAGTTATCTACAAGACACTCCAGAGACTTGGAGGGATGTCGCAGGTACGGTTTATGATTCGCCAAAAGAAGTAGTTGATGCTTATAGAGAACTTGCTAGTCGAAAATCCGATCTAGATCGTCAAGCGGATACAAAAGAAAAGACGGGTGTTTTTACTGGAGCTTATGCAGTTAATCCAGCTAATGGGTTAAGTATACCGATCTTCATTGCAGATTATGTTCTAATGGGTTATGGAACAGGAGCAATTATGGCCGTTCCTGCTCACGATGAGCGGGACTTTGAATTCGCACAACAAATTGGTATCGATATGCAGATCGTTGTTGAGCCTTCACAAGGGTGGTGCGAATCGAATGATGCTGATCCAAACATTATTACGACTTGGCCGACTGCATTTGCTGGAGATGAAACTTCTGTTATTTGCAACTCGTCCAATGAGGAGATTTCTCTAGATGGGAAAACTAAACCTCAAGCTATCGAAGAAATGTGTAACTGGCTAGAGAAAAAAGGTTTTGGTAAATCATCAATCACTTATAAACTTCGCGATTGGTTGTTTTCTCGACAACGATATTGGGGAGAACCATTCCCAATCGTATTTGATGAAAACGGTAAAGTTCATTCATTGCCTGAATCTATGCTTCCGGTCACATTGCCAGAGCTAGATAATTTTGCTCCTGAAAGTAGCGATGATCCGGATGCCGATCCAACGCCACCTCTTGCTAGAGCTACAGACTGGGTAAATGTCGAGCTCGATCTAGGAGACGGTATTAAGACTTATCGTCGAGATGTCAACACAATGCCAAACTGGGCCGGATCGTGTTGGTATTACTTGCGTTATCTAGATCCATTTAACGATGAAGAAATGGTGAATAAAGATGTCGAGCAGTATTGGGCAGGGGATATGGATCAAAGCGGGATAGTGGACTTATATGTCGGCGGTGTAGAACATGCTGTTTTGCACTTGCTCTATGCTCGATTTTGGCACAAAGTCCTTTACGATCGTGGCTTTGTCTCTACTAAAGAACCCTTCCAACGTTTGATAAATCAAGGAATGATCCAAGGTTATGCCTATAAAAACTCTCGAGGGTTTTATGTCGAAGCATCACAAGTCGTTGAGCGGGATGGAAAATACTTCTTTGAAGATGAAGAAGTAACTCAAGAATACGGCAAGATTGGTAAGTCATTAAAGAATGCGGTTACTCCAGATGATATTTGCGAAAATTTCGGAGCAGATACCTTGCGAATGTATGAAATGTTTATGGGACCTTTAGAGATGTCACGTCCATGGTCGACATCTGATATTCCTGGAGTATATCGATTCTTGCAAAGGCTTTGGAGAAACCTTGTTGATGAATCAACAGGCGAGATTTCATTGAGTGACGAACCCGCTACAGGTGAACTTGCAATAAAACTTCATCAGACGATCAGAGATGTTGCTGACGATTATGAGAACCTTTCTTTTAATACCGCAATTGCGAAAATGTTTGAGTTGAATAATGAATTAACAAAGTTTGTATCAGCAGGGAATAAATGTCCGAAGGATTTGGCCACCGACTTTGTGCTGATGCTATCGCCACTTGCGCCACATTTTGCTGAAGAGCTATGGGCAAAGATGGGCAATATCGAAACAATTGTTTATCAAGATTTCCCAGTAGCCGATGAGAAGTTCTTAGTCGTAAGCGCTGTTGAGATTCCTGTTCAGATAAAAGGAAAAGTAAAAGCGAAAATTAATGTTGCTCCTGATGCGAATGCTGAACAAATTGAAGCTATAGCTCGTGCGGATGAAAAAGTTGCAGGGTTGCTTGTTGACCAAGAAGTAGTAAAGGTCATTGCCGTTCCAGGCCGAATGATCAACTTCGTCACCAAATAACCTTTCCGGAGGACTGACCCTCCAAAAGGGACGAATCGCCTGAGC
>CAZLQP010000002.1:0-183911 GCA_964561855.1 uncultured Burkholderiales bacterium | reverse complement strand
AAGCGAGGTGACAGCATGACGACAACTGAACCAGTTGAAGTTGATGAAACAACTGTTACTCTTACAATCGATGGAGTTGAAGTAAAAGCGCAAAAAGGCGAGCTTCTAATTACTGCTGCACAAAAAGCTGGGATTTTTATACCAAGATTTTGTTACCATGATCGTCTAAAGCCAGTTGGCATGTGTCGAATGTGTTTAGTCGAAATTGAAGGAGTCCGAGGACTACCTCCAGCTTGTACTACTGAAGTAGCTGAAGGAATGAACGTATCTTTCAAGAAAGACAACGTCGAAAAAGCCCAAGATGGTGTACTCGAATTCTTACTGATAAATCACCCCTTGGATTGTCCAGTGTGCGATAGAGGTGGAGAATGTCCATTGCAGGATCAAACTCTTAGTTTTGGTCCGGGCGAATCACGCTTTACCGAAGAAAAAAGACATTGGGAAAAACCGATAGAAATATCTGACCATGTTCTATTAGACAGAGAACGTTGTATTCAATGTTCACGTTGTACACGCTTTGCCGATGATGTTGCAGGCGATCCGCTGATCACCTTCGTCGAAAGAGGCGGATCGACTGAAGTAAATACATTCCCTGGAGATCCTTTTGCATCTTATTTCTCTGGAAACATTGTTCAAATATGTCCAGTGGGAGCATTGACAGCAAAACCTTATCGATTCAATTCTCGACCTTGGGATTTACAAGGTGCTGAAACAACGTGTCAAGGATGTTCTGTTGGCTGTAAGGGTCAAGCACAAACTTCAAGAAATGAGATGGTTCGATTTCTGGGTATTGATTCAGAACCAATTAATCAAGGATGGCTTTGCGATAAAGGTCGTTATGGTTTTGATTTCGCACATTCTGAAAATAGAGTGAGAAAGCCTTTTGTGGTAGAGGATGAAAAACAAGTTGAAGTTTCAATATCTAAGGCGATTTCAAAAACAGCTCAAGCAATCAAAGAGGCCAAAGAAAATCATGGGGCTGATTCCATAGCCTTTATTGGCGGAGCAAATGGAACAAACGAAGATGCCTATTCTTTAGCTCGCCTAGCAAAAGGAATAATAGGTACATCGAAAGTCGATTCGAGAGTCAGAAATTCAATTAGTGCAGACATTATTCTAAGTGCAAAGCGAGCTCGTATTGCCGACGTTGATAATGCA
The DNA here is from genome assembly GCA_964561855.1 of uncultured Burkholderiales bacterium. Lineage (GTDB taxonomy): Bacteria > Actinomycetota > Acidimicrobiia > IMCC26256 > JAGPDB01 > JAGPDB01. The sequence goes on along the minus strand of CAZLQP010000002.1, from coordinate 182,753 downwards.
GATGTTGTAGTTACAATTGGCGTCGACTTGAAAGAATCTTTGCCAGTGCTTTATCTTCGATTGAGAAATGCAATAACTCAAAATAGTGTCTCCTTAGTTGAAGCAAATAGTGTTAAGACTTCACTCAGCAGTTTTGCTAGTAAAAATATAGATTTAATTCCCGGTAATGAGAACTTTAATCTTGCAGAAATCAAAGATGCAATAGCTCAAAATCGCAGATCAGGAAATGGGAAAGTTGTAGTTATTGCAGGAGATGTAAACCCTGCACAAAGAGTTGCTTCATTTGAGGAACTTCTAATCAATATTTTAGAATATGAATCCACATATTTACTTCCAGCTGTTTCTACGTCAAATGCAATTGGTGCATATGAGCTTGGTCTTGCTCCTGGAATGTTACCGGGGAGAGTTGCTGATGATTCAGCAGATTTACTTCCCAATTGGCCTCTTACTCCCAATAGTGTTTGTCAGCAAGATCATTGCGATACGAGATCTATCTTAAAGAGTGCTACAAAAGGCGAAATTAAGGTTTTGATTTTAAGTGGTGCAAATCTATTCGATAAATTTGCAGACACAGACCTTCTAAAACGTGCATTTGCAAATATTGAAACAATCATCGCGTTCGACTGTTTTATAAATAACACTACAAAATATGCTGATATTTTTATTCCGGTTACTGTTGCCAATGAAAAAAATGGAACAGTAACAAATATTGAGAGCAGAGTGCAACGAGTAGTTCAGGTTGTCGCACCTAATGGTGTTCTAATTGATGAATATCAATTAGCAGCTCAGATCGGTGAAGAATTAGGTGTTGAAAATACTTATGAAGATGTAGATGACGTTACAAATGAAATAGCCCGAGTAGCGTCTTCATTTGCGCATTTGACAACGGGAGTGTTGCTCCGATCTCGTGACGGCGCAATTGTTCCGGTAGATGAGAATAAAGATGTTCTTAGCGCTTCAGAAACTATTAATGTTGATACGCCATCTTGGGAGCCTATTGCTTCACAAGCTCACAGTGATGAAGATCCGCTTTTGGAATTGGATCGAGAAGAACACCATCCGAGCGCAAACATACAAACTGCAGAGATGATTTCGAAACCACTCTCGAGAGAAAAAGCACACAGCCATCATCTAGATCAATATGCAATGCGTTTGATATTTGTAGATTCATTCCATCGTGCATCTCCTAAAACTCAAAACTCTCAAGCTCTAGATTTTGTAACTCAATCAAGGATTAGTAATACCGTTCGTGTAAATCCTAAAGATCTAGATGCAATAAATGTTAAAGAATCAAACCTTGCAGTTTTTAGAAATGACGCAGGTACTGTGAAACTTAGAGTTATACCTGACAAAAATGTTATGCGAGGCGTAATAGTTGCTCAAGCTCATCCCGAACATCCACTTTATGAACTTGTTGATACTAATCACGATATTACTGATGTAAGTATTGAGGCTGGTGCGTAATGGATTTGTTGGCAATCGCACAAGGGGATCCTCTAGATAGCGCAGAGTTAGATTTAACTTCGATTCTGATTATCCTCGGGAAAACGGTTGTTGTATTTGCGATACTTCTATTAAGCGTCATTTTTTATGTGTGGTTCATGAGAAAAGTTATTGCGGACATGCAAAACCGCATCGGTCCTTCTCGTGCAGGTCCTTTTGGAGCTTTCCAAACAATTGCAGATGGAACAAAGTTGTTCTTTAAAGAACAATCTATTCCTGACAGTGCGGATAAAAATATGTTTAGGCTAGCCCCATATTTTGCAATGATTCCTGCATTTCTTGCATTCGCAATTGTTCCGATAGGTGGAACAGTCGTTATTGCAGGTCGAGAGACAAATCTGCAGTTGATAGATGTTCCTATGGGAATCTTGTGGCTTTTGATGATGTCTGGTTTAGGAATTTATGGAATTCTTTTAGCCGGATGGTCTTCTGGTTCAAAGTATCCATTGCTAGGTTCAGTAAGAGCAAGTGCACAACTCCTTAGCTATGAAGCAACTCTTGGTCTAGCAATTGTTGGAGTCGTAATTCATGCGGGTTCATTGTCCACGCGAACTATTGTTGATTTACAAAGTCAAGGATCTTGGACTCTAGCTTCTGTCGGTGATTGGCCTTTATGGCAGTGGTTTTTAATTCCTGCTTTTGTTTCTTTCGTTCTTTATTTGATTGCAGCAATTGCTGAAACCAATCATCCCCCATTCGATTTAGTTGAAGCAGAACAAGAACTCGTTGGTGGTTTTCATACTGAATATACAGGAATGCGTTTTGCTATTTTCTTCTTAGCGGAATTCATGAATGTTGTTACAATGTCAGCAATCGCTGTCACGTTATTCTTAGGTGGACCTTCAGGTCCCGCTTTAGGTTTCGTTGATCAATCCCATTGGTTGAATACTTGGGTGATGCCTGTAGTGTATTTCACTGCCAAGTTATTAGTGCTTTTGTATTGTACAGTTTGGGTTCGAGCTTCGCTTCCGAGATTAAGATTCGACCAGTTAATGAATGTCGGTTGGCGTTATTTGATAGAAATTTCTTTCCTATGGGTAATGATCATGCTAGTCATTCGAGTTTCGAGAGCAGAGGAATGGTCATTTTTAGGAGATTCACAACCTTTAACCTCAAGTATTGTTGCTGTTGGTTCAGTAATAATTGCATTCGGTATTTTTTATCTACTTAAAGCTTGTCTGCCAAAAGATGATGAGTTCATCGATGAGTATTCCTTGGTGGGGCAAAAAGATACTAAGGTGGAAAAATAATGGGCCAATATAGCGGATTTAGAATTACATTAGCTCAAGTTTTCAAAAAGAAACTGACTGGACTTTACCCTAAAACCAAACGTCCAAAACCAGAACGTTTCCACGGTCGCCATGTCTTAAATCGATACGAAGATGGTATGGAAAAATGTATCGGTTGTGAATTATGCGCAGGTGTTTGTCCAGCAAATTGTATCTACGTTCGAGGAAAAGATAACGATCCAGAAAACCCTACTTCTCCAGGTGAGAGATTTGGCTATGTCTACGAAATAAATTATCTACGTTGTATACATTGTGACCTTTGTGTTGAAGCTTGCCCAACAGAGGCAATAACAGAGTCGAAGTTGTTTGAATTTTCGTTTACGAATCGTGAAGATGCTGTCTATACAAAGAACGAACTTGTTGTTGATAATCAAGGACGCGCCAAGAGAATGCCTTGGGAGCTATGGCATGGTCATGAGGACGAAAACACTTCTGCCTGGATGAGAGCAACATCACCAAGTGGTGATGAAAGATTTGAAGGTGTAGTGAATTGGAGTTCTGAATTAGGATTTGGAACTCGATCACCTGAAAAAGGACAAGCTGGGGACAATAAATGATTGCTGTTATCTTTTATCTTGCAGCCTTAACTGCGGTAGTAGGTGCACTTGGCGTAGTCGTTGCTAGAAATCCAATTCACAGCGCAATGTTTTTGGTTATGGCTTTGATGAGTATTGCGGTTCATTATGTCTTGTTGGGAGCAGATTTAGCCGCTGCTGTCCAGGTAATTGTTTATGCTTCTGCTGTTGTAATTTTGTTTTTGTTCGTGATAATGCTTTTGGGTGTTGATTCTCCAGATCCTAGAAAAGATGACTATTTTTCTCCGCAAAGAGTAATTGCCGTTGCCGTTTCTGTGATGTTTGCTGCAACGTTATTATTGATCGGTGGAACTCGTTGGGCTGTTGGCGCGAGAACAGAGACCGGACCACTTGAAAAAGAAGGATTTACAAATGTCGAGCTTGTAGCGGAAACTCTGTTTACCAAATACGTTTGGGTTTTTGAATTAACTGCTGCACTTTTAATTGCTGCTGTAATAGGTGCAGTTGTTTTGGCCCGAAGATTTAATGGTAACGAAGAATTATTGGATTCTGACGAACCAGATAAGTTCTTAGATTCCTCGGAGGTGTTGTAGTGGATATAACGCCTACGCACTATCTTGTTTTAGCTGCAATCATATTTTGTATTGGACTTGCTGGTGTTTCAGTAAGAAGAAATGCTTTGATTATGTTCATGAGTGTTGAGTTGATGTTGAATGCCGCAAACCTTACCTTTGTTGCTTATGCAAAAGCTTTGAATGATATCGCAGGACATGTTGCTGTGTTCTTCATATTGGTAGTTGCAGCAGCTGAAGTAGCCGTCGGACTTGCAATAATGGTTGCAATTTTCAAACGCAAGAACAGAATTTCGCCTGATCAGATTTCTTTAATAAGAGAAGAAAAACCACAAGTTGAGGTAAGCGCATGAGTGAAGATTTCATCGCTTACTCATGGTTAATACCAGTAGTGCCTGCACTATCCGCAGTGTTTATTTTACTGTTTGGAAAAAGGCTGAAGCCTTTAGTTTCAAGTACCATTGCGACAGTTGCAATGGGTTCGACATTTGTACTTTGGGCGCTTTCGTTTTCGGCAATGAAATCTATTGATAATGACTATATTCAGCGCGCATTTAGTGATGGGTACACATGGATTTCAGTAGGAAACTTTTCGGTTGATTTAAGATTTATAATTGATCCTCTATCAATTGTGATGGTTGGATTCATTACTTTCGTAGGTACACTTATACACATTTATTCAATCGGATACATGAAAGGCGATCCGCGGTACAGTCGTTTTTTTGCTTATCTAAATCTGTTTGCGGCATCAATGCTTGTTTTGGTATTGGGAGAAAATCTTCTCGTTACATTTTTAGGTTGGGAAGGCGTAGGTCTTTGTTCATATCTATTGATTTCATTTTGGTTTGAGAAAAAATCTGCCGCTACAGCTGGAAAGAAAGCGTTTATTACGAACAGGGTAGGTGACGTCGGGTTTTTATTAGCTATGTTTTTAATTGCGGCAACACCAGCTTTAGGTTCACTATCTTACGAATCTCTTCAAGCTAATGCTTCGAATGTTCAGGCTGGAACTGCAACTGCAATCGTATTGCTCCTTTTTGTTGGTGCAATGGGTAAAAGCGCTCAGTTCCCATTACATATTTGGCTGCCTGATGCAATGGAAGGACCGACTCCGGTTTCAGCATTGATTCACGCAGCGACCATGGTTACATCGGGCGTATTTGTGATGGTCAGAGTAGCTCCTTTGATCACGAATGCTTATGAGTATGCTTCGATTGTCATTGCAATAGTCGGTGCAGTGACTGCATTGTATGCGGCTATATGTGCCTTGACGCAAAATGACATTAAGCGAGTTTTAGCTTATTCGACTATTTCTCAACTTGGTTATACATTCATGGCCATAGGAATGGGTGCGTACACTGCAGCAATCTTTCATGTGTTTACTCATGCGTTCTTCAAAGCACTTTTATTTTTGGGTGCAGGAAGTGTTATTCATGCGATGCATAAGATCGCACACGACAAAGGTTTCGATGAACAAGACATGCGTTACATGGGTGGGTTGCGCAAGTATCTTCCAGTAACTTCAGTTACATTCATTATCGGTTGGTTGGCAATCGCAGGTATCGTGCCGTTCGCAGGATTTTGGTCGAAAGATGAAATCTTGGCCAATTCAATTGCGCGAGGTGGGATAGTCGGACCGATTATTTGGGGAATTGGATTACTAACAGCTCTCATTACAGCCTTTTATATGACCAGACAAGTATGGATGGTATTTTTTGGGAAACCTCGTTGGAGTCATGAAACAGAGAAACCTCATGAATCTCCAAAGACGATGACCATTCCACTTATGGTTTTAGGGTTTTTCTCTGTAGTAGCTGGATTAGTTAATATCCCGTTACCATCAAGAGAAGATTTCTTGAAGTTTCTCAAACCCGCGATCAAAGGTGCAGAACAAACACACCCCAAGTTGTTCGATACACCTGAAGGTTTAGGATTAGCTTGTCTTGCATTAGTGATCGTGATTGCTGGAATCATTGTTGCAGTTAATATTTACAAGAAGCGACCCAAAGATGTTGAAGACGAACCACTATTAGCTCTAGGCGGAGTATATAAGTTGTCTCAAAATGCGTTTTATATAAATGACTTTGTAGCTAAATCAGTATCTGGTGCTGGTACCAAGCTAGCGAACTCAGCTTCTTTTGTTTTTGACACGAAAGTCGTCGATGGTTCGATCACTTCGATGGCTCGATACATCGAAAAAATCGGTGTTGTATTTAGGCAATTGCAAACTGGTATCGTTCGTAGATACATTACGATCATTACAGCGAGCACTTTAGTTTTGGTGTTGCTGGTAATTCTTGGGGTGAGCAGATAATGTTGTATTTAGGTTCCTCGTTTTTTGATGCTACTGAATTTCCAGTTTTGAGTACACTTATCTTTCTTCCTGTAGTTGGAGCAATAGTTGTAGCACTGCTTCCTAAGACTCAAAGTTGGATTGCACATGCACTTGGGTTGGTCTTTTCTAGTTCTGCATTAGGAGCAGGGCTTTGGCTACTTTTTGCTTTTGAAAAAGGTAATGCTGATTATCAGTTTGAGGAATCGATAACATGGATTAAAGATATTGGTGTCGATTTTTCACTTGGTGTAGATGGTATTAGTTTATTTTTAGTCGTTTTAACAACACTATTATTTCCACTGGCGATATTGCTCTCTAAGTCGGTACAACATAACCAACGCAGCTTTATAGCTTGGCTTTTGGTCCTTGAAGCTTCCGTAATAACAGTATTTGTCGCACGAGATCTTTTCCTTTTCTTCGTTGGATTCGAGCTTGTTTTAATTCCAATGTATTTCCTTATTGCAGGGTTCGGGCACGGCGATGCAAAACGAGTTGCGATCAAGTTCTTCTTGTTTACAATGGGTGGTTCAATATTCTTTTTGGCTTCAATGCTCGCATTAGCTGGATTGCATAACGCCGAAAATGGATTTTGGACGTTTTCGATAGATGCTCTTCAAACTTTTGCGACAACACAACTTTCATCTACTACTGCAATTTGGTTATTTCTCGGATTCGCGATTGCCTTCGCAGTGAAAGTTCCGTTGTTTCCGTTACACACTTGGTTGCCCGATGCACACACAGAAGCACCGACTGCTGGTTCTATTATTTTGGCTGGCGTACTTCTTAAACTAGGTACTTATGGTTTGGTGCGAATCGCTATAGCGTTTTTCCCAGGTGCTGCTTATACGATTGCTCCAATACTTCTGACGTTGAGTGTCATCGGAGTGATCTACGGTGCAGTTGTTGCGACAATGCAACCTGATTTAAAAAGGCTGATTGCATATTCTTCTATTGCGCACTTAGGTTTTGTTGTTCTTGGTATCGCTTCGTTAACTAATCAGGGGATTAGTGGTGCAGTATTTACAATGGTTAGTCATGGATTAACTACAGCTGCGTTATTCGCATTGGTTGGAATGATGTATGACCGAAGACACACTCGAGATATCTCTGCATATTCTGGATTGCTAAAGTCTGTTCCAATTCTTGGTGGAACATTTTTAATTGCTACTTTTGCATCCATTGGTTTGCCTGGCTTTTCTGGTTTCGTCGGAGAGTTCTTAACTATGCTGGGAGCTTTTCAGGCTAACCGTTTCTACGTTGCAGTTGCTGCAGTCGGTGTGATCTTGGCAGCCCTATATCTGTTGTGGGCATTTCAGCGAGTATTTACCGGAGAACCAAAAGAAGAAGACTCCAAGATGGAAGATATGAGTTTCAGGGAAGGACTCTGCGTTGTTCCTCTTTTGGTGTTGAGCTTAGTATTGGGTCTTTTCCCTCAATTCTTTTTAGATAGAGTAAATCCTTCTGTTGAGAAATTAACCCAACACTTGTCAGAGAATTCTGCACTTGTAGTTACAGATACAAAGGCTCCTGCTGATACTGATATCCAAAAATTGTTTGAAAAAGGTGAAGAGTAATGGAAATCGGCGAGATCTCTTGGAATGGCTTGCTACCAGTTATAGCCTTTTTGATTTCAGCATGCGTGATCACATTAGTGAGATCGCTTGCTCGAACTAATAAGAAACTACAGTTAGATGTAGGTGTTTTCTTAACTATCGCTACATCTGTATTTGTAATATTAACTTCAGCGATCAGATGGAGACAGTTTGATGTCGAGATACTAGAAGATATTGATCAATTCACATTGAATGAAGTAGTCAGAGTTGATCGACTAACTTCAATGTCTGCAATTGTTTTCAGCTTCTTAGCAATAGTGGCTTCGCTGTTGAGCCTTTCTTATTTGAAAAAGCGCGAAGATATTCCAGCTGCTGAGTTTTTTGTACTATTAAACATTGTTGTTGTAGGAATGATCTCAATGGTCATGGCAAACGATCTCATTGCAATGTTTGTGGCACTAGAAGTATTTTCTATACCGCTTTATGTTCTAACCGCATTTGATCGAAGAAGAGGCCGATCGCTCGAGGCAGGATTTAAATACTTCATTCTTGGTGCAACATCTTCAGCTATTTTGCTTTACGGTATTGCGCTTAACTACGGAGTTACAGGTACAACAGCATTTACTGGTGCATCGTCGAGCTCTACTGTCGCAGCAGTTTCTACAGTATTGATAATGGTAGGTTTGTTATTCAAAGTTGCAGCATTCCCATTCCATTTTTGGGCACCAGATGCTTATGAAGGTGCACCTTCAATTATTACAACCTTTATGGCAGGCGCTACGAAACTAGCTGCGTTTGCTGTATTCGCACGATTAGTTGAATCTGGTGTGATTGATGTTTCAGCTTCAGGAGCTTCTGCGAGATTGGTTCTTTCGATAACAGCAATTGCGTCAGCAATATTTGGGCCGATCGTAGCTTTGAGACAATCAAGTATGAAACGTGCACTTGGTTATACATGGATAGCTCATAGTGCTTACATTATGTTGGCGTTAAAAGGAGGCACACAACAATCACTTCAAAGTGTGATCACATATTCAATCATATATGCAGTTGTGATCGCAGGAACATTTGCTGTAACTTCAATTATCTCTGGGCCTAATGAGTCAAATGACTCTTTGGAATCATTTAAGGGTCTTGCGGTAAATAATCCTTTCTTAGCTGCAAGTTTGACGGTGTTCTTGTTCGCTCAAGCAGGTATTCCTCTGACGGCAGGTTTTATAGCGAAGTTTGATGTCTTTAGAGTTTCGTTTGCAAATGAGTTTTATATATCGGGAATTATTGTTTTGATATCGACAGTGATTGCAGCAGCATTTTATTTAAGAATTGTTTTGGCAATGTATTCAAAATCTTTTTCTGAAAAAGACGTTTCTAAAGATAGTGATGTGCAAGAGAAACTTGAAGTTGCAACAAGCGCAAAGATTGCAATTGCAATGTGTGTGGTTCTTACCATTGCTGTTGGTGTAATTCCATCGCTGCTAACAGGCTTCACCCACGCCCTCTTTTAGGGTTATAGGGTCAGACCCTATTTACAATAGGGTCTGACCCTATAAAGATTAGGACTGCCAAAATCTTTTTTTCTTCTGTTTAGGAAGTCTTAGTTCGTCAAGATAAGCAAAACTTAGTTTGTAAGTTTCTTCGATCAATCTTTCTGAATGATCAAAGTCATACATTTCTCTTTGGTCAATCGAACGAGGTAAATGATAAACCTCTGTATTGTGTCGAGCATTCCGTAACTCGACATTAAAACGCATGTTTCTTGAAATCGAAAAAGCTCTAGTCATCACATCCAAAGGAGTGCGCATATTTCTAAGCAGACCACCGCCTGAAACATTTAATACATATATCTCATCAATATCATCTGCCATTGCATGCCAGATGGGAACAGCATCTACTACACCTCCATCAACCAGTAAACGATCATCGTGATTTACCGGAGGAAAAACTCCAGGTAGCGCTGTAGATGCCAGTAACGCTTCTTTTAAAGGTCCGCGACAAAATACTATTTCCTCACCTGTTGCTAAATCACAAGCAACAATACGGGTAGGAAGCTGCAAATCTTGAACTTGTCGAATGGGAGTTGCACGCTCAATCACATTTGCAAGGCCCGAATTGTCTACTAAATAAGCTCCTCGACGCACCACATTCCAGGCTCTTGTTAATGGTCCTCCGGGAAAAATGTCCGTAGTTTTAAGACTTTTCCAAAGTTCGGAAAGCTCCAAAACTCCCTCTATAGTCGGATTTGTAGCAACAGCTGCTGCATTTAAGGCACCCACGGAGGTACCAACAAGTAAGTCTGGGGTGATGTTATGTTCGAATAGTGCTTGGAGCATGCCAACTTGGGCGCAACCCATGTTTGCTCCACCAGATAGTACAAATGCGCGTTTAATAGTCATTGGGGTACAATTCTAAATCTTTTGAAAGTTACTTTCTTCGTTCATCTTCAATTTGTTCGACAAAAGTTCGCATCCGCATAAGTTTATGTACCGATAAGTCCCATATTTCTCGTATGTATCTACTTAGCGAGAAAATATTAAAAAAACCGGCCCAAAGTTCCAAAAATGCCCCGGTATAGCTAATATACTTTTTCCTGGATATGCGCATATTTTCGACTGCTTTGGACATTGATTTATTGAGCTTGGCATCAACAAGCCCAATGACCGAATACTACCGAAATTACATAGCCGTAGCTATATTTATTGGGGCTGCTGGAGCAATGGTTGCTGGAATGCTTGGGCTAGGTAAGTTGCTCAGGCCAGATCGTCCACAGCCACAGAAATACATCGCCTATGAGTCAGGTTCCGATCCAATAGGCAACACGGGACAATCAAATATCCGTTACTATATTTTCGCTCTTTTGTTTGTGATCTTTGATGTTGAAGCTGTTTTCATTTTTCCATGGGCACTAAATGTTGAGGGCTTTGGTACATATGGTTTTGTGGCAATGTCAATTTTCTTGGTTGTGCTTCTTATCGGCCTTGCATATGACTGGCGTAAAGGACTTCTCAAATGGCATTAACAACAAACGGATTTTTGCAAAACAAAAAAATCCAACCACTATCGAAACTTGTAAATTATTCTCGAAAATATTCACTATGGATGTTTCAATGGGGTCTTGCTTGTTGCGCAATTGAGATGGGTGCAGCATTAGCATCGCCTCGTTATGACATGATGCGTTTAGGTGTTATTCCTTTTCCTGCGAGCCCGCGTCAAGCAGACTTGGTTGTAATTTCTGGAACAGTTACAGACAAAATGGTTCCGTCGATCAAACGTCTATATGAACAAATGCCTGATCCTAAGTACGTTATCTCAATGGGAAGTTGTGCAAACTGCGGAGGACCTTATTGGGATTCATATTCCGTAACAAAAGGAATCGATCAAATTATTCCTGTAGATATTTATGTTCCAGGTTGTCCACCTCGTCCAGAAGCTTTAATGCAAGCTGTTGTGATGTTGCAAGAGAGAATTCAAAACGAAGGTATCGGGAACGACGAAATGGTTCGCAGATTTACAGGTGATCCAGTTCTTGGTCAACCAAAATATCCTGTTCCAACTTCAAAGCAAGCTTCCTTTACTAACCCTGAGGTTGAAGTGCAGATTACTTCGAAGGAAAAAACAAATGTTTAAAGACGAAGTTCAAAAAGCATTTGGAAAAGATGTAATAGAAATCGAAGAAAATTTTGGCGATGTTGTCGTGCGACTAACTAAAGATGGATATGCAAAAGCTGCATCTATATGTAAAGAAAATTTGAAGTTGGATTATTTATCTTTTGTTGCAGGAATTGATTGGATGCCAATGCCTACAGAGTCAGAAGAAGGATCAGGCGATACTTCTCAACCTGCTCAACCTAAAGAGATGACATTTGGTGTTGCTGGTTCTGCCGGTCGTTTTCAAGTATTTACTCATGTTCAATCTACAGCAACTCATGAAGGACTAACTATCAAAGTTGATGTAGATGAAAACGAAATGAAAGTTGCTTCATGGACTGATGTATATCCTGGCGCGGATTGGCATGAACGTGAATGTTGGGAAATGTACGGCATAGATTTTGAAGGTCATCCCGAAATGAGAAACCTATACTTGCCTGCAGAGTTTGAAGGTAATCCGCTTCGAAAAGATTTCCCATTGCTTGCTCGTATTGTTAAGCCTTGGCCAGGTCTAGTTGATGTAGAACCAATGCCAGGTGAAGGTTCAGAAGGAGACAGCAATGACTGATACTCCTATTGATATAGATCCACAGATTTTTAATCAGCTTTCTCAACAGCAAATGAATGTTGAGTTAGACAACGGTGACATGATCCTAAACATGGGACCACAGCACCCCGCTACACACGGAACACTTCGACTAGTAGTTCGACTTGATGGTGAAAGAGTTCTAGCAGCAGATCCTGTTATTGGGTATATGCACCGCGGATATGAAAAGCTTACCGAGTACCGAACATATCCCCAAATAACAACTCTTATAAATCGAATCGACTGGCTAAGCAGTTTTGCAAATGAAGTACCTTTCATGCATGCAGCCGAACAGCTGATGGAAATCAAAGCTCCAGAACGCGCGGAGTACATTCGAACGATTTTGACTGAACTAAGTCGCATTGCAACATTCTTGTTGTTCTTAGGTGAAACAGGACTCCAAGTTGGAGCAATCACTCCGGCGTTTTATGGTTTTAGAGACCGAGAACATGTTTTGAATCTCATTGAGTCCGCAACAGGAGGACGTTTCCATCCGAACTTCAATCGTATAGGTGGGTTAAAAGACGACCTTCCTTGGGGTTGGACTGGCGAATGTCGACGCGTGTTAGATATCTGCGCAAAAGCATGTGATGACTTTGAAAACTTGGTTGTCGGAAACGAAATTTTCCAAGCTCGAACGCGTGGAGTTGGAATTATTACTCCAGAAGTAGGTCTAAGCTACGGCGTAAGTGGATCAAACATCCGTGCATCAGGAGTTGATTGGGATCTTCGACGAGATGGTCAAGAATATCTATCATATAAAGATATTGATTTCAAAGTTTGGACACACCCTGACGGTGACTCATTTGCTCGATATTGGGTGCGACTTCAAGAAACTCGCGAATCAATCAAAATGGTTCGACAGTTAATCGACAAAATTCCATCAGGTCCTGTGATGGCAAAAGTACCTCGTATTATTAAAGTACCTGAAGGTGAAATTTGGACTGAAACAGAAAACCCGTTAGGTCAAATGGGTTACTACGTTTACTCTAAAGGTTCGACTGGCCCATTTAGAACAAAGATCCGCAGTGCGAGTTTTTCAAACGTATCTATTGTTCCTTGGTTGCTAAAAGGGGCTTATGTTCCTGACGTAGTTACCATCTTGGCGAGTCTTTACTTTATTCTGGGAGATATCGATCGATGAGTAATTTAACGAACTCTCTCTCATTAGCTGTCGATATCGGTTGGGGATCTACAACTGCAATAAAAACAATTGTTGTTTTGGCAGTTATACCAGCCGGTGCATTAATTTTCGGTTACGTCTTTTTATTGAAGATGATGAGCCACATGCAAAGCCGAGTCGGACCTATGGACAGTGGCGGATACCACGGTTGGTTCCAACTCATGGGCGACGGCATGAAGTTCTTGCAAAAGGAGGACATTACGCCCGCAAATGCAGACAAACGTGTCTTTGCAATGGCGCCTTTGGTAGTTCTTATTTCTACATTTTTGATTTATCTTGTTATTCCGATTGGTCCTGAGCTTTATGTTCGAAACCTAGATGTCGGTGTGTTCTATGCGTTGGCAGTTTCATCTCTTTCCGTAATCGGTGTTCTAATGGCAGGATGGGCAAGCAATTCAAAGTTTGCTTTGCTTGGATCTCTTCGTGCAGCCGCACAGTTGATTGCATACGAACTTCCATTGTTGCTCGCAGTCGTAGGTGTAGTAATCCAAGCTCGCACAGCTTCTCTGCAAGGAATTGTCGAAGCACAACATTCCGGAGAAATTTTCGGATGGGGCGGAATTGGTTTACCATTCATCCTTACACAGTTTGTCGGATTTGGTTTGTTCATGATTGCCGCACAAGCAGAACTTACACAACCGCCATTTGATATGCCAGTAGCTGAATCAGAAATCGTCGGTGGATTTATGGTCGAATATACTGGAATTCGATTCTTGTTCTTTTTCATTGGTGAGTTCGGAACAGCATTTGCATTCTCAGCTTTAGCTGCAACATTGTTCTTAGGTGGTTGGACAATTCCTTTCGTAGATATGGACGCTGAGATAATGAAGGTCCTAGGTCCGATCGTATTATTCACGAAAATTATGCTTGTAGCATTCTTGATGTTCTGGGCGCGTTTTACCTATCCGCGATTCAGAGAAGACCAGCTCCAAGCGCTCGCATGGAAGTATTTAATTCCTTTGTCAGTAATCAACATCTTGATTACTGCTGGATTCGTGGTTTGGGTTTAAGGTGGTGTTTGTAAATGGCTAAGAAATTCAAACTTCCAGGAATTATCAAAGGGTTGGGAATACCTTTTAGAACCATGCTTCAACCAAGCGTTACTGTTCATTATCCTCATGAAAAAGAAGAACCACCTACCCGTGCACGAGGTGTTATTGCACTAAAAGAAGAAAACTGTACATCTTGTATGTTGTGTTCTCGATCATGTCCTGATTGGTGTATCTATATTGAGGGTCATAAAGAAAAAGCACCACCTCGACGCGAAGGTGGAAAAGAACGAAGCGTAAACATCCTTGATCGTTTTGATATCGATTATGGACTGTGCATGTATTGCGGAATCTGTGTAGAAGTTTGTCCGTTCGATGCATTGTTTTGGTCTCCAGATTTCGAATATTCAGAGTTTAGAATCGCAAATCTTTTGCATGATAAAGAAGTGCTTGGCGAATGGATGGAAACAGTGCCAGAGCCAGAACCTCTAGAATCTGGTGCAGTTGCTCCGAAAGGTGCGAAATAATGGTCGCGCAGAATATTATTTTCTTCATCCTCGCAGCAATGATTTGTTCTGCTGCTGTTGGCGTTGTTAGAACAAACAATGTTGTTCATGCAGCACTGTTTCTAGTAACAGTTCTTGCAGGTGTTGCTGGTTTGTTCTTATTGATCGCTGCAGAATTTTTAGCTTGGGTACAGGTTTTGATTTACATCGGTGCTGTAACTGTACTTTTACTTTTCGGAATAATGCTTACCAAAGCACCGATAGGTAAAAGCGAAGATCTAAACAACTCAAACAAACTTCCTGCTTATGCAGTTGCGTTTTCTATGCTTGCTTTATTGGTTGTCTTGATTGTTGATGCATTTGACAACTCTAAAGAAATAATCATCGGTGGAGAAGGTGCTACCCAGACATTAGAAGCAGGAAAAATGAGCTCTTTAGGTGAACCAATCTTGTATTCTTATGTTTTTGCATTCGAGCTTGTCGGAGTTTTATTGCTTGCAGCACTAATCGGTGCTGTTGTTATGGCAAGAAAGGATTCAAATGCAGCTTAATTATCTGTTAACTGTTTCTGCATTCTTATTTTGTGCTGGAATCTACGGTGTTTTAGTTCGTAAAAATGGTGTATTGGTTTTGATGAGCATTGAATTGATGCTCAATGCTGTCAATATAAATCTTGTAGCTTTTTCGCAATACCTACAAGACACGGTAGGAAATACTTTTGCTTTATTTGTAATCACCATTGCCGCTGCTGAGATCGGTGTAGGTCTCGGTATTGTTTTGCTGATTACTCGTAATTTGCGTTCACCAAACTTAGATAATCTTGAGCAGTTGAAGGGATAATGTAGATGAATTTTTCAACTATCGCATATTCAGCTTCTCGTGTTTTTGCCTCCGAAGGATACCCCCAAGGTGAAGAAATTACTTCGTTAACATCGGATGGGCCATGGATGCTTACACATGCTTGGTTAGTTGTCTTAGTTCCGCTCATATCATATTTTGCGATTCTTTTATTTGGAAAGCGCCTTCCTAAAAAAGGACACGAGATTGGAATTATTTCGATCTTAAGCGTTTTAACAATGGCAGTCGTGATGGTATATCAATGGATTACTCGACCTGATGAAAGCGCTGTTTATGGCCAGAGTGTTGTTTGGTGGAGAAACGGAATAGTTGATTTAGAAGCTGGAACACATATTGATGGTCTAGCGGTAATGATGGTTTTAGTTGTTGCCATAATTTCTACACTCGTACATATTTATTCGACGGAATATCTTAAAGGTGACGTTCGATACACACATTATTTTGCGGCCTTGAGTTTGTTCACGGCATCAATGATGTTGTTGGTGGTTGCAAGTAATACTTTGCAATTATTAGTCGGTTGGGAACTTGTAGGACTTTGTTCTTTCATGTTGATTGGGCACTGGTGGGAAGACAAGAACAATTCCAACGCTGCGCTCAAGGCGTTCTTTACAACACGCGTCGGCGACATTGGTTTGTTGACCGGTGTGATCATGACATTCTTTATCGTTGAGCGCGCGACCGGTACAGGTTCTTTCAACATTTTGGACATCAACAACTCTGCTCTTTCTGGAGAAGTTGGTTCAACATTATTGTTCTGGACAGCTTTTGCTTTGTTGGTTGCAATTATTGGAAAGTCAGGACAATTTCCTCTACATACATGGTTGCCAGATGCGATGGCTGGACCAACTCCTGTTTCAGCATTGATTCACGCAGCAACAATGGTTGTAGCTGGAGTATTTTTGGGTGCTCGCGTTTATCCGGTTTTCTGGGAAGGTTTCAGCATCGGCCAAACTGCATTGAACCCAATGGTTCTTATAGGTGGAATAACAATTATTGCTGGAGCGGTTCTTGCATTTGTGCAAAATGACATCAAGAAAGTTTTGGCATATTCAACAATTTCTCAGCTTGGATTCATGGTTATGGGACTAGGGGCAGGCGCTTGGACTGCTGCAATCTTTCACCTCTTTACACATGCATTCTTCAAAGCCCTTCTTTTCCTAGGAGCAGGATCTGTTTCACATAGCGGATCGCATCACTCCTTTGACATGAAGAAAGACATGGGAGGACTCCGCAAATATATGCCTGTAACTTTCTGGACATATATGATCGGTACTGCAGCTTTAGCTGGTATTTTCCCACTTGCAGGATTTTGGTCTAAAGATGAGATCTTAGCTAATGCAGGCAAAGCTGGATATGAGATGTTCATGTATCTAGGTATGTTTGGAGCACTTTTGACTGCTGCATACATGACACGTTGCGTTTACCTTACCTTCTTTGGAGAATACCGAGGACACCATCATCCACATGAAAGTCCAAAAGCTATTACAATTCCGTTGATAATTCTTGCTTTCTTTTCTATCACTGCAGGCTTCTTGAACGCGATTCCATTTGGTATCGAGAAATTCTTGGAATGGGTAGAACCAAAAGGCGCATTTCCTTTTGAAAATCTTGTTAGCGAAACAAGTGCATATATTATCCATGCGGACTTCAGTGTCACTAAAGCAATAGTTGCAACAGCAATGGCATTAGCTGGAATTGGTATTGCATACCTTTACTATTGGAAGAAGATTGGGCTTGTTGGAATTACAGAGAAAAACAAAGTTGCCAAATCTCTACATACATTCTTGGTTAATAAGTATTATCTAGATGTTCTATACACAGACATTATCGTGGGAACAACTAAAAAAGGTATTGCAAATGTCAGCTACTGGATAAACCAAAACATCATTGATGCATTTGTTGCTGGTGTTGGAAAGATATCCGTTAAAGTAGGAGAGTTTTCTTATGCACACCTCGATCAACAAGGTGTCGATGGTGCGGTTAATTCTTTGAGTACTGCTGCGAACTCTAGCGGTGACGAGATGACAAAAATTCAGACAGGAAAAGTACGTAACTATATTGCAACATTGTTTGTGTCTTCAATAGTGCTGGCAATAATCGCAATATATGTAATGAAATAAAGTTTCAGACGAAAGGTAGTGAGACGTGAGTTGGTTTGATGAGTGGTCAATAACGCTGGCAATATTTTTGCCTGCGCTCGGAATGATTGCACTATGGCTAACACCTAAAGCTAATGAGTTAGCAATTAAGGTGATAGCGCTAGTGACATCGCTTGTGACATTTGCAGTGGGTATTGCAATTGTTACAAGGTTCAATTGGGATGATCCGTCTGTTCAATTCGGTGTATCAAAGCAGTGGATTCCTTTAATTAATGCAAGATATGACATTGGTGTAGATGGACTTGGCTTGCCTTTATTGTTGCTTTCGATGTTCATTACAGTTTTGGTCATTATCTACTCTTGGGACCACTTTCCAGAACCCGCTAATCCTAAAGCCTTCCTTTCTCTGATTCTTTTACTATCAGTGGGGATGAACGGAACTTTTGTTTCCCAAGATTTGATCTTGTTTTTCATCTTCTTCGAAATCGTTTTGCTTCCAATGTTTTTCATGATTGGAGTTTGGGGAGGACCAAATAGAAAGTATGCTTCTATAAAGTTCTTCCTATTTACATTATTTGGTTCAGCGTTAATGCTTCTAGGATTCTTAGCACTGTTCTTCTTATCTGGAGCTGGAACTTTCTCGATAACAGAACTTACAGCTCTTGCACAATCAGGAGAACTCGATATTGCTCGAAATACTTCATTGTTGATTTTCGGTGGGTTGTTTATTGGTTTTGCAATCAAGGTTCCGATGTTTCCTTTTCATACGTGGCTTCCCGATGCACACACAGAAGCACCGACTCAAGGTTCCGTCATCTTGGCAGCAGTTTTGCTGAAACTTGGAACATATGGTTTTGTAAAAATCGCAATGCCTATCTTGCCTGATGCGGCACAAACTTGGGCTCCTTGGATAGGGTTATTGGCAGTCATCGGTATCATCTATGGTGCGTTTTGTTGTTTGGCTCAAACTGACGTTAAGCGTTTGATCGCATTTTCTTCGGTCGCGCACATGGGATTCGTGATGCTTGGTATTGCTTCTCGAACAGAGTTCGGTATCAATGCAGCAATGTTCGGAATGGTTGCACACGGTTTGATAACTGGAATGTTGTTCTTCTTGGCTGGATCGATTCAACATCGATTCCACACAAGAGAAATGGATCGTTTGGGCGGTCTTTTGAAGAACGCTCCAAAACTCGGTTGGGTTCTTGGCTTTTGTGTAATGGCATCTTTAGGACTTCCAGGTCTTGCAGGCTTCTGGGGCGAATTCCCAGCAGTGTTGAGCGCATTTTCACCTGCTGAAGGTCAAAGTGTTGAGTTCTTCAGAGGTCTAATGGTAGTAGCTGCAATCGGTACTGTATTAGCTGCTGGATATCTTCTCTGGATGTATCAAAGAGTTGCATTTGGTGAAGTGAAAGACGAATTCAAAGATGCACACATCCATGATGTTCACGTTGGCGAATGGATTGCTTGGGCACCAATTTTGGTTTTGATCCTTGCATTCGGTGTTTATCCAGATATTTTGTTTAGATATTTCAATGCACCTGTAACTGCACTATTTGGAGCCGGAGCATAAAATGATTTTAGCTTCAAATGCCCCAGCCATCGACTGGCACGCATTAGCGCCAGAAATAGTTTTGGCGTCTGTTGCGATCTTGGTTTTGATCGTTGATCTTTTCTTGAAGAAAAATACTTCGTGGATGACATCTAAGATTGCTGCGGTTGGTTTGTTGGCAGCGCTAATTCCTGTAATTACATTGGCGATTGATGGAACTGACCGATCATTGTTTGGCGGAGCGTATGTTGTAGATAATTATGCGCTTGCATTTAAAGCATTCTTTATTGTCGGTGCTTATTTTGTTGTGCTGATCGCTGGAGATTATATCCGTGAAGGTGACTATTTCCAGAGTGAGTTCTGGTTTTTAATGCTTACTTCTGTTCTCGGTATGTCAGCATTAGCTTCTTCGAGGGATTTAATTACACTCTTTGTTGCTTTAGAAACTGTCACGATCCCAACCTTCGTTTTAGCTGGTTGGAGGAAGCGTGATACTAAGAGCAACGAAAGTGCGATTAAGTTTTATCTAATAGGTGTGTTGAGCTCTGCAATCATGCTCTATGGAATGTCATTTGTTGTTGGGCTTTCTGGCTCGACGATGTTTAGTGAAATCCAAAACTATTATGCTCAAGATGGACTTCCAGGGCTTGCATATGTTGCAGTGTTGTTCGTAGTAGTCGGTTTTGCTTTTAAGATTTCTGCAGTTCCGTTTCATATGTGGGCCCCCGATACATATGAGGGTGCTCCGACTCCTGTAACTGCTTTTCTGAGTGTATTGTCTAAGGGAGCTGGTTTTGTAGGGCTAACAGTCTTGCTGTCGATGGCTTTCTTTGGAGCTTATGAAGTCTTTAAGCCACTGTTGGTTCTATTGGTAGTTGGGTCATTTATCGTTGGAAACTTAGCTGCACTTCGCCAAACGAATATTGTGCGAATGTTGGCTTATTCTTCAATTGCGCAAGGTGGGTTTGTGTTATTGCCACTGGCTTTAATCGGTGCCCAAGGCGATGTAATTATGGAGAGCGCAATCCAAGCAACGATTGTATATTTGATGATATATCTAACTGCCAACCTTGGCGCTTTTGCAGCCGTGATTGCAGCATCGAGACGACTCGGTACCGGCAATATGGAGAGCTATAACGGACTCGCAAAGAGAGATCCTTTCTTGGCTATAAGTTTGACCTTGTTTTTATTCTCGTTAGCAGGAGTACCACCACTAGCTGGATGGTTTGCAAAGTTCGTGATGTTCAGAGCAGCTCTAGATGCTACAAACATCACCGGTACAGTACTGGCAGTATTTGCAGGTATTGCATCAGTTGTAGCATTTGTTTACTATGCGAATGTTGTAAAGCGTATGTGGCTAGAAGAGCCTGCATCTTTAGAAGAATTTAAAGGCGAAGAGTCAGATGGTTCTGGTCTATTGGTTAAAACGCAAACAATGTTAGGAACTCCACCAGCATTGAAGCTAGCAATTATCGTGCTTGTAATAGCGACCGTTGTTCTAGGTGTGTTGCCAGGAATCGTTGGTGCAGTCGGCGAAGCAATCACGCCCTTCTAGCCGTTTCTATGAGATGTGCTGTTAAACTTCAACATTCCGGTAGTTAATCAACCCATCGCTGGATTTTCGTTTTGAGGCGAGGATAGCTACGTAAGCATTTATTGCTAACAGGTAAATGAAGAAAACCAAAGTCGAGTAAGTCCATCTACTTTCTGACAGTATTGCTAATAGGGCAGCGACTGATCCGCTTGCCCAATAAAGTGGAGTTTCAGTTTCCGGGTGCCTTTTTGTTTTGATGATTGTTGGAAACGTTGCAACCAAATCTGCAATTATCAAAATGTGTATTGCCAAAAATGGGTTATCCAATAAAAGCCAAACCGAAATGTTTACTCCCAGAAGTATGTAACAAACAATATCGATTTTTGTAAAACCCCCATGACCATATTTGAAACTAAGCACAAGGATTACACCTGATTGCAGAAGCTCCGTTGCGATAAGCACTAGCGACCAAGTAGAACCTAGAGAACCTTGTTGGATTAGTGCGAGCGCGAGTAACAAAAAATACATGTATCTTGATGAACGTGCGGGCTTGACCCGATGTTTTAGGATATCAATGGCATAATGCGCGGTGAACCACAGCATGATAATTCCGCTAAGAATGGCTGAAAACTCTCTCATGGTTACTAATTAAGCTGTTTTCCAAATCACTTGCGAGAAAATGTCTAGATTGACAGACATTTACATAACCCATACAAAGCTCTAGAATAAGGGGATGAAGAGCAATAGTATGTCTATAAAGTCGTCTGATCGCGACAAAATAGAACACTTTTTATTGGGATTAGACCTTACAAAAGACCAGATTGATATCTATATTTACCTAAATGTTCTTGGTCCCAGCAGTGTTTTGGCCTTAAGTAAAGCAATTGGTACTGGTCGAACTCGCTTGTATCCGATCTTAGAGTCTCTAAACGAGATTGGTTTAGTGAAGATCGATGAAAAACACTACGGAACTACCTATGAGGCCTTGGAAGCCAAATCTTTGGAATTTTTAGTCCAAGAGAAAGTTTTAAAAGCGGTTGAATTAAAAGAGAATCTTTCTGAAATGCAATCACTAATCACACAACTCTCAAATACTGTTACGAAAGGCTCAAGAGTTATTGAATATAAAGGGGTTGAGGGTTTAAAACAAATCAACTTCAATCTCACTAAAGCTCATAAAGAATGCAGGGTTTATGAACTGGCTCACTTAGATGAATATGAAGTTCTCCCAAAAGCTTTTGTAGATCGTATTCGTCGATCGATTGCAGAGAATAAAATTCTAAATCGTGATATTACAAACAATCCGAACTTTAAATATGTGGATAATCCTTACGATCCTGATAAAAAATTCCAATCCGCTTGCTTCGTTGAAAAATCAGTTTTCACCATCAACGTGGAGACCTATATTTACAATGATTGTATTGCATATCTGCAATACGAACAGAGCGAAATCTTCGGAGTTGAAATTTATAATCAAGCATTAGCTGACCAGCAAAAATCTCTGTTCGACCTCGTTTGGTCTCAAGGCGAAGAAATAAAGAAGTAGGCTTTAAATATGCAGTTTTTGATAATTGGATTAGACGGTACTGACGATCAAGCTCAAGATCGTCGTGCGAAAGCCCGACCGGATCACATCGCGCGTGGCAACGAATTAATGGATTCGGGAAATCTTTGGTATGGAGCTGCGCTCTTACACGAAGACGGCTCGATGAAGGGTTCGATGTATTTTATGAACTGGCAAAATCGAGACCAGCTTGACGATTATCTAAAGTCTGAGCCCTATGTAGTTGGTGATGTTTGGAAAGATATAACGATTCACGAAGCTAATGTTCGAGACCCATGGCTATTTAATAGGGATCAAGATTTCTTTAAATCTGTCGGATATTGAATCAGCTCGCACCCCATCCTGGCTTTGTTTCATCGTCGTGTGGTGAAAAGGGCAGCTGATTACTTGGAAGCTGAGCATTTTGCGGATTCGCTGTATTCTGCGGGGGAGTCTGGTTACTCAGGTTATTTTGCTGGTTCATCAAGTCGTAATCCGATACTTCGGGTTGTTGCGAGTTGACTGCCTTAGAGATTATTTCCATAAGTCCCGGTGTATCTAGTTGCGGAATGTCAGCGATATCCACGTAGTAGTTCTCTGGGTTATTCGGATCGATAAATACATCGACAGCGACTGGGTTTTGTCTGAAATCTGTAAAAGCAAACCCTCCAATGTTTTTTATCGGGTCACTCAAATAGTTTCTTACTTGTCCATAGTTGTCGGTTGCTGTGACAACTACTTTATGGTTGGGTGAATTCCTTGAACCACCTTCTTGCTTGAGATCGACAATCACCCCTTTAACTGCAATCCCTCGTACCTTTAAGTTATCTATATGCGATGTTCTTTTTCTAGAACGGATAAAAGAGATAATCGATATCACTATTATCAAGATTCCTAATACTGGAAAAATATACAACCACCAAATGCTAGAAAGGCCCTCAACTACTTTCGCGTCAGCTGGAAAGTCTGGATTGTATGCAACAGTTCGTGATGATCCGACATCAGGAGAAAAGGATGAACTCACTGAACTGACCACTGTATAAGACTGACCGTCTACTTCGTAGCGAACTATCGCTGAATACATAGTATTACTATCGCCAGGACGACTTTGAACGCTTACGACCGTTCCTTGTGTCTTGACCCAGTCTGAGTCAGGAGAGTTGGCAAATATAAAAAACAAACCAGCTGCAGTAAACACTACGCCGAAGATCAGGAGCTGAATCAGAGAACCAACAGTAAACTTGTGTCGTTCGGGACGACCCGATTTAAAAAAGGAAAAGTTCATATCCTCTTTGTCGACCTAGATCGTATGTTCGAGCTGTTTTCCCTGCTGAATTGGGGTTTAGCGACCCATCGAGCGTAAGTTCTGCATTGGGTTTAGCGCGAATCTCCAGCCTTGGCTTTCTAGAGCATGGACAGTTCCGCGAATTTTTGGAGGTTGAGATCCTTTTAAGTATTCATTTAGTGTTACTTCGTGCTCGGGTTTAAAGCCTGGTGCTGTATCTCGTAGTACAAGAGCTGCACTGTCAGTTGATTGATAGCGATATATTGAGCCTGGCTCGATAGTGGAGACCTTGCCCTTCTCCAAAGTTTCAATGCTCACCTGTAAAGTTTCAAGGTCAGCTTTATAAAGTGTTCCTTTACCTTCTAATAGTTCGACACTAATAGGTGCAGTTCCACGATAAACTGCTTCTTCGAAAGTGTTTGGTATCACCAAAACAACACAGCTTCCATCTGGATGAACAAAGTGCGAGATCGGATAGATAAAGCACCCTGCTGAATCAGGGTTTGCTTCAATGATAGGTCCTAGCTCTGCATCTCCAGAAACATGAGTTCCTTGCATTAGATATTTTGCAACTTCGGATCGATGCTCTAAGACTTTTAGATCGTATCGATTTGCAGGATTAACACCTACAAGTTCATTCAAACAATATGTAAGCCCATTTGATCTAAATGTTACGCTCAAACCTCCAGGTAAAAATACACAATGTCCTGGCTGATTTAATTCAATAGTTTTAGTCTGACCATTTGCTATTTCAAAAGTTGCTGATATTGGATCTCCATCTAACAAAGAAAGAAGCTCGCCACCTTGAGCCATAACAAAAGTAGTGTCTTTGGGATCTGCAGAGCCGATTCTTAATTCTTCTAAAGCGGCTAAATTGCCGCGAGAAGTTTTAACATCCCATGCTTTGATACCCTGATCCAATTCTCTATCAGGAGATTTCTTAAGTACATCTTCCATAACGCCCATAGGACAATTCTACTTGAGATTATGCCTTTTTAACAATGCCCATGCTTTAGAATGATGCCATGAACAAGATTTCACAGCCAGATTTTGCCGAATATATGCGTGAAGCTTTATATGGGGAGACTGGATTCTATACCTTAGGAAATGGTGCCGGTCGTCAGAGGGATTATATGACGTCTCCAGAAGTTGGAGATCTGTTTGGGTATGTTGTTGCTGGTTATATTGATAAATGGTTTCAGTCGTTGGATGATCAAAGTCATGCAGTGGTTTTAGAAGTCGGTTGCGGTCCAGGATCGTTGGCTGCGTCTATAGCTCGCGCGGGACTTAAATATGCAGAACAGATAAGTTATTGTTTGGTCGATATTTCCGAGACTAATCGAGAGACTGCACAAAAGAGGCTAGTGCAAACTCGTCCGTTATTCGAATGGGAAGTTTTTGCCACAATCCCGGAATTAGATTCACCAACACTTGTAATATCAAACGAGCTTTTAGACAATCTTGTATTTAACATCGGATATTTTGAAGATGTGTATAAAGGTTATGAGCCTGACGAACATGTTCGTACCGACAATGAAACTTATGCGTATATTGGTCAATTTAGAGATATAGATATTCTCAAAGAAGCAAGTGTCCCTAAAGGAATGGGTGGGTTCAGGATACCTTTACATGTAGGGATCACCCAATTTTTTGAAGAGCTTTTAAGTGCTTCAATGCAAGTAACTGATCTGAGTCTGTTGATGTTTGACTATATGAAATCGGTAACTCAAATGTCAGATGAACAATGGCTACGACTTTATACACAAGGCAGAAGAATTGTTGGAGTTGATGATGTGTTAACTGCTTTAGAATCAGGAATTACAGGCGATATTACGACTGACGTGACCAAAGAAGATTTGTTTGTGATCTTAGAAGCTGAAGGTTTTTCTAATACAAGAATTAAAACTCAAGCTGAATGGTTAGAAGCGAATTTGATCGATTCCTATTGTGAGCTATCGTTTGGAAATCAAACTCAATCGAGTGGATATGATATTGCACAACAATTTGTTAGTTCACCTACTCATGGAGCACAGCAAGGTTTTGCTAAAGAACGCGAAATCTTGATGGACCCTGCAGGGCTTGGTGCATTCAGTGTCCTACAATCACGACGCGCCATTTGAGAAAAGGTCCGTCCTTTTCTTCTTGCGTTGCCTTGTGTTGGCGCAACTTAATACAAGAAGAAAAGGACAGACCTTTTCTCAGTCGCGGAAGTTTTCGAACTGTAGTGGAATGTCGAAGTTGTGTTCTTTGAGCATTGCAATAATTGATTGCAAGTCGTCACGCTTTTTACTAGAAACCCGTAGCTGATCACCTTGGATTTGATGTTGAGCACCTTTGGGGCCATGCTCTTTAATATACTTGCCAATCTCTTTTGCTTTTTCTGTAGATAAACCGACTCGGAGAGATAGCTCTTGTTTCCATCTCGCACCTGCTGCTTCTTCGCCTTTTCCATGTTCTAAAGACTTAAGTGAGATTTGTCGCTTAACAAATTTTTCTTCAATGATGGTAACGATCGCTTTAACCCGTTCTTCGGAAGCAGAATTGATTGAGATCTTCTCTTTACCATCGAATTCGACAACAGAATCTGTTCCTTTAAAATCAAAACGAGTTCCGACCTCACGAGCTGCTTGATCTACAGCATTGCGTACTTCTTGGATGTCTACTTCACTCACTACATCAAAACTTGGCATGTTAACCCCTTTTAAAATTCGAAAACTACTAAATTTGCTGTATTTACGTTAGTGGATCAGAGGCAATGAATGTGAATTTGCTATTGTGTATGACCTTAGAAGGGGTCGGTACCAAAGCGGCCAACTGGGGCAGACTGTAAATCTGCTGCGCGAGCTACGTAGGTTCGAATCCTACCCGGCCCACTCTTTTAAGTTGATCAGTCGATATGCAGACAAAGATTGTTATGTTTGAGCTATCGTTGCTTTTGTTTTGTTGACTCTAAACCACACGCCGGTCGACGAAATCCCTATAAGCAGGCTCAAAAGACTTATTGTTGAAATTCCATTTAGAAATTGTCCTGCATAACAAATAAGTATCGCAACCAAAATGGTTGCAAGACGTATCATCGAGAGAGAACGAGCAATTCTCCATTGAAAATGCATGATCGATCCAATCAGCAAGAATACTGAAACACCTAAGAGAATCAAATCAGTGTTTTCTAGAATATGAAATGGATGTTCAACCAAGTGCTTTGCAACAATTGCAAAAAGTAAGATGCTTACAACAATCGGGAAGTGTCCGAAGCTAAAAAGATCTCGAGCTATCCGGCCTTTTTGGGATTTATCGACACTGGCAAGTTTATGTTCTAGTACTTCGGGTATGTATGCAAAATATGTCCACCAATAGACACAAGCAATTGACGCAGCTGCGATAATTGCAGCCGCTGTGCCAAAATCGAATGGGTTTTTTTCTAAAACTGAAGTGGCTTTTAACCCAACTGCGATAAATATTTCTCCGAGTGAAAGAATAATGAACAGAGAATGTCGCTCTGTGAACTGAACTGCATCTATCTTCCAAGAATTTTGTGACGTTCTTCCCCCAAACAATGCACTTAATATATTGATAGTGATCGCCACACACCAGATTGAAATTCGAGTATTGCCGTCAAACATGGCTCCAATAACAAGAACAAATGGAGCCACCAATGCAAAGGGTCCATAGCTGAGCCAGGCCTTTCTTCTTAGCGGATCTATCCAAGCATCCAAACCTTGCAGCAAAGTGATCCATACTTGAACAACAAAAACGGATATAGCAAACCAGATTCCCAAGTCGGAAAATGCGAAAGGAACTGTCACTGCCATTATTACCATCATCGGTATCATGAATAGTATAAATACTCGGTGTTTCGTGCTGCTCTGAAAATCTACAGCAGCACCTGCCCAGGTAAATGCAGTCCATAACCACCAGATTATCCAGGTCAACATGACACCTTTTAGTAAGCCGTTAAAGGTGA
Source organism: uncultured Burkholderiales bacterium (assembly GCA_964561855.1). GTDB lineage: Bacteria > Actinomycetota > Acidimicrobiia > IMCC26256 > JAGPDB01 > JAGPDB01. The sequence goes on along the minus strand of CAZLQP010000002.1, from coordinate 155,221 downwards.
GATTCGATGACATTGTCGTTGTTATTTGGACTATTGAAAGTACAAAGACTAGATCGAGGAAAAGTTCTAAAGTGTTAGCTTGGCGTGAATCAACTTCATTGGTATCTTTATTTTTGTTATTCATTTCCACCGTTTCGAAAAGGTAATATCTCAGAAGTTTAATATTATCGAGTGCTTTGTGCGATGAATAAAGTTGGGGTTTGTAAGAAATTGCGATAAAAATCGAAACTAGTTTGTATTAAAGCTTTAAATTCGCATTAGAAGTATCCTCTATCCAGCTTTTAACTTCTGGTGATACTTTATTTTTGCCTGGGAGCACATTAAAGATTGATGCATCTGCCTCGGGGTTCGCTATCTTGAAGTTCGATAGCTCTTCTATAGTTTTCACCCAGCATCTATCTATTGCATTTTCAAGCTCATCATTACTTTTAAGGACTAGAGCTTTTCCTAAAATATTGGCGATCGGTCTGCAAAGAAATATCTTTTTGTCAACAATTCTAAAAGTAGGGAAGTCCGAAACTGGATAACCACCTACAACTTCTCCAAAATAGTCAACCTTGTTTAGTTCTCCGTCAAAGCTAAAACCAAAGTCAGTTGATGGTGTCTCGATACTTTGTCTCAATCTTGGAGTTACGGAGTTTTTATAAGTGATCGCATCTAAGAATGCATCTTCAGACCAAAAGTGGCATTCACATCTAATATCATTTAGCCAGAAATCGAAACTGAATTGTTGAAAGTAACCTGCTTTGAATCCTTCTATTGCTTTTTCGATTCCAGTATCTTTAAATTGATCTATATTTTTGAGTGCGTCGACTGTTTCTAAATTAACTAAAAGTTGTAAATCGATATCAGACTTTTCAGTCACAGAATAATTCGAGCCATACGCTAACGAACCTGATACAAGAATTGCGGAAGTAGAGCTGTCGAAGATACTTAAAATGTCAGGCAGGACTGCCATTCGTTTTTTAGTTTCTATTTCAGAAACTTCTTTATCTGGCGGAACAAAATCAGGTTCTAACATCCATACGAATATATCATCAGTTTTTGTTTTTGAACATGGAAATCTATCTGGATCTATAGATATCTCGGTAGCAATGTCCTATAATTTTTAGGTGACGGATTCCAAGTTTTCCAGGAGGGATGCTCTTAAGGCTCTAGGTCTAGTGGGCCTTGGTGTTGGTTTACGTGCTGATTCTCGGTTCAATGGTTTTGCTCGATATGAAAAAACTGCCCGTGAGTTGCGTTATGTAAAAGATCCCGTGATGCACGGAGCTACAACAACTTGGGTTAAACCAAATGAGCTTAAAATTGCTTCGAGAATAGCGCCAAATACACCGTTAGGTTTTTTGTCGCCCCATGAAGGAACCGTGAGAGTTATCGATGCAGAGTCTGCAGATATTGTTGCCTCTCAAGTCGTAAAAACTTATACTGCTGACGACTATCGATTCACCGCTAATTTCCCGGGGCTTGATCCTCAAAGAAGATATCGTTATCAAGTCGTCGCGGATTCTTTGGGAGGTCAAACCTTTGAAGGTTCTACACATTCAAATCTCATTCGACCTAAATGGAATGGCGTTGATCTAGAAAAACCTTATGTGCGTTTAGCATTTGCCAATTGTATGGAATACACGCGAGGATTTTGGAATTCGTTTTCTTTTCTATCAAATCGTCAACCTGATGCTGTGTTTTTCATCGGCGATGCAATCTATGCAGACGTCGAACAATTCATGGTGGGTAACTATTCGCGCGATGACGTAATTGGTGTTGCTGATGAATATGAAGTCTTCTTGCTTAAGTATCTCTCTTGCAATGATGAGCATCGTATAAAACTTCTAGCTAATGTTCCGGGCTTTTTTGTTCCTGACGATCATGAGATAACAAATAATTTCCAAGGCGGTAGAAGTCGCAATGGTGAATTGATACGAGATGGCTATCGCGCGTTTTCGAAAGTGTATGCATCTAGAGATGGAGCAGAGAACCAAGGGTATCAACGTGTTGTAGATTTCGGTCAGGGTACTCGCGTGATTTTGCTAGATACACGTAGGTTTAGAAACTCACGATTAGGAACCATGTTGGGAGAAAACCAACTGAACTGGTTCAAGGAAGAATTGGCAAAGTGTAAGTCAGATAATGTTTCAAGAACTTTGATCGTAACTTCCGTTTCGTTTACCGGAGGTTCTGAAAAATCGACAGAAGCTTGGGCGGCTTATTCACGAGAACGCCAGCAAATAATTGATGAGATAGCAAGGCTTGATCTGCAGAATGTTACTTTTGTTTCAGGTGATATTCATCGCTTCTTGGCAGCTGATGTGCATCTTGATCCGTACAATCTAGAAACCGAAGTGATAGCCAATGAATATGAAGTAGGAGCAACAAGTTCAAACATTTCGCATGCAGATAGTTCGTGGAGTAACGTTCACGCGTTTTCTAAACGTAGTCATGGTGTAATGGAGATGGATATATATCCTGATGGAACTTTGTTGACTAGGTGGTTCTTATATGATGCAAAACGAAAAGACTATGTTCCCGAAGAAGCCGTGAGATTCATCAATACTCCTCAATCTAAATATTCACAACCAAAGTTTCAGGCGCATATGTTAAATGAAGGTTTGGTCGGTAATCCTGGAGCAATACCTGTTTTAGCTTAAGTTTCTTTTCTAGATTTTCAGATCTGAAAGAGCAATCAACTATTCTTTTATTTCCGGCCTTCTTAGCTCAGTTGGTAGAGCGCATCCATGGTAAGGATGAGGTCACCAGTTCGATCCTGGTAGAAGGCTCCATTTCTTCCCGGAGGTCTTCCCGGAGGACTGACCCTCCAAAAGGGACAATAGTGTCGTTTCGAATTTATAAAACAATTCGCGCTAGTCTTTAATGCAAACAAAATGGCGGGGTAGCTCAGTTGGTAAGAGCGCACGGCTCATAATCGTGAGGTCGCGGGTTCAAGTCCCGCCCCCGCTACCATTTTCAGAAATTCTCGAATCCGCGATCGCAGCACAGAGATCCCAAAAGTCCAGCCCCTGATAACATTTCTATCTACGAGCTATTTCTATCCCTTTGACCCTAAACCCATTTTTGAATAATTCACCTCGCGGATCGATCTGTTTCAAATCAGTATGTTGTTCTGCAATCGTTGCAAGCTTGGCTACGGCTTTTTTGCCTCGGTCCATCTGTGAACGCAATTTTACTTGGCTAGGTATGTCCAGTCTTATAGGCAAAGGTATTTCAAATAATGGTAAGTATGGTTGGTCTTTTTTAAATCCGTTAGCTTTCATGAGGTCTCTAATGTTGTTGACCGGAATTCTCAACGAGGAAAGGTTACGTACAATCTCGTCGATTCTCCATTCAATATCATTCGCATCAATATTTATAACTGGATTATCTATTTCTGACTGTAATATATCGATCAAGTCTTCAACCCAATCCATACCTTCTTCAAGAATTGCGAGATTTTTCTTGACCTTAGCTGCAGGTTTTTTCAAAGCAACGCTTCGGGGTGAATCGCCTATTTCCGGGCTGGTTATTGTTGTTTGGCCATTTGCCGCGCTAACGGTGCGACCACTTCCATTCCTTGGATTACGTTCTGTCATAGAACCGAACATTATAAGGCAATTCTACCTATTTAGACAAAGTGGAACTTTTTGGCTTTTCGTCTCGTCTCAATGTGCAGACTCAGATTTAAGGAGCAAATATGAGCAAAATACAAATCAGGAAACCCTATATATTCGCATTATTAACCACAATTGTGATTGTTGGATTCATAGTGGGGAATATTTTCGTTCAGCAATCTGAAGATGGAGAATCCTATTTACCCAATCCAACACCGGCTGATCAATTAAGTAGAAAGGCAATGCCTGAATCTTCGGGGAGCTATTCATCCGATGTTATTGATCCAAATCTTAGGGTATCAAATAATGAACCATGGATAGATTCATATCCATATTACGATCAGCCAGGAAATCCTGATGACAAGTATGTGATTCGATCTGGAGAGGTTGTTATTCTGATAGATAAAGGCGAAGTTATTGCAAAATTTGAAGAACTCAAAGATATGCTTCCAAAAGGTTCATATGTCAGTAAGAGCGACATCACTCAGACAAGAGCAAACTTACTAATCAAAGTTCCAACAGATAGGCTTGACGAAACAGTCAAAGATTTCAGAGAGCTAGGCCTTATTGATCGTGAAGTTCTAACAACCACTGATATCGAAGCGCAATATTCTCAAAACGAAGATGAACTAAACAAGAAAAAAGAACAGCTTGCAAAGCTCGAAGATGAACTTGCTAAAACAAAGAATAGCGCAAAGCGCGCAGATATAGAACGACAAATCGAGTCCATGAAAAGCTCAATCAAATACTATGAAGATCAAAAAGAAGCATTTGATGAAGAAATTAGACTTTCAACATTAACTGTCGAGTTAAGAACTGAAAAGCCTCAAGAAGACAAAGCTATTTTGACAAGATCTTGGGAAACTTCAACTAACACATTCTTAGTAACAATCGCAGGAATCATGATTGTATTAAGTGCGCTTTTGCCCTTCATGGTAATCGCAATTCTCGTATTAGTAACAGTGCGAACTTTCAAAAAACGAGAAAATACCAAAGAGAAATAACACTATAAGAAATGCCATGAAAGAAATTGGTAAGATCTTGGGGCTCAGTATCTGCTGAGCCCCAAGGGCAGTGGCGCAATTGGTAGCGCATCGGATTCCAAATCCGGCGGTTGGGGGTTCGAGTCCCTCCTGCCCTGCAAGTTTTGTAGATTTTGAACCCCCAACCTATGGGGGGGCTCGAGTTGTTCAGGGGTCCCTCCTGCCCTGCAAATTATTCAGATAAACCGAAAACCCTTATCCATGAAACATGCACGTAATTTGATACCGCCATTGAAGATAGCGCGATACAAAACTCAAAGTAACCTCCAACAGCAAATAAAGCCATAAGCATGATCGAGTAAGGCAGGACAATGAGTGCCATAATTATTCCAATAACAACTGCCTTTGGTCGTTTCCAGAATTCCTTATTCCAGGCACCAGAAGGATCCTCTCCAGAATAGGTAGCAAGAAATTTTCTATGTTCAAGAACTATAGGTAAGCTTACGAATCCAAAAATAATTCCGATTCCAATACAAATCAAAAAGAAGATATACTCTCCGCTCAAGATCAGGCCGATTACTGACAGAACAGCACAAATTGCAACGATTCGTTTCCCATTATCGGCATTGTGGCTTTTTACAAACTCCATTGCATTGTAAATATTCACGATTTTCCTCCTACTTAGTATTTACGACATCTATCACGCATGCACTTAATAACTGTTTGAAATCATTCAGGTCAAGGCGAATATTGCGAAATCGTCATAAAAAGCACTTGTTGAAATCACAGTTTTCACCATTATCATAGGAATTGCCTAACAAAGTTTCCACGGAAGGAACCTGCCTCATGATCCAAGCCTTGCCCATTTCGTTGTTCAAAAACCTATCTCGCCATTTAAGTATTACCCGTGCTGCTATTGCACTAGTTCTCGTGTCAATACTCGCGATTGGTGCTATTTCATTTGCAAGTGTGAATGTTTCATCAAGTCTGCTCTCGAGCGCACAACGAAATTTTGATACCTGGCCCGCACGTTGGACTCCACAAGGAAACACAAACGTATCTCATGTATCGAATCTTGGAATCAACAATACTGGTGCTTTAGTAATAAATGTAGACAGAAATGGTCCATGGCCAGATGCTTCTAGAACTGCAAGAGTCGGAACTCCGCAATATGTCGAGGGAGTAAAAGCAAAACCAAACACAACATATATAGGATCAGCTCATGTGAAAGCAAAAAATGGAAGTACTGGTTCTGCGAGATGTGAAATACGGGAATACAACGACTATCAAATAATCAAGACACACACACAATCTGTACCTTTAGTATTAAACGAAAACTGGACAAGACTCGATTGCAGCGCGACTACTTCATCAAATATAAAACAAATCGCATTAAGAATTTTTATTGAAGGCGCAGACTATGGTGAAACTTTTTATGCTGATAATGCAGAATTAGGAGAGCCAGCAGTTGTTACTACTACGCAACCTCCAGCTACTCAGCCGCCGGCTACACAACCTCCGACCAACACGACTCCACCATCAAGTGGAACTTGTTCACCTGACGAAAATGTTGGTTGTATAGAAGGAAATAGCAATGGTGAATATTTCCGAGAATCATTTAATGGCAATCCTGCTGCACCAACATCAAAGATGAACAAACTTGACCGTTGGTTTGCACAACCAATCATGCAAGGAGTCCTTGGTTGGGACTTCAAACCAGAGCCAATGTATGCTCAGCACGGACCAGATTGTTCTCCTGCTCCTCGGACGCATTTGATTACTTCTTTCGAACAGTCAGTGTTTTCTTGTAGGGATCACTTGATGACAGCAATTAATCCTCCTTCGGCTGGAACATCTAGCGGTATTGTTAGTCTCAAGCCAAACCATATGGTTGATTTAACTAAAGGCGAAGCTACCATCCGAGTTGATGTGTCAACTTCTAGCCCAAGTCGTGGAGACTGGTGGGAGGTATGGATCACTCCTTATGAAGATCATCTCATTGCTCCAAATGATCACTGGTTCCATCACTCTGGACCACCAAAGCGTTCACTTTTCTTAGGTGTTTTTGATCAAGATGGTAAAAAGTTTTGGTCCCATAAGTTTTTCGACAACTACAGATTCTCTGGAGGGCTCAAAGACTTCTGGACAGGACCGGACATCAGCAAAATTGTTAGTCATAGCGATACAAGACGAGATACATATGAAATTAAGATGACTAAAAATACAGTTAAGCTTTCCGTTAGAGATTCCAATACAGGTAAGATGGCGCAAGTAAATCAATTCGCTATTCCTAACGGGGGATTCTGGACGGATCATGCTGTAGTTCAATTCCAACAATCAAACTACGAGCCAGAAATGCATGGAAAATCTGGTTGTGCAGATCCGTGTCCAAAAACAACAGTGCCTGCAACTTGGCATTGGGATAACGTAGAAATCTTCCCTGCAGTGCCTTATGACATCATAGGCGTGAATGAATTTATGGTTTACTCGCAATCCCCTTCGAAGAAGATCACATTCCAAAAACCTGCTCCTGTAAATGCACGGCTAATGTTCAGCGGGCAATCTTGGGGTAATGCGCCAGAAGTCAGTTTTGATGGAGGCGCAACTTATCAAAAAGCTACAGCAGTTCGTGGTCCAAACGACCCACCTGTTGCTGGATTTGGTGGTGATCCAGACTTGCTCACATATTCCATAAACGCACCGAAAGGTTCGACTTCAGCAGTTATTAAGGGAAGAGGAGAATGTAGTCCATGGGGTCCTTGCAACCCGTTGATGACATGGTCCACATTTAATTTCCATATTGTTGCTCTAAGATAACAAAGCTACTGCACAAAAAAAAGACCCCCAATTAAGGGGGTCTTTTGTTGTATAGATACTTCTTACTAGGAAGGTATCAGTACGGTGTCAATCACGTGGATAATTCCGTTGGTTGTTTTGATGTCTGTGATAACTACTCGAGAATCATTGATGAAGAGATTTCTTCCTTTCTTAGAAATAGTTATCTCTTGACCATTCAATGTCTCTGCTGAAGTTAATGTTCGCGCAACTGAAGACGGAACTGTTCCACCAACAACATGGTAAGTCAAGATGCTTGTCAGCGTTGGAATGTCAGCAAGCAAAGCTTCGACTGTTCCTGCTGGCAATTTTGCAAAAGCTTGATCAGTTGGTGCAAATACTGTTGCATTCGCTGTAGCTAAAGTATCAGCAAGACCTGCTGCACCCACTGCTGCAACTAGAGTCTTGAAGTTACCATTAGCAACCAAAGTGTCAACGGTATTCTTGTTCACTGTACAGCGAAGTTGGTTCTTTGAACTTACTAGCCACTGTAGCCAAGAAACTTGCCAACGATTGTTCTGATTGAACTGCTGAAATGTTGCATTTTGAGCTTTGTTATTTAATGCACAAAGCACATTGTTCCGAGCTGGTTGTTTTGATGTTGTGCTAGCGGATGCGGATTGTGGTGCGATGACCATTGCCACGAGTAACGCGCTAAGCAAAGCAGATAGTATCTTTACTTTCATTATTTCTCCCTTGTGTAATGTTGATTACGAACGATCTACGAAAGAAGAAGTGAAATAAGATTCGTTTAGCCCTATATTCCCAAAAAGACCTTTGTTTTCGTGGTTTTTCGAAAATATATAATCCAAAAATCCATCTACCAGCGTAGATACTGTGTGAAACCGTCAGTTCTTCAAAATACTCAAAACAGCCCTATGATGGGTGTCTTGATGGAAGATGCTCAAATCAAAAATGCGTTGATACAAAAGAACGAATCAGTTTTTGATGAAGTCTTTCGTTTGTATTCCGGCGCATGCTTAGGATTAGCAAAAAAGATTCTGTTGAACGAAGCAAGAGCGCAAGATGTAGTTCAAACTGTATTTGTTGATCTATTTATAAAGACAGAAAAGTATGATCCTACTCGCGGATCATTACGTACATTCTTACTGACGCAAACACATTCTCGTAGTATCGATTTAATTCGTTCAGAGAAATCTCGAAGTGCGCGAGAAAAGAAACAAGGCGAGATCGCCAACAAAGACAAAGAACTTCGTATTGACTCGACAGAGGAAACGATCGAAAAATTAGAACTCTCACAGTCAATGACCGAAGCTTTGAATCATTTAAACGAGAATGAAAGAAAAGCAATAGTGCTTAGCTATTACAACGGACATACATATAGTGAAGTTGCTGAGATATTGGGCGAACCTCAAGGAACTATAAAATCACGTATCCGATCTGCATTAGCGAAATTAAGAAACAACCTGCACGAGATCGTCCCAGAGGGGGTGCAAGCATGAGTAATGAAACCTTTAAATTAACTTCTGATCAGATCGAATTGCTTGATCTTTACTGTGTCGGTGCGTTAGAAAAGCCGGAATTGGAATCTGCTGAAAAACTTCTCCAAGAGTCTGAAATTGCTCGAGACTATGTAGATGAAGCACGAACCATGTTTGCTCAGTTTGAAGACAATACTGAACCAGATGAAGAGTTGCTTGCAAAGATAAAGTTAAAGATCAAAGAAAACGAAAGTGATAATGGCGAAAGTTCGAACGTGGTGACGTTGAACAAAAAACAAAATACGTTTTGGATGCCGTTTGTTTCAGGTGCAATTGCAGCATCAGTTCTTGCATTGGTTTTTGCGACCGCATTTTGGCCAACTTCACAAGACAATAATGATTCGGCATTTCGCTTAGAAGATCAGTTGCAAGTATTTTCTGCGCAACCCAACACCAAGCAAGTATCTCTTGCATCAGATGGTGGAAATGTAGGCGCCAATGTTGTCCTTAATGAGCAAGGCGACATCATGATTGATGCTCGCGATATTGAAGCTTTAAGTGAAGATGAGACTTACCAATTATGGGCTATTGTCGAGACTCAAACTGGCCAGCAAGTTATTTCTGCAGGCGTGTTAGGTAATGGTCCGGGTATCTACATGACACGGGTTAATGGAAACATCTCTGCATTTGCTATCACTCAAGAGCCAAAGGGTGGGGTAGAAAAGTCATCCAATGCCCCTTCGTATCAAGCAGTTGTCGCAAGCTGAGCAATAAAACTCTCACAAAATACGTTCATAACATGCCATAACTCCTTTGAGCTAGTAGATTATATGGCGATATGACACAACAACCGCCTCAGGAACCAATGAATCGCGAGATGCGACGCATGTCGTCAAAAATGGGATACGACCCTGAAAATCAGCGCGAGCAGATGAAGAAGAATGCTAAGAAAACTAGAAAGCCTGCTCCGCACGAGCAACGGGTTCCATTTTTTAAAAGATTTTTCGGATTTTTCAAAGAAGCTGCAAAAGAGCTAAAAAAGGTTAATTGGCCGAACAAAAAAGAAGTTCTAAACTCGACCATCATTGTACTTGTGTGCATAGTTTTTGTTACTCTATTAATAGTAGGTGTTGATTACGGCGCCGAAAAACTAGCTAATTTCATCTACGGATAGATCGATTACTAGAAAGTTCTTAACCAACTCACGATATTTAAAGTAGAAAGAATATGGAAGAAACAACTCTAAATACAATTGAAGAAGAAGCAGAAACTTCAAACGAACAGCCTCAAATGGATCAAGTTGCTGAAACCGAACTAGCCAGTGAAGCTGTTCTGGATGAATCGGCAGAGTTGGTAGACGTTGTTGAAGAAGCGCCAGCTGAGATGGATAAAAGCATTTCGCCATATGATCGTCCGGGTAGATGGTATGTGATTCATTCTTATGCAGGATATGAAAACCGTGTACAGCAAAACATTGAAACTCGTATGCATTCAATGAATGTTGAAAATCGTATCCATGAAATCGTAATCCCAATGGAAGACGTTATTGAATTTAAAAACGGTAAGAAGACTGTTGTTAAGAAAAAAGTTTTTCCTGGTTATGTTCTAATTCGCATGGATCTTGATGATGATACTTGGTATGTGATTAGAAATACTCCAGGTGTTACAGGTTTTGTCGGCGCTGGCCAAAAACCAAATCCACTGCGTAAAAAAGAAGTCGAAAACATATTGGGTACAGGTGAGGTTGATGAAAAGGGCGAGCCAGCTCCAACACCAACAAAGTCAAAACCAAGACTGGACTTCGAAGTTGGAGAACAAGTTCGAGTTACTACTGGACCTTTTGCAGATTTCAATGGTGCAATTTCAGAAATTGATGTAGACCGCTCAAAGCTTAAAGTGCTTGTAGATATCTTTGGTCGTGAAACTCCAGTTGAGCTTGAATTTGGTCAAGTAGCAAAGCTCTAATAATCATATTTTAGCGAAGGAACGCAAAATGATAACTCGATTGCCTAATTCTGTATTGGCGAATTACGGTGAAAAAAATCTAGGAATTGAGCTTGGAAAAGAGTTCGACTGGATTTTTGATGCTGATAAATATCCTCTAAATTTTTCGAAGAACGGATGTAAAACTTCTACCAAAGGCTTCGGCACATTGCATCAAAACCTTTCTCAGTCTGTTGCTGAATTTAGAAGAATAAAGTTTTATGCAAAGTTGATTGCGAAACTTGCTTTAGAAGATAGATCTCAAGAGTTGAAAGATTTATTTGCAGTACTAACCGCTCATGAGACTTCTTCTGTGTTCCCAATTAATCTTGCAAGCCAGTTAGATGTCGAAGTGCGACGATGCAAATTTCCATACCCTCACGATGGGTTTGATCGCAAGATTCGCAATGTAGTCTCAGATGTTGTTCTCAGAGGTCCCGATCGGCACTGCCCGTTCATAAAGACCTTTGGAAAGGTCTTTTCGGACCCAGTTTCGCGAAATTTCTCTTAAGTTTGGTTCTTACCCCTATAGTTGCTACTATCGAGTAACAAATATAATCAAAGGGGAAGACATGGAATTTTCAGAAATATTAACTTGGGTTTTACTAGGTGGTTTGGCTGGTTGGATTGCATCGAGCATAGTTAAAGGCTCAGGACAAGGAATTGTCGTTAATGTGGCTGTCGGTATCATCGGTGCATTCATCGGCGGTTGGATACTGGACCTCATTGGTGGTGAAGGTGTGACAGGCTTCAATGTTTGGAGTGTCGTAGTCGCAGTCTTCGGTGCTGTCTTGCTCCTCTTAGTCCTCAACGGCTTCAAACGCAGCTGAGAAAAGGTCCGTCCTTTTCTTCTTGTGTTGTCTTGTGTTTGCACAATTTTCTGAAAGATAAAAAGGACGGACCTTTTCGTCTCTATTTTTTGTCTTCTTGTGATGAAATATAAATTGAGAACATTCGGGTTAATAGAGCGAGAACCCCAAAAATCACTAGAACTGCAGAAGCAATTGGAAAGCTATTGAAGAAAACAAAAGCGAAAACTACAGCAGGAGGCCCCATGAAGGCCACCAGCATAAAGAGTGCTTGAGCTTGGCGTTTTGGATCTGATTTTTTAGACATCTGAAAAGTATAACCCACTCTGGAAAAGGTTCGTTCTTTTCTTCTTGTGTTGTCTTGTGTTTGTGCATTTTAATGCAAGATAAAAAGGACGGACCTTTTCTCAGATGGCGGGGAATGGGCGGTTTTCGCTAGTATTTATGCTCTTGTGTACTTACCTCGGTGCACACAACAGCCAAAAGTTGGTTGATTGGTATAAGTAGAAAGCAGGTAGCCTAATGGCGAAAAAAGTAGAACAGCTCGTGAAGCTGCAGATCCAAGCTGGTGGTGCAACTCCAGCTCCTCCGGTTGGTACCGCACTTGGTCCAACGGGAATCAACATCATGGATTTCTGTAAAGCATACAACGATGCAACTCAAGATAAACGCGGTCAAGTTATTCCAGTAGAGATTTCTATCTACGAAGACCGTTCATTTGATTTCAAATTAAAAACTCCGCCAGCTGCAAAACTTATTTTGGAAGCTGCGAAGTTGAAAAAGGGAACAGATAATCCTCGTACGACAAAAGTTGGCAAAATTACAAAGACGCAAGTGAAAGAAATTGCGGAAGTAAAAATGCCTGACCTAAATGCAATCGACATCGAAGGTGCAATGCTTCAAATCGAAGGTACTGCACGTTCAATGGGCGTAGAAGTTGTGGAGGGATAATGGCTGTTTCAAAAAAACTTAAAGAAGCATATTCAAAAGTTGATCCCGAAAAACAATATGCACCTGCAGAAGCATTTTCGATTCTAGCTACCACAGCAAAAGAGTCAGCAAAACGAAATTTCGACGAGTCTGTTGATGTAGTTTTTCGTTTAGGAATCGACCCTCGAAAATCAGATCAAATGATTCGTGGTTCTGTTGCACTTCCGAACGGTACAGGAAAAACAATTCGTGTTGCAGTATTTGCACAAGGTGAAGCTGCAACTGCAGCTAAAGAAGCAGGAGCAGATTTAGTTGGTGCAGATGAACTTGTAGCTGAAGTTGAAAAGGGAATGATGGATTTCGATCTCGTAATTGCTGCACCTGACATGATGGCAAAAGTTGGTCGTCTCGGTAAGGCTTTGGGTCCTCGCGGTTTAATGCCTAACCCTAAAACTGGAACTGTAACTCCTGATGTTGCAAAAGCTGTTTCAGACTTTAAGTCTGGAAAGGTTGAATACCGAACTGATCGCAATGGAAATGTTCATGTGCGAATTGGTAAAGCTAGTTTCGATGCTGAAAAGTTGCAACAAAACTTTGAAGCAGTTCTTGATGAAATTCAAAGAGCGAAACCAGCATCATCGAAGGGTAGATATATTAAAAACATTTCTACTTCAACAACAATGGGTCCTGGAATTAAAATAGCAATCTAATTGTTTCTACGGGGCATCTTGAAAATATTAAAGCGGGCTATGTAGCCCGCTTTTTCAGCTTCAAGTCAATTCATATTTTCAGATGTAATTAAACATTTATAGCCGAAGTTCTAGAAATGTAAATTGACGTTACATGTTGCGCAGCTCCACAACCAAAGCCACCAGCACAAGCGCGTAGATACACTCGCGCCGTGGATGTTACTCCCACGGATCGCGACGTCGTCAATCCTGTTACATTTCCGAAACCACTGGCTTCAAATGTCTCGGTTCTTGTTCCATGCGGTATGAACACAATCACGATCTGTACAGTGCACGCACTATTGGCCGCGCGAGATATGACAGAGAGTCGATTTGAGTTATCCACGCTAGTTAAATATCCGACGCTACAGTTTCTTAGATAGGTATCAGTTATATGTCGGTCATATCGTATGTATCGAGAGTGATATGTGACAGCATCAGCATCGCCTGAAGGCAGAGACAGATAAGTTCCAATCGCAAGGAGAACGATTACTAGACTAATAAATTTCTTCTTGAAAATATTATTCATGGGCAGGGCTTTCAAATTAGGGCGGGGCAAGGCAAATATGCCTTGTTTTTATTAAACATCAATTTCAATTAGGGTCAATTGGTACTTTTTGTAATGATATTTGTGAGTAATTTCTCGGATCAGTCGGCCATTCGGGGGCTTGATTCAGGACAATTGGTGTATTTAGCCTCGAATGCATATCATGGATACGAGACAAAAGTACAAAGGATTGAAAATGTCAGACGAGATTAATGGTAAAGATCAAACTGCTTATTTTGGAAATGGCCAAGGCAAGACTTTTGTATCATCTCAAGCAGGATTTTTCGATCTTGTCGTTGAAGAGCCTTCACCTCCAGTGGAACCTCCGATAGAACCTACTTCTCAAAGTACCCAAACAGTCGTCGCAAAAGATACTTTTGGAGTTAGCCCAACCAGGAGTTTTTGGGAAATCGATGTTCTTCTTAAAAGTCTGCAAGCAGATATTGATCATCTAGAAGAAATCAAGACGAAATTTTTGGATCCCGAATTTATTAGACGAGCAAGAATTGTCCATGCGACAACTCCAGATTTTATGGATAGAGAATTCATTGAGACTTTCAACTCATATTGTTTCTTCGACGAATCTCTGCAATTGAAATTTGATGAGCTAGAGAAATGGTTTTTTGAAATTGGCCCAGAAATATCTCCAGAATCTTCTGCGGTGATGGGTAAATTCAAAGTCAATCTTGCAAAAGTGCAATCAGATTTTGAACAAGGACGATACAACTTTCAAGAAAAACTCGAAGCAGTTATGCAAGAAGTTGCTGGTCAAGATCCAAGATTTATCGACTATATGCATAATCTAAAGCCCACATTTGCGATGCCAACAATAGATTTAATGTTCAAATCTGAACTCGATCAGATTGCTTATAGGGCATCTAATGGTGGGTCAATTGTTCCTACTTTGAATGAAGCTTTAGGTCAAAAACCTTATCGTGAAAGCTCTGGATTGCAGGTTTTTAAAAACTATGTAAATCGTGTTGCTGATTGGTGGCGTAATGCATCTACCAAAACTAGAGCGTTAGCGGTCGGAGTTATTGCTTCTGTAGTTGCAACATTAGGTGTCGGCGGTACATTAGCTGTCGCGAAATCACAGGAAAATGAACCTGTAGGTCTGTCTTCGTTGTCAGATCCCACTGATCAACCTGCAATGGAAAACGCAGGCCACCTAGGAAGTGCTCAATCTACAACGACTACAACCATGGGTACAACAACATCTAATGTTCCAACTACTACTACACAGGATCTGCCAGAGCAGCCTGTTGTTCCGATGCCTGAACCAGAAGTATCTTCTACTTCTATAGTTCCGACACCACAACCTAATGTTCCACAAGGAAATCAAGCTCGCGGTGTTGATCAGACTAAAGATCAGCATCGTGGTGGACAATCTATAAGCATTACTGGTTAGCCCGATTTGTATAGTGGCTAGTGGCTCATATTAGAATGTAATTCCTGTACCAAAGACCTTTGGTCGCGAAAGCGTTAATAGAGTAAGGATTAGATCCAATCTCTCCCAAAAGAGGTGCGAATCTTAGAAGTTTTACTTCTATTCGTTTCTCTTTTCACGTTTTCCTCCAAATTCAAAGGTGCTATTAGATCGCAAAGAAAAGAGGATCAAATGACTGACAACGCAACACTGCGTCGAAGTGCTAAATATCCACGACCTGAAAAAGAATCTCTTGTAGATGAAATTAAAGAATTATTTTCTCAATCTCAAGCAAGCGTTTTTACAGAATACCGTGGACTTAGTGTTTCTCAACTAGCTGAATTAAGAGCTGAATTGAGAAACAATGGGACTGAGTACAAAGTTTACAAAAATACTTTAGTTCGAAGAGCTGCAACCGATTCTGGATACGAAGTAAGTGAAATGCTTACTGGTCCAGTTGCTGTAGCTTTCGCAAAAACAGATGCTGCAGCTACTGCGAAGACACTAAAGACGTTTTCAGATAGCAATGAAGCTCTAATTCTTAAAGGTGGTGTTTTGGGCTCAAGCGCGATGTCAGCTGATGATATTAAAGCTTTGGCAAAACTACCATCTCGCGAGGTTCTTCTTGCACAAATCGCAGGCGCATTCCAAGCTCCAATGGCGAAATCTGCAGGCTTGTTCCAAGCATTCACAAGAAACGCTGCTTACGCATTCAAAGCTTTAGCAGACAAAAAACAACAGGAAAACTAGAAGTTAGGGTCGTTCCTCCTGCAAGGAGGTGGGACCCTCCCCGTAGAGCATTAATGCTCCTCGGAAAATCCCAATAGAAAAGGAAACAAACAAAATGGCAACAATGACACAAGAAGATCTACTTGCTCACTTCGAACAAATGACTGTTCTTGAGCTTTCAGAATTCTTAAAGGCTTTTGAAGAGAAGTTTGATGTAACTGCAGCAGCTCCAGCAGCTGTAATGGCAGCAGCACCTGCAGGCGGAGACGCTGGCGGAGCAGCAGCAGAAGAAAAGGATAACTTCGATGTTGTTCTTGCTGATGCTGGTGCAAACAAGATTGCTGTTATCAAAGAAGTTCGAGCTCTTACTGGTCTAGGCCTTAAAGAAGCAAAAGAACTTGTTGAATCAGCTCCAAAGCCAGTACTTGAAGGCGCAAAGACTGACGATGCTAACAAAGCTAAAGAATCTCTTGAAGCTGCTGGCGCAACAGTAGAACTTAAGTAACTTATTTCCGGAGGACTGACCCTCCAAAAGGGACAAATCGCCTGAGCGATTCGTCCCTTTTGGAGGGTCAGTCCTCCGAATTGCCCTGCTTATAACATTTGAACTAGTGTTTTAAGCAACCCCTGCTTTGCCGACCAATTTTTGATCTACAAATGAAAAGCGTGTGCTATTTATTTAGTGCATTTTCATTGGTTTCAATAAGGTTCAAAGTAGGACAGACCATCTATATCGCAAAGACCAAGGAGTCTTATTTTGCCAGGTTTAGTCAAACGCGAACGTTATTCATTTTCACACTTAGACGAAGTTCTTCCACTTCCAAATCTTTTGGACATACAAACAGAAAGTTATCGATGGTTCATCGAACATGGTGTTGGTCAGGTATTAGCTGATATTACACCAATCGAAGACTTTTCTGGACAACTTCGCTTAGAACTTTCAGATCATGTTTTTGATCCACCAAAATACACCGAAGACGAATGCCGTGAACGAGACATGACATATGCTCGTCCACTTTTCGTAACAGCTCGTTTCTTGAATGCTGGTACTGGTGAAATCAAAGAACAAACAGTATTCATGGGCGACTTTCCTATGATGACACCTCGAGGAACATTCATTGTTAACGGTACAGAACGTATTGTTGTTTCTCAGCTCGTTCGATCTCCCGGTGTTTATTTTGGAATGACACGAGACAAAGTAAATCCTGACTCACTGGTCTTCGATGCGAAAATTATTCCGTCACGTGGTGCTTGGTTAGAATTTGAAGTTGACAAAAAAGGCATCGTACATGTTCGTGTTGACCGAAAGCGTAAAGCTCCTGTAACCGTATTTCTAAAGGCACTTGGCTTTGGTGAAACAGACGAAGAAATTGCAAAGCTTTTCTTGGATCAAGATGGTGAACCGTACGAAGTTATATTAAACACATTAGAAAAAGACTCTACAGAGACTCAAGATGAAGCATTCATTGATCTTTACAAGAAACTTCGTCCAGGCGAGCCGCCAACAGTTGAAGGATCCAAAGGTCTAATTGAAGCGTTGTTCTTTAATTCAAAACGATATGACTTAGCTCGTGTAGGTCGTCACAAAGTTTCAAAGAAACTTGGTGATGAATACCGCGCACTTAATATAAAGAAAATGGGTCTTGAAGAACCAGTTGCAGAACCAGCAGAAGATTATGAAGAGTACTGTCTTACAAAAGCAGACATTCTTGCAACGGTTTCATATCTTGTTCGATTGCATGCAAACGAAAAACCACAAGATCCAAAACATGCAGGTTACTTCTCTGATGATATCGATCACTTCGGTAACAGAAGAATCCGTTCAGTCGGTGAACTGATAATGAACCAAGTTCGTGTTGGACTTTCTCGAATGGAGAGAGTCGTTCGTGAAAGAATGACTACTCAAGATTCTGAAGCAATTACTCCTCAAACATTGATCAACATTCGTCCAGTAGTTGCATCGATTAAAGAGTTCTTTGGTTCTTCACAACTTAGCCAGTTTATGGACCAGACAAACCCAATTTCAGGTTTGACTCACAAGCGACGTCTATCTGCGCTTGGTCCAGGTGGACTATCTCGTGAACGAGCAGGATTCGAAGTGCGTGACGTACACCCATCTCACTATGGTCGTATGTGTCCGATTGAAACTCCTGAAGGTCCAAACATTGGACTTATCGGTTACCTTTCGTCGTATGGACGAATCAACTCTTTTGGTTTCATCGAGACTCCGTATCGAAAAGTTGAAAATGGAAGAGTAACAAACAAGATTGATTACCTAAGTGCTGACGATGAAGATCGATATGTTATTGCTCAGGCAAACACAAAGATTGATGACAACGGCCAGATGGTTGAAGAAAAAGTTTTGGCTCGTACAGGTCGAGGTGAAATTGGATTCCTTCCTCCTGCAGAAATCGAGTACATGGACGTTTCTCCACGTCAGATGGTATCTATTGCTACTGCTCTGATTCCTTTCTTGGAGCACGATGATGCAAACCGTGCATTGATGGGTGCAAACATGCAACGTCAAGCTGTGCCTCTAGTTCATGCTGATGCTCCTATTGTTGGAACTGGTATGGAAGCACGTTGTGCGCAAGATGCTGGTGACGTATTATTGGCTGAAGATGACGGTAGCGTTATCGATGTCTCAGGTTCGATTGTGACTGTTGACTACGCAAATGCTGGTCGCAAATCACATCAACTTTTCAAATTCCGACGTTCAAACCAAGGTACTTGTATTAACCAAAAGCCTATCGTTGAAGTTGGACAACAAGTTAAAAAAGGTCAAGTTTTAGCTGACGGATCTTCTACAGACAATGGTGAGCTCGCACTTGGTAAGAACCTTGTTGTTGCTTTCATGCCATGGAATGGTCTGAACTTTGAAGACGCGATTATTATCAACGAACGACTTGTTCGCGATGACGTTTTGACTTCAATCCACATTGACGAGCATGAAATAGATGCGCGTGATACAAAACTTGGTTCTGAAGAAATCACTCGTGATATTCCTAACCTTGCAGATGACATTATGCGTGACCTTGATGAACGCGGTATCGTTCGCGTTGGTGCAGAAGTTGTCGCTGGAGATATTTTGGTTGGAAAAGTTACACCTAAGGGTGAAACTGAACTTACTCCAGAAGAAAGACTTCTTCGAGCGATCTTCGGTGAAAAGGCTCGCGAGGTTCGCGATACTTCTTTGAAGGTTCCTCACGGTGAATCTGGAAAAGTTATCGACGTTAAGGTATTTAGCCGAGACAATGGTGATGAACTTCCTCCAGGTGTTAACCAACTCGTACGTGTATATGTTGCACAACGACGAAAGATTCAAGTTGGTGACAAACTTGCTGGACGTCACGGTAACAAAGGTATTATCTCAAAGATTC
The DNA here is from genome assembly GCA_964561855.1 of uncultured Burkholderiales bacterium. Classification (GTDB taxonomy): domain Bacteria; phylum Actinomycetota; class Acidimicrobiia; order IMCC26256; family JAGPDB01; genus JAGPDB01. Next base: position 135,824 of record CAZLQP010000002.1, on the reverse strand, counting down.
TTCCAGAAGAGGATATGCCTTACCTTGCAGATGGTACTCCTGTAGATGTAATTCTTTCACCGCTTGGTGTTCCTTCTCGAATGAACATCGGTCAGGTTTTGGAATGTCACTTGGGTTATGTTGCACTTCATGGTTGGGATGGAACTCCTGAACGTGAAAAGCAAGTAAACAAGACACGACCTACAGCAGATCCTGCAACTTATGTCGCGACACCAGTTTTCGATGGTGCGCATTGGGATCAAGAAGATTCAGCAGAACATGAGTTAACCATTAAACAACTTTATGGAAAAATGCATAAGGATGGAAAACATGGTGAACAGCTTGTAGGCGATGACGGTAAAGCATGGCTTTACGATGGTCGAACAGGTGAGCGTTTTGACAACAGAATTACTGTTGGTGTGATGTACATCTTGAAACTTTCACACATGATTGATGACAAGATTCACGCACGTTCTACTGGACCTTACTCAATGATTACTCAACAGCCGCTTGGTGGTAAAGCACAATTCGGTGGACAGAGATTTGGTGAGATGGAAGTTTGGGCGCTTGAAGCATACGGTGCTGCATATGCTCTACAAGAAATCTTGACAATCAAGTCTGATGACGTTCTCGGAAGAGTAAAGGTTTATGAGGCAATTGTTAAGGGTGAAAATATTCCAGAGCCTGGTATCCCAGAATCATTCAAGGTTTTGATTAAAGAAATGCAATCTCTATGTATCGACGTCAAGGTTCTCAACGATGACGGAGCAGAAATTCGAATCGGTGATACTGACGAAGAAGCATATAGAGCGCAAGAATCATTGGGCATCAATTTAACTCGCCATGAAAAAGGCGAAGACGATGATGATGCTCGAAAACCAGCAACCGCACAACAAAGTTAAATAGTCCGGAGGACTGACCCTCCAAAAGGGACGAATCGCCTGAGCGATTAATCCCTTTTGGAGGGTCAGTCCTCCGGGAAAGACACGACAAACCCAGAAGGGACCATATAAGTGATTGACGTAAACGAGTCACAACGCCTTTCCATTTCACTAGCGACACCAGAGCAGATTCGCTCATGGTCAACTGGTGAAGTAAAAAAACCAGAGACGATTAACTACCGTACACTCAAGCCTGAAAAAGATGGTCTATTCTGCGAAAAGATCTTTGGTCCTACTAAAGACTGGGAATGTGCTTGCGGTAAATACAAGCGTGTTCGTTTCAAGGGTATCATCTGTGAACGTTGTGGTGTTGAAGTTACTCGCTCTAAGGTTCGTCGTGAACGAATGGGTCACATCGAATTAGCAGCACCTGTTACCCACATTTGGTATTTCAAAGGTGTACCTTCTCGTTTGGGTTACCTTATCGATGTTGCTCCAAAGCAATTAGAAAAAGTTATCTACTTTGCATCTCACCTTATTGTTTCAGTAGATGAAGACAAGCGTCATAATGATCTTTCATCTTTAGAAGCTGAACTTAAAGAAGAGCAAAAAGAGCTTGAACAAGAACGCGATGTAACTATCGAAGACCGCTTCAAAGAACTAGAAACCGACTTAGCTGCTGCAGAAAAGCGTGGAGCTAAAAAAGCTGAACTCGATAAATTGCGTCGAATTGCTGAAAAAGAAATCGAAGACTTAAGAGAACGTTACAGTGTCGAACTTGATGGACTTAAAGAAGTTTGGGATCTCTTCAGATCACTTTCTCCTCGTCAACTTGTAGAAGATGGTCCTGTATGGCGTGAACTAAAAGACCGCTACAGCGACTACTTCACAGGTGGAATGGGTGCCGAAGCTGTCAAAGAATTCATCGACAACATGGACCTTGATGCAGAAGAAGATGAACTAAAAGAAATCATCATCTCAGGTAAAGGTCAAAAGAAAGCTCGCGCAATTAAGCGCCTAAAAGTTATTGCGTCATTCAACAAACGAAATGAAGATGGAACTCGAATGAATACACCTGAAGGAATGATTCTTTCAGCTATTCCAGTTATCCCACCTGACCTTCGTCCGATGGTGCAGCTTGATGGTGGACGTTTCGCAACTTCAGACTTAAACGACCTATACCGTCGTGTTATCAATAGAAATAATCGTCTACAAAGACTGATTGATCTTGAAGCACCAGAAATTATTATCAACAACGAAAAGCGAATGCTTCAAGAAGCAGTAGATGCGCTGTTCGACAATGGTCGTCGTGGACGTCCAGTTGCAGGTCCTGGCGGTCGTGCTCTTAAGTCACTTTCTGACATGCTTAAAGGTAAGCAAGGTCGATTCCGCCAAAACCTACTTGGAAAGCGTGTTGACTATTCCGGTCGTTCTGTAATTGTTGCAGGACCTCAACTTAAACTTCACCAATGCGGTCTTCCAAAGAAAATGGCATTGGAACTTTTCAAGCCATTTGTTATGAAGAGACTTGTTGATTTAGAACTTGCACAAAATATTAAGAGCGCAAAGCGAATGGTTGAACGTGCTCGACCTCAGGTTTGGGATGTCCTAGAAGAAACAATTCGTGAACACCCAGTACTGCTCAACCGTGCTCCAACACTTCACCGACTAGGTATTCAAGCATTTGAACCAACATTGATCGAAGGTAAAGCAATCCAGTTGCACCCACTTGTTTGTGCAGCTTTCAATGCTGACTTCGACGGTGACCAGATGGCGGTTCACGTTCCGCTTTCTGCAGAAGGTCAAGCAGAAGCAAGACTATTAATGTTGTCTTCACACAACATTTTGTCTCCTGCATCAGGTCGACCGCTATCTCTTCCAACACAGGATATGATCATTGGTTGTTATTACCTAACAGAGCACCGTCCAGGAGCTATGGGTGAAGGGCGAATTTTCTCTAACGTAGATGAAGCATTTATGGCTTACGATGAGCGCCTAGAAGCTGGCGGATCTATTGAAGGTCTAATGGCAGAACAACCTGGTTGGTCAACAGATGGTAAAGAACGCCTTAGCTTGCACGCGAAAATAATTGTGCGAATGAGTGCGACTCGTTTCCCTGAAGACCAATATCCAACACGTGACGAAATGACTCCAGATGCAATGGTGTTAAAGCGTTATGATGCTTCTCCAGGAAAACCAGCTCAAGTTTTGGTAGAAACTACTTTGGGTAGAATTATTTTCAATAATTGTTTCCCTGCAGGTTTCCCTTTCCAAAACAAAACAGTAAAGAAATCAGACCTTGGTGAAATCTGTGCATTACTTGTAGAAGATTTCCCTCGTAAAGATGTCGCAGATTCATTAGATAATCTCAAGTCAACTGGGTTTACTTACGCAACACGTTCAGGTCTAACAATTTCGATTACTGATGTTCAAACACCTCAAGAAAAAGCTGAACTTCTTAACAAGTACGAAGGTGAAGCTACAAAGGTAGAACAGCAATACGACCGAGGTATCATCACCGATGAAGAACGACGTCGTAAAGAAATTGAAATCTGGACTGAAGCGACAGATAAAGTTCGAGATGCACTGCAAAAAGAACTAAAAGCTTCTCAGTTCAACCCAATCGAAATGATGATCGGTTCAGGAGCTCGTGGTAACGTCATGCAGTTGCGTCAGATCGCAGGTATGCGTGGTTTGGTGGCTGATACTAGAGGTGAAATTATTCCTCGACCTATTAAGTCAAACTTCCGTGAAGGTCTATCTGTGCTTGAGTACTTCATTTCAACTCACGGTGCTCGAAAGGGACTTGCAGATACAGCTCTTCGTACTGCTGACTCAGGTTACTTGACACGTCGTTTGGTTGACGTATCTCAAGAACTTATTGTTCGCGAAGATGACTGTGGATCTCCACGTGGTATCTGGGTTGAAAATACAGTTCCAGAAAATGAACTTGTACGTTACTTAGAGAATAAGTTGATGCACCGCACACTTTGCGATGATGTGAAACTTTCATCTGGCAAGGTAATGGAGCGCAACACAATCATTCGTGAAGACGAAATGCAAGAGATCATCGAAGATCCGCATGTAACTCGTGTTCGTGTACGAAGCGTTTTGACTTGCGACACTCTTAATGGTGTTTGTCGTCATTGTTACGGAAACATGCTTGCAACCGGTCAGCTAGTTGAGCTTGGTGAAGCAATCGGTATTATTGCTGCGCAATCGATTGGTGAACCTGGTACACAGCTAACTATGCGTACTTTCCACACTGGTGGTGTTGCTGGAGATGACATCACGCATGGTCTTCCACGTGTTGTTGAACTTTTCGAAGCTCGAACACCAAAAGGTAAAGCTACATTGGCAATGGTTTCTGGTGTTGCACGCGTCGGTGAAAACGACAAGGGCGAGAAAGTCATCACAGTTTCAACTGATAAAGGTGAAGAAGTCGAGCACGTTGTTTCTCGTCGTGCGACACTTACCATTAAAGATGGTGCAGAAGTCCAAGCTGGAGATCAACTAACAGGTGATCACAATACATCTATGGATCCAAAAGAAATTTTGGCAATCAAAGGTGTGCGTGAAGCTCAAATGTATCTTTCAGATGAAGTACAAAGAGTTTACCGCGAACAAGGTGTAGGTATTCACGACAAGCACGTTGAAGTTGTTGTTCGACAAATGCTTCGCCGTGTAATGGTTTCTGAACAAGGTGATTCACAATTCCTTCCTGGATCGAAAGTTGATTCACGAGTGTTTGCTGATGTAAACCGTCACTTGGTTGAACAAGGCTTAAAGCCTGCAGAAGGTCGACCAGAGTTGATGGGTATTACCAAAGCATCACTTGCAACAGACTCATGGATGTCTGCTGCATCGTTCCAAGAAACAACTCGAGTGCTAACAGAAGCAGCTATTGAAGGTAAGAGCGACTCTTTGGTTGGTCTTAAAGAAAATGTGATCATCGGAAAACTTATTCCAGCTGGTACTGGAATGAAACAGTACAACGAAATCCGTACTGATGCTCCGAATTACACTCCAATGGCATTCTGGTCAGCAGGAGATGAAGATGCTGACATGGATCTTGCAGATCGACTTCGAGCATCGCTTGAAGGTTCGGGATCATATTCCGCAGCTCCAGATGACATGGCTCAGTTCCTAGCAATGGGTAACGATGAACCATCATTGGCAGAGTCTCTAGGAATTGAATCTGCAAACTTTGATGCTGAAATCAAATCTGAAGAAGTAATTTCAGAAGATTCTGGAAACGATGACGAAGGATTACAAAATCCTGCAGTTGGATAATTCCAAAAAGCTATATGAAAAGAGGACTCGAATGAGTCCTCTTTTTGTTTTAAGACAAAGTTGGTAGGATAAGCACATGGCTCTAAATCGTTTATATACGAAAAAGCATGTAATAGTCGGATTAGTTTCGCTGCTATTAATCGTTATTTTCTTAGCGTCCTCATATGCAATCTTGAGTTTGTTAAATAGTGACTCTAACAATGGGAAAAATCGAGGTACTGAAAGTTCCATTACTATTAATAATCAGCGATTTAGTGTTGAAATTGCTGATAGTGATCAAGAAAGAGAAACAGGCTTAAGTTTTCGTGATTCGTTAGATCCTGAAAGTGGCTTGTTATTTATATTCGAAAATGAAGACTTTCATGGAATATGGATGAAAGATATGAACTTTTCAATAGATATTTTGTGGCTTGATAGTGACCTAGAGATTATTCATATCGAAGAAAATATCTCTCCCGATACGTTTCCTCAAACTTTTGTGTCTCCAACAAAAGCAAAGTACGTGTTAGAAATCAACGCTGGTGAAGTAAAAGAGTTCAACTTGTCGCTGGGTCAAGTTGCAACACTAAATTAGGCTGTTTAACCAAATGAGATTTTCACAGAATATTGATGATGTATTTGCCGATAAACGCTTTAGCAAGATTGACCAACTGACAACGCATCGAGATCCTAAAAATCATCCAAGAGCTCAAGCTGTCGAGACAACACAATTCAGAGCTTGGGTAGATGCTGTTAAATTTGACGTAGCAATCAAACTGACAATCGGTTCCGATCCTTCAGATGTTCCGGTTGCTCTATTCCAGGTAAAACTTCCAGTACTTATTGGCGCTCAAAAATCAGTGCCAGCTTTAGGAGTATTGGGAGTTGTGATTGTAGAAGGTGTACCAAAAGAAATGGAGATAAAACTCGAAACGCTTCGAAAGGTGCCCAAGAGTTTAGATGTTTTTGATGCTATTGGAATAGAAGTTATTGATTCCGCTTGTGACTTTTTTCCTGATGCTTTACTTTGTACAAATACTGCTAAGAAATTAAGATATGCGTCATTAAAAAGCGCTTCTGATACTAACTCTGCTCAAATATCAAACCTACTCGCATATCTTGATACTCAAGGGCAGCATCTACGGGAAGGTTTTACATATATCAAACAAAGCGTTACGAGAATACGACCGAGCATAGCGCGCTGAGCTGTCGCTTTGCATTGAATGATGTAGTCCGTTAGCTTGTAAGTATATAAAGAGAGGTCAAAAATGAAGAAACTATTTAAGGGTATTTTCAAACTGGCAGTTATTTCATCGATAATCGCCGTTGCAGCTAAGGGATTTCAAAAACTCTCCCAGGCTGATAGTGAAGAAGTCAAAAATAATGTAGATGATGCAATCGATGGATCAGTTCTTGATGCAAAAGATAAGTTCAAAGCAAAAGCACATGAAGCTATCGATAAAAGCGAAGAGGTTATCGAGACAACAGAAGAGAATGTAGAAAAACTTAAAGCCAAAGGTAAAGATACGGCTGATAAGGTTAAATCAAAAGTCGAAGAAAAGATCGACAAATAAAAAACCGTCGGTTAAAACCGACGGTCAAAGTTTTGTTGTAGCTTAGTTATTTTTCTAGGTGTGATCGCAACATCCAAGCCGCTTTTTCGTGTTCACCAACTCGTGCAGTCAACAAATCTGCAGTAGCTTGATCTCCAGCTTTTTCTGCATCTTCAATCACCTTACGGGCTTCCTTTGCACAAATTTCTCGTGCATCAAGCAATTCAGCAATCATTTTATCTGCGCTCGGGATTTCTTCGGACTCTTTGATCTCTGACATTTTTTGGTACTGCCCAAAAGTAGCTGGAACAAATACTCCTAGAGCTCGGATGCGTTCAGCAATCACATCGATAGACAATGCAAGCTCTTGATATTGTGTCTCAAACAATAAGTGAAGCGACCCAAACATTGGACCTGTTACATTCCAATGATAATTATGAGTTTTAAGATATAGCGTGTACTCATCTGCGAGAATACCTGCCAAACCATTTGCAACATCTTTCGCGGCTTTATTATCAATTCCGGTGTTCACATTTTCAACTGACATGTAATCTCTCCTTATTCACATTAACGGTGCTTATAAATACCTTAGGCTTGTCGGTAAAAGAATGTCGAATAAACGACCTCGTTAAGTTGCAACGTTTTGATTAATCTTATATTCCAATAAAAGGCCTGCTTACGACGAGCTATGGACAACCTGATATTGGATTTATGTCTGCAGTTCCCGAACTGCGTGATTTTCCGTCCCATTCGACAGTCATGGAGAACCAATATCGCTGGCATTGCCCTATGGGAACTCCGACAGGGGATACGATGGTGTATGCATCCTGCTGCGGTTGAATGTTCAATTTGTATTGATGAAAAACGGAATTAACTCCTGCGTAGTCTACAATTTCGACTGTCACGTTTACAGGAAAATTACCAGTTTCGCTAAGCGTGCGTAACTCTACACGAGGGTAGTATGTTTGGGTTGAACCAGTATTGCTGTAGTTCAATGTGACAGGTTGCATCGCCCAAATCTCAAGGCTTTGAACTATTGACGTTGTGGGTGTGACGGTTGGTTGAGGTGTACCTGTGCTCGGGGTGGTGGAAGATCTGTTCGCGTTCGGAGCTACTGTGGTGCTAGTGGCGGGCAGAGTTGTCGTCGTGGTGATACTAGTCGGTACTGTCTCGACGATTTCATTTGTCTCTTTGGTGTCTTCTACTACATCGACATCATCGGATCCTCCAATGTAGTTTGTGAGTAACAAAGTCGAAACTACTGCAATCAATAAAATTGATGCTGCTATTGAAATCAGTCTTCGGTGACTGAAATAAAAGTTATCTTGATTAAATGGTTTCGTGTCCTTCGAAAGGATTAAAACTTCATCCCAATTCAAGTCCGGTGCGTAAAGAGAAGCTTCATCAATAGTTTGCTCAATGGCCTCTTTAATTAAGGTATCGTTGCTCATATAGCTTCACCTCCTTCTATATCTTGAAGGTGTCGATTTAGAGCAGCTCGAGCCCTTTGAATGTGAGTCTTAACTGCACTTTTAGAAATACCTAGTTCTTTTGAGATTTTCTCGACAGAGAAATCATCAAAGTAGCGCATGACAACGCAAGTTCTTTGTGCGGTGGGAAGTTTTTGGATTGCTCGAGAAAGACTCTCATTTTGTACACCATCAAAATGAATGTGCTCTGCTGATGGATGAGATTCAGTTTCTTCTGATCTAATTGTTATGTTGCGTAATTCTTTCTTGTTCCTGTCCACATGTTCGTTTCGGATGCTCCGTACAATATATGCTTCCAGATTTTCAATATGCAAAAACCCTTTTTTCTTTGTTCTCGAGACTAACCGAGCAAAAACGCTCTGCACTATTTCTTTAGAGGCATCTGTCGACGATGTTAAAGAATATGCATAACCAAAATAGTTCTTATAGCTCGACTCATATTCGTTTTTTATTGAATCTAGGTCAACCCTGTTTGCACGCAAAGCTAATTCAATGACATTGTCTTGTTGAGTTGAATTAGACGCCATAGACACCCCAAGGATTTGAAGATACCTTCGATTCTCGGCGTACATTATGGCAAACATAATAGGAAGACTATGGAATCTCGAAAAAAGACTACAAGCACGGGAAATAAAGAAGGCCCAGAGAACTGGGCCTTTTGAAATGGGTGGTTAATTAGCTGAGTGATGCAGAAGCAACACATCCGAATCTGGTCTGTTTTTCGTCGATTGCGATTCGATCGAATATAGAAGCGCTATTTTCTACAGGCCCAACAGGTGGTGTCGGATTCGATGAGATTCCGATTTGATCTCCGGAATAGCCCCAACCAAACGGACGCTCGAATGTCGGATCTCCGAGGAGTGTATCTGGTTCGAGTGTATCTGTGCCAGTGTATTTTTCGGCTGCAAGAAAATCTTCAGTGGAGAAATGTCCAATAGTTACTGAAGACAAACTTTCGAAATTAGTTGCTGCGTAAGCCCTAGAACCTAGGTTACTCTTAACAGAAATTCTATTTCCTTCCATACGGACCTCAAAAATGATTTCAGTTTCTACTAGTTGTGTATACCCCGCATTCAAGTATTCGTACTCGTAGTTGTAGATAAGAGTAAACCAAGTAGTGTCGCTAGATGATTTGGCAATCGCTTTAGGTACTCCAACTTGCGCTTCGGCAATTTTGTTAAACAATACTCCATCATTTAGGTTGTCAAAAGTGCCATGATAATTTGGTTTTGTAGATAATGTAAGTAGGACATCGCCAGATTTTGTTGTATTGATTGCAAAGTATTCTTTTTCCGGAAGAGGTAAGCTTCCAGATGATTCACCACATAAAACTTGGGCTGATCCATTTTGAATAACTGGTTCAGGCGTAGTCGTAGTGGTAGTTGTAGTAGTAGTGCTGGTAGATGTTGTCGGAATGGGCGGTGTCGGTAGTCCAGGCACTTGAGGTACGCATGCGGTCAATAGCATCGTGGTACCGATTATTCCTAGAAGTGTTGAGATCTTCCTTAATTTCATTGTTCCTCCGTGGGGTACATTTTTGGGCTAATCATAAGAAGACGCTCCTTAGAAGGAAATGGACTACAAGATTTTAAATCTTCTAGAAAACGGCCGTGAACAGGGATTATCAGAACATTTTTTATATAATACCTGTTCAGAAGGCATTTTTATTTTCTCCCAACCTTTTTACGTTGAGAAGCGTTTGTATTTGTATGAGCGTGACAATGCCAAAACATGAAACTAGGACTACAGTCACAAGGATGAATTTACTAACTGATACCGAGAAGTTATCAATGGATGACGATCGTTATGAAGAGATTTACAAAGTTTCTTACCGAGTTGCATTCAAATTGTTAGGACATCGAGAAGCATCAGAAGACGTCGCAATCGAGACTATCGCAAGATTGATCGAAAAGAACATGCTTGAAGACAATTATGCAAATGGATATGCAGCAAAGGTTGCTACAAGGCTTGTCATATCTGGTTGGCGTAAAGATGCGGTCAGAAGGAAATATGCGCATAATTTTCAATCGACAGATCAACAATCAACCAATTACCTATCTGATATCCGACTTGATCTAAGAAAAGCTTTGAAAAAATTATCGTCACGTCAGCGTGACATAGTTTCAATGAGATACCTTGCAGATTTATCTGAGGCAGATACTGCTTCAGCGCTCAATTTAAGCGTAGGCACTGTTAAATCAACTTTGCATGACGCACTTAGCCGATTAAGAACAATGGTGGAGGTAAAACCATGACAAATTTTAAAGATTTAGATGATGATCAGGAAATCATAGTTCCTGATGATGTCTCTCAAAGAGCAAAGGCTGTTATTGGCCAACGAGTGAGAAGGCAGAGAATTGTTGCAACAGCTCTTGCGAGTCTTTTAGTAATTGCGATTGGTGGTGCTGCATTTGGTGTGACAAATACATCGAGCAACATTGATACAGCGGATGATCGTGATCGTGTCCGGGTCGAACAAGATGATAACTCAACTTCGACAACGGTAAATACAACTGTCTCAACAATATCTGATGATGACTCCGATGACGACGACGATCGTCGAGAATCATCACGCCGAAGTAGTTCTTCTGACGATGATTCATCTTCTAGATCTGAAGGTAGTTCAGTCTCTACATCTCCTGACTATGACGACGATGACTCCGATGACGATGACGATGACTCTGATGACGATTCTGATGACGACGACTCCGATGACGATGACGATGACGATGACGACACAGTATCGACGAATCCATAGAAATACACGGATTTAAACTCAATTAGAAAAAAGCAGTCCGAAGTATGAGGCCGATTTGGTCCTACTTCGAACTGCTTTTTGATCTTTTTCGCACAATTTTGCTCAAGGGTGTCCAATACGCGTAGAATATGATTTCTGTTTTGACGTTGCTGAGCGCCGTGCTGACTTTTATCAAGATTGCCGGAGCTAAGTCAAAACTTAGTAAGGACTTTTGATAGTCGAAGAAAAGCAAACCTTCTCTCGTTGAAGGAATAAGGAGAGCCTTAGTGCCAACAATTGAACAGCTCGTTCGTAAAGGACGAAAAGATAAAACCACAAAATCTGTGGTACCAGCTTTGAAAGGGTCACCACAACGTCGTGGAGTATGTACCCAAGTAAAAACTCTTACCCCTCGTAAACCGAACTCAGCTCTAAGAAAAATAGCGCGTGTTCGTCTAAGCACTGGAGTTGAAGTAACAGCTTACATTCCAGGTATTGGTCATAACCTTCAAGAGCACTCAATCGTTCTTGTTCGTGGAGGTCGAGTAAAGGACCTTCCAGGTGTGCGATACAAAGTAGTTCGAGGAACACTCGATGCTGCAGGTGTTGCAAATCGTAAACAAGCTCGAAGTCGTTATGGTGCGAAGAAGGAGGCTAAGTCCTAATGCCACGTAAAGGTCCAGCTCCCAGAAGAGAACTATTACCTGATCCGATTTATCATTCAGTTGTAGTTCAACAATTAATTAACAAAATTCTTTTGCACGGAAAAAAATCTGTTGCAGCAAAAATTGTTTATGACGCACTTGAAATTGTCAAGGAAAAGAAAACAGAAGATGCGCAAGCAGGAGATCCAATTCCAACGCTGAAAAAAGCAATCGAAAATGTTCGTCCAGCTTTGGAAGTTCGTTCTCGTCGTGTCGGTGGTGCAACATACCAAGTACCAGTTGAAGTAAAGCCTCGTCGTGCAACAACTTTAGCTATTCGATGGATTGTAGAGCACTCTCGTAAACGTCGTGAAAAAACTATGGCGCAACGACTTGCTCAAGAAATTATCGATGCAGCAAATGGTGTTGGTACATCAATCAAAAAACGTGATGACCTTCAAAAGATGGCAGAAGCTAACAAAGCATTTGCTCACTTTAGATGGTAACACTCGGTTTTCGGTGGTGAACCCAGCGACTATCTTCGATCGCGTTTCGCGCAGCTTCGCTGACGAGAAGAGCCTAAGGTCTCTTCTCTCGCTGCAAATGCGATCTCAGATACTCGCTGGATCCACCACCAAACTCTAAGATATTTAAAAAACGAAAGAAAGAAAAAAATGGCACGTCACCCATTAGAAAAAGTTCGCAACATCGGAATCATGGCTCACATCGACGCCGGTAAAACAACAACTACTGAACGTATCTTGTATTACACCGGACGTACATACAAAATCGGTGAAGTACATGAAGGTGGAGCAGTGATGGACCACATGGCTCAAGAGCAAGAGCGTGGTATTACCATTACATCTGCTGCTACAACATGTATGTGGAACGACCACATGATCCAAATTATTGACACACCGGGTCACGTTGACTTCACTGTTGAAGTTGAGCGTTCACTTCGTGTGCTCGATGGTGCAGTTGCAGTTTTCGATGGTGTTGCAGGTGTAGAACCTCAATCAGAAACTGTTTGGCGTCAAGCTGATAAATATGGTGTTCCAAGAATGTGTTTCGTGAACAAGATGGACCGAACGGGTGCAGACTTCTTCATGTGTTTAGGAATGATTCAAGAACGACTTGGTGCAACTACTGCAGTACTTCATTTACCAATTGGATCAGAAGATATTTTTGAAGGAATCGTTGATCTTGTTCAGATGAAAGAAGTTAAATGGGCGCTAGACGATCCAAGTGAAGGTCAAGAGTTTGAAGTTTGCGAGATTCGTCCAGAACTAAAAGCGCAAGCTGATGAATACCGGCACTTGCTTTTGGATTCTGTAACTGCTACTGATGATGAGATCATGGAGAAATACCTCAACGATGAAGAGATCACCGAAGCAGAACTAAAGAGAGCAATTCGAAAGGGAACAATCGCTGGTGAATTTGTTCCTGTGCTTTGTGGTTCAGCATTTAAGAACAAAGGTGTTCAGCCAATGCTTAATGCTGTTGTAGATTACCTTCCATCACCGTTAGATATTGCTTCAATTAACGGAACAAAAATGGACGGCGAAACTCCAGATGAGCGCCATGCAGACGACAACGAACCATTTTCTGCACTTGCATTTAAGGTTGTAGCGGATCCTTATGGAAAACTTACTTACTTCCGTATTTATTCTGGAAAGATTGAAAAGGGTCAAGATCTTTACAATTCGACTCGTGATAAGAAGGAACGAATTGGTCGACTTCTTCGTATGCATGCAAATGATCGTGAAGATATTGAAGTTGCATACGCAGGTGACATTGTTGCTGGACTTGGATTCAAGCAAACAACAACTGGTGATACTCTTTGCGACAAATCAAATCCGATCATCTTGGAAAATATGGAATTTCCAGAACCTGTGATCAGTGTTGCAATCGAACCTAAAACAAAGAACGATCAAGACAAGCTTGCAAAAGCTCTAGCTTCGCTTTCGGAAGAAGACCCAACATTTAAGGTCAACACTGACGAAGAAACAGGACAGACAATCATTCGCGGTATGGGCGAGCTTCACCTTGAAGTTTTGGTTGATCGAATGAAGCGTGAATTCAATGTTGATGCAAACGTTGGTAAACCTCAAGTTGCTTATCGTGAAACTATTTCGCAAAAAGTTGAGAAGGTTCAATACAAGCACGTTAAACAATCTGGTGGTTCTGGACAATATGCTGATGTTGTTATTACAGTTGAGCCCTCTGGTCCTGGCGGCGGATTTGAATTCGTTAACTCAATCACCGGTGGTGTTATTCCTCGCGAGTACATTCCAGCAGTTGAAAAAGGTATTATCGATGCAATGGAGACTGGTGTATTGGCTGGTTATCCAATGGTAGACGTCAAAGTAGATTTGACTTATGGTTCTTACCACGATGTTGACTCTTCTGAAATGGCTTTCCGTATTGCAGGACTTATGGGCTTCAAAGAAGCTGCTCGTAAAGCAAAACCTGTTTTGCTTGAGCCAGTGATGAGTGTGGAAGTTACAACTCCAGAAGATTACATGGGTGATGTGATTGGAGATATCAACTCTCGTCGTGGACAAGTTGAAGGAATGGAACAACGAGGTAACTCTCAAGTTATTAAAGCTAAAGTTCCTCTAGCGAACATGTTCGGTTATGTAAATGACCTTCGTTCTAAGACACAAGGTCGAGCAGCATATTCAATGCAGTTCCATAATTATGAACAAGTGCCTGGTGCAATTGCAGAAGAAATCGTTGCCAAAGTAAAAGGCGAATAACTCTACCCGGGGGACTGACCCTCCATAATGCTCAAAAGGGACACATAATGTGTCCCTTTTGAGCATTATGGAGGGTCAGTCCCCCGATAAAATGGTGGGGTGGAAATTGAAGAGCTCGATACGACTCCGATTAAGTCGATCGCCGTGCGCGGTTTTGTGCATTGCGGTAATAAGTACATCTTTATAAAACGCACACGACCTGAAAAGAAAAAACACTACACAGTATTTCCTGGTGGTCGTTTAAGAAAATCTGATCGTATAAAAGGCGATAAGAAAAACATCGGTAAGACTTTAAAGGAAGCCTTAAGAAGAGAACTTCAAGAGGAATTAGCTGCGCGAGAAATTGTGGTAGGTGATTTATTGGATGTCAGAAAATCTAAGCGGGGTTCAATCGAAGTTCTATATCATGTCGACGTTGCTTCAATTGATTGGGAAAACAAAACTGGAAAAGAATTCTCTCAGGAACACAAAGGCACATATGAATTGGTAGAAGTTGAGAGCCTCGACAAGAAATTACTCGGCTCCAAGGGTTATCGACTAAAACCCAGAAAATGGAAGAAGCTTATTCTCAACCGTCAAAGTCAATTCAGTTTGTAGAAACTCCTCACTTGTGTGATACTTTCATGCTATGGAAATACCGCATATTTCAAAAATGCCAATAGCAAGAATTAAAGTCCGTGGGCTTGTGAAGTGCAACGATGATTACCTATTTATCCGAAGGACACATTTTGGCCACTCAAAATCGTTTTTGATTTGTCCCGGCGGTCGGATCGAAAAATCCGACCTTGTAATTCATAATGGCCAAAAGAACCTTGAAATGACTCTCAAAAAAGCATTGCAGCGTGAACTTATTGAAGAGCTAGCTGCTACCGGTATTGAAGTTGGCTCGTTCTTGAGCGTGTCTCGTTTGCATAAGCATTCTCGAGAGGTATTATTTTCTGCAAAAATTGAATCCTACGATTGGAATGCTAGAACTGGATCAGAATTTTCAAATGTAAATCTCGGCAGTTTTGAATTGATCAAAATCCGTCACTTCGATAAATCGATATTGGGTCGCCGTGGATATAGATTCGAACCAAAAGAGTGGCGAAAACTTATCCCACAATATGCTTTAGATCAGCTGGGGAAATAGACTATATAAACGGTATAAAATGCAGCCTTGGAGCACAAGTTCACATTATGGCTTGTGATAGGCTAAAGTTTCTGTCCGCGGATATAAAATGTATGTCCAATAGATCCTTGAAAGTAAAAAGAAAGGTTGCCATCAATGGCTAAAGAAAAATTTGAGCGCAGTAAGCCACACTTGAATGTTGGTACAATCGGTCACGTTGACCATGGAAAGACAACTCTGACTGCAGCAATCACAAAGACCCTGTCAGACAAGATTGGTGGAAACAATACTTTTACTGATTTCGCAAACATCGACAACGCTCCAGAAGAGCGCGATCGTGGTATTACCATCAGCGTTACTCACGTTGAATATGAAACAGAGAAGCGTCACTATGCACACGTTGACTGCCCAGGTCACGCAGACTATGTAAAGAACATGATCACAGGTGCTGCTCAGATGGATGGAGCAATTCTTGTAGTTGCTGCAACTGACGGTCCTATGACTCAAACACGTGAGCACATTCTTCTTGCACGCCAGGTTGGTGTTCCTTCAATCGTTGTTGCTCTTAACAAATCAGACATGGTTGATGATGAAGAACTTCTTGAACTTGTTGAGATGGAAATTCGTGAATTGCTAACACAATATGAATTCCCAGGCGATGACACTCCAATCGTTCGTGTTTCTGCTCTTAAAGCACTTGAAGGCGACTCTGACTGGCAAGACAAGGTTATGGAATTAATGAATGCAGTTGATGAATTCATTCCAGAACCAGACCGTGACGAAGACAAGCCATTCTTGATGCCTATTGAGGACGTGTTCTCAATTACAGGTCGTGGAACTGTTGTTACAGGACGTGTTGAAAGAGGAATCGTTAAGGTTAACGAAGAAGTTGAAATCGTTGGTCTAAATCCAACAACGAAGACTGTTGTGACCGGTGTTGAAATGTTCCGCAAGCTTCTAGATGAAGGTCGCGCTGGGGAAAACGTTGGTTGTCTTCTACGTGGCACTAAGAAAGAAGAAGTTGAGCGTGGACAAGTACTTGCAGCTCCAGGTACAACTACACCTCATACAGACTTCACTTGCGAAGTTTATATTCTTTCAAAAGAAGAAGGTGGACGACACTCCCCATTCTTCGCAAACTACCGACCACAGTTCTACTTCCGTACAACTGACGTGACAGGTTCAATCAAGCTTCCAGAAGGAACTGAAATGGTTATGCCTGGCGACAATGTAGCAATGGAAGTTGAATTGCAAAAGCCAATTGCTATGGAAGAAGGACTACGTTTTGCTATCCGTGAAGGTGGCCGAACTGTAGGTGCTGGAGTTGTAGCAAAAATTACAAAGTAATTTAAGCAATAAACTTGAGAAAAGGACCTCAATGAGGTCCTTTTTTTGTACCCAATAACTAGATTGAATGTATGCCCAGAGTTCAGTCACAAGTAGAAATAGATCTAGATATTCAAACAGCTTTTAAGCTTTCACAAACCTATGGCAAAATCAGATACAAGTGGGATCCATTTGTTAAAGAACAACATCTTTTAGATGGAGCAACAAAAGCTGATAAGGGTGTTAGAACCCAAACGAAATCTAAACACGGTCTCGAGATGATTTCGGAATATATTACTTATAATCCTCCAAATCATGTTGGTATGAAAATGGTTAAAGGTCCTTGGTTCTTCAAATCATTTTCCGGCGGATGGAACTTTGTAGATACAGATGAAGGAAGAGTTCTAGTTACCTGGCGTTACAATTTTGTTTGCAAACCAAAACTGCTAAAACCTTTAATGGAATATTTCGGCTCAAAAATTTTACAAAGGGACATCGATAGAAGATTAATTGCTTTCAAAAAAGCGTGTTCCGACAAGGACATTCTAAGTAAAATTAGCTAAACAATTCTAAACCTACATGCATAGAGGCGAATTATGCGCAGTTTTGCGAATACTTTATTCGTCACTATTATTTATCGATATTTTGCTCTATATCCGCTTTGAATTTGCCGAATGTAAAGCATGGAATCTATTAGTGCTGCTCTCAACAAGATAGTGGTTCGAGTCATCTCAGTTCAAAAGAAAACTTATTTTAGTATTTTACTTATTGGATATGTTGCAGCAGTGGTTTTTTATTCGACCATGTTTCTGATTCCAGATAGCCGTGCAATTTTTGGAGTTTCATTTTTTGAAGCAGTCAAGCTCGCATTTTACTTAATCTTTATTGTACATGTTGCAGACAAAGTAAAGAAAACAAGGTTGCTTGCTTGGAAACTCATTATGATTGCTGCACTTTTGTGGATACCAGGCCAGCTTGTAATGATCATCCATCCGATTACTTCAGGTAATCCTCATATCAGCCCGAATCTCGCGGACTACTTCATTCTGATGGCTATTCCAACTGTTGTGGTCGGAATATTGATGCTTGGGTTTTATGGTCTTCCAAAAAGAGAGAAGATTCAACTACTTGTTCATTCCATAACTTTTGGTGCGTGTGTAGCCTTCGTGGGTGTTGTCTACATCTCTTTGTTCGTTGCGCCGAATAAAGAAAGCTTGTTTGAAAATCATCTAATTGATTTTGCGACATTTACTTTCGATATCATCATTATCTCAGTAGGTATTGCGCTTATTTTGTATCGTCAAATAGATAAATCTATCTTCTACATCATGCTTGGTTTGTTTAGTAATGCCACAGCAGACATTCTTTATGTAGCTGGAAGATTTCAAGATGAATCGGTAGGTAGACCGATACAGAGGATTTTGATTTTTACTGCACTATTGTTTTGGGTACACGGTACGACAACTGCAGATGGCATTCCAAAGCATCAACCCAATCATAAGAGTGAAATCAAATTAGCTGTAGTTGCATATATTATGATCGCCGCGATATTGGGGATAGCATTTACTACAGTATCTCGTGTTGAAGAAGTCCCTAGTGTAGTTTTATACAGTTTTCTGATGGTGTTTGCAGCTATTTTGGTGACACAAATTGTCGGTTTCTTTGACAACAAGAAGTTGGTTGAATCTCAACATAATTCGATTATTGAAATCTCGAAAAGCGAAGAAAAATATCAAGAACTCGCAACTCACGATACACTCACTGATTTGGTCAATAGATCGTATTTTATTGAGTCTCTAGAAAGTGAATTAGATCAAATCGATGAAGATGATTCATTGGCGGTGATGTTTATCGATTTAGATCGATTCAAAGAACTTAACGATACCTTTGGACACGAAAGCGGTGACTTAGTGATTAAGACAATCGCTCATCGAATATCTGGTGTCGTGGGTGACCAAGGGCTCGTTTGTCGATTAGGAGGAGACGAGTTTGCGATTTTGGTTTCACCACCTGCTCAACGAGATGTCACTTTTGATTTAGCAATGCGAGTTTTGGATGAAGTTATAAAGCCAATAGATGTTTTTGGAAATGAAATGTATCTGACTTGTTCGATCGGTATTGCAATGAGTGATACAGAAGCAAATGCTGAACCTCAAGAATTACTTAGAAATGCAGATGCTGCAATGTATCGGGCAAAGGAACTTGGACGTAACAGAATTGAGTATGCATCTGAATCCCTAAAGCCTGCGCGAGACATCTCAATATGGTCGTTGAGTGATTTGCATAAAGCTATTGCTAGAAGCGAAATCGAAACTTTCTTCCAGCCAATTATTGATTTAGAAACAAATAAAACAGTTGCATTCGAAGCTTTAGCTAGATGGAATCATCATGAGCATGGTTACATCTCTCCTGATGAGTTCATCCCCGTTGCTGAAGACAATGGTTTAATAATTGATCTAGGTGATGCAATAATTAGAGAAAGTTTGAAACAACTTTCAAATTGGGATCGAACCCATGGTGTTAATTCTATGAGTATCAATATCAACATCTCACAACGTCAACTTAGTCATCCGAGATTTATGCTTGATATCATGAGTTACTGTGCGAAGTATCAGATTGCACCTTCAAGAATAATTTTTGAAATGACAGAATCTGCGCTACTCGGAGATGCGCGCGGAGTAATGTCGCTTTTGAACGAATTAAAGTCACATGGTTTTGCTGTTGTTATCGATGATTTTGGAACAGGTTATTCTTCATTGTCTTATCTGAAAAAGTTCCCTATTGCAGGATTTAAAATTGATGGTTCGTTCATTCGCGGTTATGGTCATGATGAGAACGATACAGCGATAGTAAATGCATTAATTGCACTTGGAAAATCGATGGGATTAGTAGTTACTGCAGAAGGTGTGCAAAGTAGTGAAATTCGAGATACGTTGCGTGATCTGGGTTGTACCCAAGCACAAGGATATTTGTATTCTCAAGCAATAAAGGCTTCGGACGTTCCATTATCAATGATCAAAGGATCTACTCTTAAAAGTGTTGAGAGCGCATAGGCTCAAGACAATTCTTAAGTTTCATATTATGAATGCAGGTTATGAGTTGAATTTTGCTAGATAGACATACAAGCCTTCACAACAGCGAGAGATGTGTTCAAAACCTTTGGCAAATCCTTGGGAATCTCCATAATAAGTGTCTGAAATTTCAGCATCAGTTTTAGCTCCAGGCTCAAAACTTCCGAGAAATTTAACTTTGTCGTGCATGTTTTCTGGCAAGAGTTTTAATACATTTTTATAGTTAGATTTATCCATCACCAAAATAAGATCGAGGCTCAAAGCAATATCGGCAGTCAGGGGGCTAGCAATCGAATCGATCTCGACTCCGCGTCTTTTACCTTCGGCTATTGCCCGAGGATCAGCACTGTCACCTTCATGCCATGAGGATGTTCCATAAGATGAGACACTGATCCCGTCTAAATCTTCTCTCTTCAAAATATCTTTCATAATTGCCTCTGCAGTTGGGGAGCGGCAGATATTACCTAAGCAAACAAAGGCGATTTTCTCATATCTGGACATTTAGACATCTTATAGAATCGGTAAATGTCTTGCATTTGTTTTAAGCATGATATTTGAACTAGTATTTCCTCTGTTATTTTGTGATACAAAAGCAAAACCGCTGTTTGACAAGGGAATAGGAATGCAAGACCAAAAAATTCGTATACGACTAAAAGCATATGACCATGAATTAATCGATCAGTCATCTAAAAAAATCGTAGAAACAGTAGTTAGAACTAAGGCCAGAGTTGTAGGACCTATCCCTCTTCCAACCGAAAAACACCGTTATACAGTTACCACTTCTCCACACGTAGATAAAGATGCTCGTGAACACTTTGAGATGAGAATTCATAAGCGACTAATCGATATTATGGAACCAACAGGAAATACTGTTGAATCTCTTCAACGCCTTGATCTTCCTGCAGGTGTTGACATCGAGATTAAAATCCAGACTGCATAAACTAGGTTCACTTTTCTTAATATATTAAGCTCTAATTGTCATGACCTCTTGACAGTGCATATCCATTGTGAACTAGAATAATTAGGACAAAAAGTACTAATAATTCTCAAGGATGACTAATGGGCGCTAGGAATGACGCAATCAGTGACGATATTGATCGCAATTTAGGTTTTTTCGAAAAATATAGAATCAATCAATATCAAAGCTCAATGTCTGTTGTAGGTAACCACCAAAATGTCATTTCAAACCCGATGGCTTTGCATTACGTTTTACGAGGTATAGAAAACCGTGTTGGCAAAGAAGTAAGAGTCGTAATCGAGGCTGCTTTGAAGCGACAAACCAGATTGTCGAAGAAAAGCCATTTGAAATGGGGGTTAGGCGACAATTCACTTTTTGAGCAACAAGCTATAGATCAGCTTGAATCTGGACTACTACCATTGCGACCTCGCTTTTACCCAAGTAAAGATTCAATTAGAACTGAATTAGAAGGACTTTTTGCTCTTAGCGAAGGGATAACTCCAAGCGGAAAAAATAGTGTTGTTTTGCGCTATGCCTTCGAAAATTTGAAAGAAATGTATCTGCCAATTTATGGGCAAGGTCTCTCTGAAACACCAGACGGAGTCATTTTTGATCCTCAGATGGAAGAATTTGTAGTCGCAATTGCAGATTTGAGCTTCTTTGACCAGCTCAAGGACTATATAGATCAACTTAGAAATCAAAGAATCGATGAATATTTGGAACAAAAGAGTGAATTTGACACTCAAATTGAAGAGTTGGAAGAACAAAAGGCTGATATTTTTCAACAACTAAGACCAGAGCTGTTAGACGAAGAGTATGTTGAACACCTCAATTCTGGTGAAACCGATGCCGTAGATCGTTTCTTGGATGGGGATACTGTCCCAACTGGGAAAACAGGCATGGTGATTCAAGGTTCTGACTTCGCACAAAATGCGCGCAACTTGGGGGCAAATCATCCGAGATCAATTGTGCGAATCAATGGTGGAGCAGTATTGGCTAGAGATTGTCCACAAAAAGAACCAGTTTCAAGATAATTTTTGCATTCTCATGAAATACCCGCTACACTTATTTGTGTTAATTTGTCCGAAATAATACGTTACTTCATAAAACCTAGTAAAAGGATTTAATATGGCTCCCAAAAAAGTAAGACAACCAAATCCAATCAGACGAGCAGCTGTTTCCATTGGTGCAACAGCAGCATTGTTCGGTGGTGGTGCTGGTCTTGCCATAAATAACGCTGCTCCAGTGGGTGCTAATGGCACTACAACTACACTCGTTCAAGATGAAGGTGGTTGTGAAGAATTCTTAGAAGGTCTTGAACTAAGAGGTATCGATATTACTACTCCTGCTGGTTGGGAAAGTGCATATACAATCCTTATTTCCGAAAGAGAAATGACTCCTTTTGAAGCTAATGCATATCTAGTTGATGAGTGTGGAAAGCCAAAGCCAGTTCCTACAACTACAACTACAATTCCAACAACAACTACTGAACCACCAACGACTACAACACAGCCACCAGCTTCTACAACAACTACAACTCACCCTTCAACTACTACAACAACTGAACCTCCAGCCTCTACTACTACAACAACAACTCCTTCTACTACTACAACAATTCCTCATGACGAAGGTGCATGTCCAGAATTTCTTGAAGGTTTAGAACTTCGAGATGTTGATATCACAACTCCTGAAGGTTTTGAAGAAGCTTTGAGAATTCTTCAAGAAGAAGGAGACAATCCTCTCACTCTTGAAGAAGCGATGGCATTTTTAGTAGACGAATGTGGAATAAAAGAACCTGAGATTCCTACAACTACAACGACAACCACTACAACCACAACAACAACTGTTGTTCCAACAACTGAACCTCCAACAACTGAGGCTCCAACAACAGTTGCTCCGCAACCTGCTCCACCAGCAGAACCTCAACCTCAAGCTCAGCCAGAAGGACCTAAAGGTACTTTGCCGCGAACAGGAATAAATCCGATTCTTGGTCTTATGGTCGGCGGTGGAGCTGTTGGCGCAGGAGCTGCATTGCTTGCTGGATCTGCAGCTGCGGCAGCGGCGGCTAGAAGAAGAAAAGATGGACAAGAAAGCCTAGAAACAGAACTAAATCCAGAACTTGCAGCTGAAATCGATGCAATCTTCGAAAACACTGAAGGATTTCCTGAAACTGAACAATCTCCAACTGTAATCGACGAATTCGAAGCTATTTTTGAAACTCCAGAAGTACCTTTTGAACCAGCAGTTGTAGATATGACAGTTGATCGACCAAAGCTTTACGACTGGGCGACAGAAGAAATTGCCTTTTCAGAACCTGTAGTTCAACCAGTTGTCGAAAGCTCAGGGGTTCCAACACCACCTCCACTGCTTTGGGCTGAACCAGAAACTCCATATTTCACACCAGTTGAAACATTTCTAACTCCAGAACCTACTACCACTGCAAGTTCAACAATCGAATCAACACCTGCGAATGAACCAGAAGTTCAGCCAGCATATATTCAAGGCGAGAATCGAGTTTCACAGATGCAAGGTTATTCAGTGCCAGATGCATTATTACCAGCATCACTAAGATTGAACCCTGAAGCGACAACTGTTAAGACAGCTCCAATAGTGCTTTCACAAGCCGAAGGTAACCTTTTGGCTGGTGCTTTATTAGGAACAATTCAACCTACAACGTTTGAACCTGCTCCTGTTGTAGTGCCAGTTGCAGAGCCTGTAGTTGCTCAAGAGAGCGAATCACCGGTTATCGAGTCAAAGCCTGCTCCATTTACTTCAACATCAAGAATTGCAAATGGTGCACATCTAGCTGGAAGAGTAGCTGAAAGAGCGAGCCAGGTTGCTCAAAGGGCAGGACAAGTAGTTGAAACTGCGAAATCTGTTTGGCAAGCAATCAAGCCTCGAGGTATTGCCAGATAACTTAAGCAATAGTTTTGTGGCCCGACTTTTGTCGGGCCATTTTTGTTTAGTGAGAACTTTTCGCTCCGATTGTACAAAAGCCCTAAAGTTGCCCTAATATATATCACCTTGCCAATTTTGCGAAACAAAATTAGCTACACGTTTTAACCGACGTTTATCAAGGCCTTAGAACAATTCCGTTCCAAGGAACCAGATAACACAACTGATCTCGCGCTCCGAGTGCCCAGCACTGTCGGAGCGTTGGTGTGAATAAACGCCAAAAGTACCGGAGGACTGACCCTCCAAAAGGTACAAAAGATAAGCCCGCAACTAGAAACGAGCCAATGTCATGACTACTAAAGGCATGCTCGGAGTGAAAGTCGGAATGACTCAACTCTGGGATGAAAACAACAAGGTTATTCCTGTAACCGTTATTCAATGTGAGCCTTGTCATATTGCACAAATTAAAACTCCCCAACGCGATGGATACAGTGCTATCCAATTAGCGATGGGAAAGAAAAAAGAACGCAATATGACCAAGCCAGCTCTTGGACATTTAAAAAATGCAAACATCGAATCTGCACGCAAGCTTGCAGAAATCCGAGTTCAAGATCTAGAAGGTTACGAAGTTGGTCAAGCAATTACAGTTGACCAATTTGAAAAAGACGAAATCGTAGACGTAACTGGTATCTCTAAAGGTCACGGTTTTGCTGGTGGAATGAAGCGCCACAACTTCAAAGGTCAAGGTGCAGCACACGGTAACCATAAACACCACCGTGCACCAGGATCAATTGGTGCTTGTGCAACGCCAGGTCGTGTTTTCAAAGGTAAAAGAATGGCCGGTCAATTTGGTCAAGTTACTGTTACTACACAAAATCTTAAAGTCGTAGCAGCAGACCCAGAGCGAAATGTTCTAATGATTAAAGGTTCAGTGCCTGGTAACAAAGGTTCTGTTGTATTTATCAAGACAGGAGCAAAAGCTCCAGCAAAGAAGGTGAGTAACTAATGCAGATCACCTCAAAAACTTCACAAGGTAAAGACTCAAAGAAGATAGAACTTCCAGAGGAGTTCTTCGGTTTAGAGCCAAACATATCTTTACTTAACCAAGTTGTGCTTGCTCAATTAGCAGCAGCTCGACAAGGTACACAAAAAACTAAAACTCGCTCTGAAGTAAGCGGTGGTGGATCAAAGCCATGGCGTCAAAAAGGAACAGGTCGTGCACGTGCAGGATCATCACGTTCTCCAATCTGGCGTGGTGGTGGAATGACACACGCTCTTCGTCCACGTGATTATTCTCAAAAGACACCAAAGAAAATGATCCGTGCAGCTTTGTTGCAATCACTTTCTGATCGTGCACAAGATTCAAAGATTGTAATCGTCGATAGCTGGGACATTGAAGCTCCTAAAACTAAAGACGCAATCAAAGTCCTAGAAGCACTAGAACTTCGAAGCTCAAATGTTAAAGAAAAACTACCAAGACTCCTGGTTGTTGTTGATCATCGAGATGAAAATACGTGGAAGTCACTTCGTGGTTTATCAGATCAAGTACAACTAATTCTTCCAAGAGAGTTAAATGCATACGATGTTCTATGCAGTGACTACGTAGTCTTTTCTCAAGACACTTTCGATGCACTTCTAAGAATGCTTAAAGGTGAACATGTTGCAAGTTACTCTGAACAAGACGACAGCGTAACTTACGACAACATTATCGATGCTGGCATTGATGCACTTGAAAAGGAGGCTGCTAAATGAAAACTGTAGAACAATCTGCGCAGTCAAAAGCAAGAAATGTAGTTAGATTTCGTGAAGTAATCAAAGCCCCTGTAGTTTCAGAAAAGAGCTACGAAGGTTTTGATGAAGGTGTTTACACTTTCGTTGTTGCTTCAGATTCAAACAAAGTTGAAATCCGAAATGCTGTAGAAGAACTATTCAATGTAAAAGTTGAAAGTGTTCGAACACACAACCGTCAAGGTAAAAGAAAACGAAATCGTAAGACCGGTACATTCGGTACTCGTCCTGGTAAGAAAATTGCAGTTGTCACTCTTAAAGATGGCGACTCAATAGAAGTGTTGGGAGCATAAATGGCTATCCGTTCTAGAAAACCAACGAGCCCTGGTCGACGTTTTCAAAGCTCTTCAACTTTCGAAGAAATTACAAAAACAAAACCAGAAAAGTCTCTATTAGCTAAAAAGAACCGCACAGGTGGAAGAAATAACCTTGGTCGTATGACTTCACGTCATCGTGGTGGCGGTCACAAGCAACAATACAGAATCATCGATTTTCACCGTAACAAAGATGCGATTCCTGCAAAGGTTGCTTCTATTGAATACGATCCAAATCGTAATGCTCGTATTGCTTTACTTCACTATGAAGATGGAGAAAAGCGATACATAATTGCGCCGAAGGATCTTGAAGTTGGAACCAAAGTTGAGTCTGGCCAAAAAGCAGATATCAAAATTGGAAACGCATTACCACTTCGTTACATCCCTGTAGGTACAGTAATTCATAACATTGAATTAAAGCCTGGCGGTGGAGCGAAAATGGCTCGAGGTGCAGGTGCTGCAGTTCAGCTTGTTGCTAAAGAAGGACAATATGCAACTTTGCGTTTGCCTTCAACAGAAATGCGACGAGTTCCAATTGACTGTCGTGCAACAGTTGGAGAAGTTGGTAACTCAGAATTTGGTCTTATCAAAGTTGGTAAGGCTGGCCGTAACCGCTGGAAAGGCAAGCGACCACATGTTCGTGGTGTTGCTATGAACCCTGTGGATCACCCACATGGTGGTGGTGAAGGTAAAACTTCAGGTGGACGTCATCCTGTTTCACCTTGGGGTAAGAAAGAAACTAGAACTCGTTCTAAGAAGAAGAAGTCAAGTTCAATGATTGTTCGTAGACGTCGAAGTCGCGGATCAAGAAGGTAATTATGTCACGTAGTTTGAAAAAAGGACCTTTCGTTGATGATCATCTACTCGAAAAAGTAGAAGCTCAAAACGAAGCAGGAACAAAAAAAGTTATTAAGACATGGTCTCGACGTTCCATGATTATTCCTGACATGGTAGGACACACTATTGCAGTGCACGATGGTCGCAAACATGTTCCAGTATTCATTTCAGAATCAATGGTTGGACACAAGCTTGGCGAGTTCGCAATAACACGAACATTTAGAAGTCATGCTAAAGACGAAAAGAAGGGACGCTAATGGCTGATACAGAGCTCCAAGAGCGCCCAAAGGTGCGAGCTGTAGCGAAGTATATTGGTACTTCACCATACAAGGTTCGCCAAGTAGTAAATCTAATCAGAAACAAAGATGTAGAAGCAGCGCAAGTTGAGCTTTTGCTTTGTGATCGTGGACCAGCACATGAAGTCTCAAAACTTCTTAACTCTGCAATAGCTAATGCTGAACACAACAACCAGATTCCAGCAGAGGAACTGAAAGTTTCGGAAGCATTTGTTGATGAAGGTCCAACGCTGAAGCGTTTCCGGGCACGTGCGCGTGGACGAGGTACTCGAATCTTTAAACGAACATGTCACATCACGATCATTGTTGAACGCATGAGCGAAGAAGAGATTGAAAAGAAATCTCAGAAAGAAGCTAATTCAGGTGCAGCTAATGCTCGTGAACAGCGCAGACGTCGTGCAGAAGCATCTAAGGCTGCACAAAAAGCTAAAGAGGAAGCTTCAGCTTCAACTGATGAAGAAATTTCAGAAGATGAAGAAGTAATCCAAGACAAGCCAAAAGCTAAAAAAGCTCCAGCTAAGAAGAAGGCCGACTCGGATGTAGAGGATTCTTCAGAAGTTGAGAAAAAGCCTGCTTCTAAGAAATCGACTTCAAAAAAGACTACGGCTAAGAAGGCTGGCGAAGCTGCGGTGGATTCTGATGAAGGAACATCTGCAGCGATCGAGGAGACCTCAGGCTCCGAGAGTCCCGAAGGGCGCGAAGCCGTGACTGAATCAGAAGACACAGAAGCTGCGCCTAAGGCAAAGAAGACTACGAAGAAAACTGAAGAAAAAGAAGGTGACGCATAATGGGTCAGAAAATTCATCCTTATGGTTTCCGCCTAGGTTACACAACCGATTGGAAGTCACGCTGGTTTGCATCTGGAACTGAATATACAGAAAACGTTATTCAAGATGCAAAAATCAGAGCTTATTTGACTTCAGCATTAGAACACGCTGCTCTTAGCCGAATAGAAATCGAGCGCGCAGGAGATCGTGTACGTGTAGATGTATTTACTGCACGTCCAGGTATTGTCATCGGACGTAAAGGTGCAGAAATTGATAAGCACCGCAGAAAGCTTTTGCAGATTACTGGTAATCCTAAAGCGCAATTAAATGTTCAAGAAATTAAGAATCCAGAATTGGATGCAATGTTGTTGGCTCAAGGAGTTGGGGATCAACTTGCTGGACGTGTTTCGTTCCGTCGTGCAATGAAGCGTGCAGTTCAAACTGCACTTAAAGCTGGAGCACTTGGAATTAAGATCCAATGTTCAGGTCGTCTGGGTGGGGCTGAAATGGCTC
This sequence comes from uncultured Burkholderiales bacterium, assembly GCA_964561855.1. GTDB lineage: Bacteria > Actinomycetota > Acidimicrobiia > IMCC26256 > JAGPDB01 > JAGPDB01. The sequence continues at coordinate 107,633 of CAZLQP010000002.1, read as the reverse complement.
GTACTGAATGGTACCGTGAAGGACGAGTTCCTCTACATACTCTTCGTGCAGATATCGATTATGGTTCAGTTTCTGCAAAAACTGTTGCTGGTCGTATCGGAGTTAAAGTTTGGTTATACAAAGGCGACATTGTTCCTTACAAAGTTTCTGCCGATGACAAAATTGCTCGTGAAGCAGCAATGGCAACAGGTGAAACTTCAGGAGCTACGACTACTGAAACTCCGCGAGTTGTTAAATCAGGTGGCGGAAAACGTAAATCAAGCGTTGTTGCTGAAGAAGTTGAAGTTGATTCAATCAAAGACACAGAAATTGTTGAAGAATCAAAATCACTTATCGCGGAAGCTGATCCTGAATTAGAAAAGCTTCTTGAAGAGGAAGAAGAAATCGAACGCCGTACAGCTAAGGGTGGACATGAAACTCCACACTTTAGAGGCGGGGAGGACTAAAAAATGTTAATGCCTCGAAAGGTTAAGTATCGCAAGCAAATGCGAGGCCGTATGCGTGGTCTATCTAAAGGTGGAACTCAAATTAGTTTCGGTGACTACGGAATTCAAGCTTTAGCTCCTGCGAAAGTTTCTAACCGTCAGATAGAAGCTGCTCGTATTGCTATGACTCGTTATATTAAACGTGGCGGTAAGGTTTGGATCAATATTTTCCCAGATCAACCCGTAACCAAGAAACCAAACGAAACTCGAATGGGTAAAGGTAAAGGTAACCCTGAAGGATGGGTTGCAAAAGTAAAGCCAGGAAGAGTTATGTTTGAACTTTCAGGTGTTAACGAGGAAACAGCTCGTGAAGCTATGAGATTAGCCAGAATGAAACTTCCTATGAAGACACGTTTCATTGTTCGTGAGGAAGGTGAATAATGTACGCAACAGAAATCCGTGAACTTAGCGATGCAGAACTCGTGACAAAGCTTCTTGATTTGAAAGAAGAACTTTTCAACTTACGTTTCCAAAATGCAACAGGTTCATTAGAAAAGCACAATTTAATATCAAAAGTTAAGAAAGAAATCGCACGAGTAGAAACTGTTATAAGTGAACGAGAAATAGCATCTACTGACTCTGATCAGGGAGATAAATAATGAGTGAAACACAAACACGAGCAAGCCGCAAGGTTCGCGAAGGTATTGTTACTAGCGATGCAATGGATAAAACAGTAGTTGTTACTGTAACTTACCGTAAGCCTCACCCACAATATCGAAAAACACAACTTCAATCTAAAAAGTTTTATGTACACGACGAGAACAACGAAGCTGGAAAAGGCGACAGAGTTCGAATTTCAGAGACAAGAAAACTTAGTGCTAAAAAGCGCTGGCGTTTAACTGAAATCGTTGAGAAGGCAAAGTAGGTAAAAGTGATACAGCAAGAAAGTCGACTAAAAGTCGCCGACAACACTGGTGCAAGAGAAGTTCTCTGCATCAAGGTTTTGGGTGGTACACGACGTCGCTACGCTCGACTTGGAGATATCTTTGTTGCGACTGTCAAAGACGCACAACCAGGTGGCCAAGTTAAAAAAGGTGACGTAGTCAAATGTGTAGTTGTTCGAACAAAGAAAGAACAAAGACGACCTGATGGAAGCTATATAAGGTTTGATGAGAACGCATGCGTTGTTATCAAAGACGACAAGTCTCCTCGTGGAACTCGTATCTTTGGTCCTGTTGGTCGTGAACTTCGAGACAAGAAATTTATGAGAATTGTTTCTCTTGCACCGGAGGTTTTGTAATGGCTAAGACTATGAAGATCCGTAAAGGCGATAAAGTTCGTGTTATCTCAGGAAAGAATAAAGGAAAAGAAGGCGAAGTGATTCGTACATATCCTTCTAAAGACAAAGTTCTTGTTGAAGGTGCGAACATTTCTAAAAAACACCAAAAGCAAACACGTGCAACTATGCAAGCAGGTATTATCGAAAAAGATATGCCTATTCATGTAAGTAACGTGATGTTAATTGACCAAGATGGTCAAGCTACTCGAGTTGGTGTTCGCGTTGAAGAACAAGACGGAAAGCGCGTCAAAGTGCGCTATTCAAAAAAGACTGGAAGTGATCTCTAATGGCTCCTCGTCTAAAAGAAAAATTCAGATCAGAAGTTGCTGACAACTTGAAATCAAACTTGGAACTAAAAAACATTCATGAAGTTCCAACATTGACAAAGATTGTTATCAATACAGGTGTAGGTAAAGCTACACAGCAAGGTAACTTGATTGAAGGTGCAGTAAAAGACTTAACAGCACTATCTGGTCAAAAAGCTGCGATCACTCGTGCTAAAAAATCAATTGCTGGTTTTAAGCTTCGTGAGAATCAAGCGATTGGTGCGAAAGTTACATTGCGTGGAGATCGTATGTGGGAGTTCTATGATCGCTTAGTTACTCTTGCGATTCCAAGAATTCGAGACTTTCGAGGATTAAATCCAAAAAGTTTCGATGGTCGAGGTAACTATACCTTTGGTATCAATGAGCAGTTGATTTTCCCAGAAATCAACTATGACGATATTGATACACCTCGAGGTATGGACATCACCATTTGTACATCAGCAACAACTAACGAACACGGTAAAGCATTACTACAAGCTCTTGGTTTTCCGTTTAAGTCGGATAATCAATAGGTTCTAAGTAGAGGAATACATGGCAAAAAAAGCTCTCGTAAATAAACAACAAAGAGAACCAAAGTTCAAGGTTCGAGGATACACACGATGCAGATGTTGCGGACGTCCACGTAGTGTTTTCAAGAAGTTCGGCCTTTGCAGAATATGTTTTAGAAATATGGCACACAATGGGGAACTCCCCGGCGTTACCAAGGCATCATGGTAAGGAGGTAAGCAGATGAACGTAACAGACCCAATCGCAGATATGCTTACCCGTATTCGTAACGCGAATATTGCTATGCATGACCAAGTATCAATGCCTTCAAGCAAACTTAAAGAAGCAGTTGCAAAAATATTGCATTCTGAAGGTTTCATTGAAGAATTCAGTGTTGAAGACCCAGCTGATAAACCATATAAAGTTTTGAATATTAAAATGAAATATTCACCAAAGCGTGAAAGAGTAATTACAGGTATTAAAAGAGTTTCAAAACCTGGTCTTCGTATATATAAACCGTCAAATGAAATTCCTAGAGTGTTAGGTGGAATGGGTATTGCTATTCTTTCTACATCAAAAGGTGTAATAACAGATCGTCAAGCTCGTGAAACTCACGTCGGTGGCGAAGTACTTTGTGAGGTGTGGTAAATGTCACGTGTAGGATTGAAACCGATTCCCGTTCCTAGCGGTGTAGAAGTTTCTGTTTCTGGATCAGTTGTTAAGGTCAAAGGATCTAAAGGCGAACTAGAAAACGAAATTCCACAAAATATCACAGTAACTGTTGAAGACAATGAAGTAAAAGTTGCTCGAGCTAATGATGAGCGAGAGAACAAAGCTCTTCATGGTCTGATTCGACAATTGATTGCTAACAACATCGTAGGTGTTTCTGAGGGTTATACAAAAGCTTTAGAAATTCAAGGTGTGGGTTATAGAGCAAATGCTCAAGGTTCATCAAAGTTGGATATGGCACTTGGTTTTTCTCATCCTGTAGTTTTTGAAGCTCCAGAAGGAATTACTTTTGTGACTCCAACTCAAACAAGAATTGAAGTATCTGGAATCGATAAGCAACTTGTAGGTCAAGTTGCTGCCAATATCAGAAAAATCAGAAAGCCAGAACCATACAAAGGTAAGGGTATACGTTACGAAGGCGAATACGTTCGTCGTAAAGCTGGTAAGTCAGCCAAGTAGTAGAGGAGGACTGACCCTCCAAAAGGTACGAATCGCCTGAGCGATTAGTACCTTTTGGAGGGTCAGTCCTCCGGAAGAAAAGGAAAACAACAATGTTGAAGACATCGAAAAACGCAAGAGTACGACGTCACTTGCGCGTTAGAAAAAAGATCGAAGGTTCAGCTACTAAGCCTCGCTTAGCTGTATATAGATCAAACAAACACACTGTTGCTCAAATCATCGACGATATTACTGGAGTTACTATCGCGGCAGCTTCGACACATGAAAAGGGTCTCTCATCTTCAACCTCTAATGTGGAAGCCGCTAAGAAAGTCGGAGAAACGGTTGCAAAGAGAGCAAAAGAAAAAGGTATCGAGAAAGTGGTATTCGATCGCGGAGGATACAAATATCACGGTCGTGTAGCTGCAGTGGCTGATGCTGCACGCGAAGCAGGAATTAAGTTTTAGGAACAGAACGGGAAAACCATGGCTCAAGAAAGCACAACTGAAACAAAAGAAAATACTTCAAACCTCGAAGAGCGAGTTATCGCGATCAATCGTGTTGCGAAGGTAGTTAAAGGTGGGCGTCGTTTCGGCTTTACTGCACTTGTCGTCGTCGGTGACGGAAACGGTAATGTTGGACTTGGCTATGGTAAAGCAAAAGAAGTTCCAGCGGCTATTCAAAAAGGTATTGAAGAAGCGAAGAAGAATGTTTTTTCTGTGCCACTAGCTGGAGGTACCGTTACACACATGAATACAGGTATTCATGATGCAGCTCGAGTTATGTTAAAGCCTGCAGCTCCTGGTACTGGAGTAATCGCAGGTGGAGCAGTACGTACAATCCTAGAAGCCGCAGGAGTGCAAGATATTTTGGCAAAATCTCAAGGTTCTGCAAATGCGATTAACGTATCTCGTGCAACAATTCATGGTCTTAAAACTCTTAAACGTCCTGAAGATGTAGCTCGACTTCGTGGAAAGTCTCCTGAAGAGGTAACCACCAAAGGAATGTATGCTGCATACAAAGAGTCACAACGAAATAAGCGTGACGCCAAAACAGAGGTGAAGGCATAATGGCACAAATAGTTGTTACACAAATTAAAAGCACTATTGGATCTAAGCCAAAGCATCGCGGTGCGATTCGTGCTTTAGGTTTAGGAAAAATCGGTAGAAGCAGAGTACATGAAGACAACCCTGTAGTTCGTGGCATGATTGCCAGCGTTGACCACTTGGTTAGTGTAGAGGATGCCAGCACAGCTGGGCGAAAGGATCAGTAATGATCAAAATTAATGATTTGCGTCCTAACGAAGGCGAAAAGAAAACTAAAAAACGCGTAGGTCGAGGTATCGCTGGTAAAGGCGGTAAAACTGCTGGTCGTGGTACTAAAGGTCAACATGCACGCAACACTGTGTTTGCAGGTTTCGAAGGTGGACAAGTTCCAACATATCGTCGTTCTCCAAAAGCCAAAGGCTTTTCGAACCCATTTAGAGTTGAGTATCTTTCAATTAACTTAGATTCTCTTTCTTCTGCATTTGAAGCTGGAGCTACTGCAGATCCAGGCTCAATGAGAACTGCTGGAGTTTTAAAGAAACAAGGTTTTGTAAAAGTACTCGGTCGAGGAAATATCGATAAGGCTTTGACTGTGAAAGCTCATGCATTTTCAGCAAGTGCAAAAACAGCAATCGAAGCTGCTGGTGGTACATGTGAGATCGTTCCACTTCCATGGGGAGATAAGCGTAGACCTGCTCAAGGAAATCAACACACAAATAGGTAATAAATAATGTCGTACTCAAACGATGATACGGCATTGTTTATGATTCGGAATTCTCAAGACGAGTTATGTTTCAAGCTCGATCATGAATATTCATTTAGGCTATTTAATAATGAATTAGATGATGCCCAAAAATGGTGTCAAATAAATCTTGCTGCAGGTGCTTTTGAAAATTTAGATCAAGCTAAGCAAAAATTTGATAGTTTCACCTCTGGACAAGAAGATCTTTTAGAACAACGCTGTTGGTTCTTGGTCTCTGACAATAAAGAAATTGGAACAGCAACATCGTGGGAAAGAGAACTTGATGGAGAATTACTTGGTTTGCTTCATTGGGTTGCAATAATACCTGAATTTCAAGGAAATAATCTTGCGAAGCCTTTAGTAGCTAAAATTTTGAACCAGCTTAACGATTTGTATCCTAAAACCTTTTTGAAAACTCATTTGGAAAATGTGATCGCAGTTAAGGTCTACAAAAGCCTCGGATTTGAACCTTTGATCCGTTCGAAGGCCGATCAAGATCTATGGAACCAAATGAATCAATACCTCGCAGAACGATAGTTTTCACTAATGTGGATGTATGAGTATTTCTAGGCTTAATCATGCAGTACTTTTTGTTAGAAATGCTGAAAGCTCTGCAGAATTTTATCAGGATGTTTTCGGATTCGAAATTGCAGCACAACTACCAGGTGCTGTATTTATGAGATCACCTCTTTCAAACAATGATCACGATCTAGGACTATTCAGTATTGGAGAAAATGCTGCTTCAGCTCCTCGCGGACAAAATGTGGGTTTGTATCATCTAGCTTGGCAAGTTGAAACTTTGCGTGATCTTAAAGAAATGTCTGAGAAACTAATGCAACAAAATTCATACACTGGTGCATCTGATCATGGAGCATCTAAAAGCGTATATGGTAAAGACCCAGATGGCATCGAGTTTGAAGTAATGTGGGCCGTACCTTCGGAGCTCATGGGTGAAAACGACGAACTAAAAACTGTACCACTCAATATTGATCTAGAAATCGCTAATTTTGGCGCAGATACACCAGGAAGAAAGCTCACAATTTAGAAAATCTCGAGAAAATTGACTCGACAATCTCAAGATTATCGAAAGTGATGAACTAGTATGAATAACTGCTTTAGCAATATTTCTACCTGATAAATTGTGCGTAGATGAAAGAATTTGAGAGGAAAGCTAAGTGATCGACAAGCTGTCATTGATGTTCCGAATAGGGGACTTGAGAAAAAAGATTTTCTTCACCCTTGCAATCATTGTCCTTTACCGAATTGGATCATTCATTGTATTGCCATATGTTGACTATGAAAGAGTTCGAGCTACATTAGGAAACCCAGAAATTTTCTCTGATCAAGGTGGCGGACTTCTTAACTACTTTGCCCTCCTTGCCGGTGGTGGACTTCGAAACCTTGCAGTTTTTGCTCTCGGAATTATGCCGTACATTACAGCAAGCATCATCATGCAATTGCTGGGAGAAATAATTCCAAAAGTTAAAACTTGGAAGCAAGAAGGCCCGGAAGGTCAAAAGAAAGTTACACAGACTACAAGGTATGTGACAATTCTTTTAGCGCTACTACAATCTTCAGTTTTGGTTTACCAGCTAAATCAAGGCCAGCTTTACGGACAAAGCTTCAATGATGCAGATGGTACAGCTGTTACTTCTTTCCTTGTCAACAACATGACTACTCCAAAATATTTATTGATGATTCTTACGCTTGTGGCAGGTACAGCGTTGCTGATGTGGATGGGAGAATTGATCACTTCTAAGGGAATTGGAAATGGAATGTCTATTCTGATTTTCGCCTCTGTTGCAAGTACCGTTCCATTTCAGTTTGCTGCAATATGGACAGAAGGATCTCGTGAACAATTCGTCGTATTCCTTATGATCGGCCTTGCAATGATCGCAGGTGTTGTGTTCGTAGAATCTGGGCAGAGACGAATACCAGTGCAGTTTGCAAAACGAGTTGTCGGAAGAAAGATGATGGGTGGTCAAAGTTCATATATTCCGATGAAAGTAAATACTGCGGGTATCGTGCCAGTTATTTTTGCTCAGTCACTCTTGTTGTTTCCAGCGTTGATTGCAGGTTTGGCAAACAATGAAAGTTTCCGTCAATTTGTTGAAAATAATTTCATTAACGGTCAATCATGGTGGTATCTAGCAGCTCAAGTTGTTTTGATTCTTGGATTTTCATATTTCTATACATATATTGCTTTTAATCCTTCTCAACAAGCAGATATTATTCGCAAACAAGGTGGTTATATCCCAGGTATCAAACCAGGTGCAGATACTGAACGTTACTTAACTCGTATTCTCAACCGTATTACTCTGCCTGGTGCAATAATGGTGGCGTTCATCGCAGGTTTCCCGATATTCGTAACGATTCTTTGGAACATTACACAGTTCCCATTTGGTGGAACATCAATGTTGATCATGGTTGGAGTATCGCTTGAAACTATGAAGCAGATAGATTCACAAATGTCACTTCGAAACTACGAAGGTTTCCTCTCTAAATCCTAACCGGAGGACTGACCCTCCAAATGGGACAAAGTGATTCAGTGAAGCTTTTAGCACTATAGTTACTACTCAATATATGACTATGAAACCTCGGATTATTCTTTTTGGAAAGCAGGGTGCAGGCAAAGGTACTCAAGCTGCTTTATTGGTCGAGCATTTCGGCAGCCACCATCTTTCTACAGGAGACATTTTTCGAGCAGCGATAAAAGCTGGAACACCTGCCGGTAAGGAAGCGCAAAGTTATATAGATAAGGGACAATTAGTCCCAGATGAAACAGTAATAAAAGTTGTAGCTGAAAAATTCGATAACTCTCCTGAATTGTTATCTGACGGTTTTATCCTTGATGGCTTTCCTAGAACACAAGGTCAAGCATCTGCACTAGAAGAAATATTGAATCAGAAAAATGCACCTCTGCATTGTGCAATTAGTATCGAGGTAGATACAGATATCGTGATGCACAGACTCACTGGTAGAAGAGTATGTGCAGACTGCGGTGCAATTTATCATATCGACAATCCTCCTAAATCTGACTGGACGTGTGATGTTTGTGGCGGAGATGTGAAACAGCGAAAAGATGATACTCCTGAAGCAATTCAGACGAGACTCGAACTATATGAAAAAGAAACTGCTCCGCTTTTAGAATTTTATGACAGCAAGAATCTCTTAGAAAAAGTCGGCGGAATAGGTGAAGCAGGCAACGTACTGAATAGAATTCTGGAGATTCTGGAACGTAGAATCAGCTAGGGACGATTTATTACCTCTAGATTTTCGCCTGATTCGCATTGTTAGTGTTTTTATTTCAGAAATGAATCAAATTGCCTAGTCCTACAGGTTCGTAAAATGTCGATTATATATGTATTGAATCGGCAAACGAACAGTAGGGATATGGATATCGGTGTTAATTCTGCATACTCTCAGGCTCAAACATAAAACACCTTTACTGTCGTACGCATTAAGAGTGATTCTTTCAGTTTTGGTCGTTTCTACATTTTTAACAAGCCAAGACGAAATTGTAGCGAACGAGAATTCAACCCACTATTCGGTACTAGTTCTCGCAGGACAATCAAACGCACAAGGCGATACAAGCTTTGTGAGTTCAATGAACCCTCCACTTGGAAGTCATCCCGCAGACAGTGCAACAAAAATTATGTGGTCTACTGGTGATGATCAACTGACTGTTACAAGATTTAATAGTTCATCAACTGAACTTTTACCGCTAACTTCTGTCCAACCCAAAAATTACTTTGGACCTGAAATAGGTATAGCAAGAAACTTGTGGGATCAAGGGCGAAGAAACATGGTCTTTTTGAAAGTGACCTATGGTTTGCAGAGACTCGCTCAAACTCCGAGTAACGAATTTGGTGGTCTTGCCGATTGGAATGTTAATTCAGTCGGAAAATCATATGACATGTTGAAACAAAGAAGACTTGATCTTGCAGCTATCATGCAGGCAAATGGCGATACGTATTCGATAGACGCGTTTTATTGGATGCAAGGGGAATCAGATGCTGTAAAGGCAGAGACTGTGGAGAATTATCAGGCAAACCTTACAGAACTGCTTGATTCGGTTAAACAGGATTTAGAGATGCATCCTGATGCAATCAATATTTTGGGAAAGATCTCTGGTCAGCAATGTTTATCGAATGTCTACAATCTGATTTACAATCCATCAGGATGTGCCGTTAGCGTTTGCATACTTGCAGTCCATCCATGTTCAACTTTTGAAAAAGTAACTCAAGGCAATAACAATGTCCGTCAAGCCATTCAAAACATTGCTGATAGCGACCCTAAAACGTTCGTCGTAGAAACAGAAGATTTATTGAGAGGAGCCGACTTTATTCACCTGACCGCAGCTTCTCAATTAACTCTAGGAAGACGAATGGCAAACCCTCAATTCGTTTTACCGTATCGTGCTGAAGACAGCGACGATTATGATGGCGATGGAATTACGAACATCGAAGAAGATGTAAACGGCGACGGAAATTTAGGTAATGATGACTCTGATGGCGATGGAATTCCAGATTATTTAGACTCAATTTTTGGCCCTGGCGGAGGAAGGACTTCGATCTCGATAGCTTCAAAAACGCTGACCGATGAAAATGGCAACGAATTAGAGGAAGTCAGACCAGGTTCAGAAATGAACTGGAAATTTACGATTCAAAATGACTTAGCTTCTCCAATGGATTTACTCTTGAATGAAACAATATCGTCTCGTCAGCAGTATGTTCAAGACTCGTTGGTTACTCCTCCTGGTTACATAAAGCAATTTTCGAATGATGGGGGAGAAAATTTTTCCAGTGAATCAAATCTATCTGGAATAAATGCGATAAGAGTTTCTAAAGAAAATGTACCTGTCGGCGCGAAGGGAGATTCTGCAGAAGTTACTCAGACTTCTGAAATATTTACCAATTCAACATCTGACAATTCAGGATATCTTCCAATAGTTCATGGAGAAAGAATTTTTACACTGTTTACTTCTACTCTTGCAGGTGAAGGTCCTGGACAGAGAAAGTTCGATATCGGGTGTGTCGAAAAAGCAACAGGTGATAACTGCGCAGGTTATCCAAAAGACTTTTATGATTCTCAAGGCAATAGCGATTTTCGTTCTCCTGTGACACCGTTGCACTATTTAGATGAAGACGGTCGAATATTTACTTCAACACAAAGAAATCTTGGTTTCGGAATAGTCTGTTTTGACACAAATACAAACGACATGTGTGAAGGGCAAGAATACATACAGTTAAGTTCCGCAGGCGCACCCCTCGGAGGTCAACGCCAGAGTCGCATTCAACAACTTAATAAAATTGGGGATTGTCTTTTCACCTATGACATTACGTTGAAAGTTTATAGTTATGATCCTGCGATAGGTTCTACACCATGTGGGAGTCATACAACCAAAGATCTTGTAGCTTCTTATGGTGGAGTTGTAACGGCATATACTCCTGCTAATCATACGGATTATGGCTCAACTGGCCCTATTGCTCAATCGATAGTGCAAGGCACAAAGATGTATATTTACATGAATTATGCTTTTGAATCGAATCTAGATATTTTTGGATGTAATTTTGTAGTCGATATCTGCAAAGGAACTCGACTGGTCTGTTTTGATGCAACTACAGGAGATGGACGTTGCAGTAATGGAGATGGCGGATACTTTTCTAATCCTCGACCTAACTGTTACAACGACCGTTTTTGCAGGTTGACACAACCATTCATAAATCCAATCAATAATTCAGTTTGTGCATTTGCCTACCGGCCACAGAACTTTACATATTTGGGCATCAATTGTAATGATTTACAAACAGGAACATCAGTAGCTATTACGGACCAACTCAATACAGTGACTACAGCCGGAAGAGAAGCCGTTGATATGGCCAACTTCTTGCCGACATTTCATGCGGCTGAGGTCACTCTTTCAGATGGCGATCAAGCCACAATTTTTGCATGGGAAAAAGCATATCTAATAGCTTCTCCGAGATCGGGTAAGGCTGTATGTTTCAACTGGACTGAGAATGCTTTGTGTTCAGGTTTTGGTCATCAAGGAGCTGGTTCTTCTAGATGGGATCCTTGGACGTTTAATGGTATTACCTCAAGTGAAATTGGCGTTACTGGTGATACAAACGATATTGGATATGTACCTGACAATAACGGATGCGTATGGGCCAAAGGAAGAAATGGTGACACCTGGTCATTTGATGCATCAACGGGAAGTGCCCCTTGTAGAAGATATACTCAAAATGTTACAGTCGAGCCTTCACGATTTTATTGCGAAGTATTATCCTCGAAAGTTGATAGTTGGAATGAAGCAAAGTTAGTTATGCCGATCGGTACTTCGATCGAAGACTTATCAGAGCTTTACGTCACCATAGTAGATTCGCAATCTAATCCTGTCACAGGTTATGAGATGATCGATCTCTTGACGGTAGCGGGCAATGTTACAGAACCGGGGATTCTAGACATTTCTGGAATTTCAGTTGACGACTATTCTGAACTTGAAGCCAGTTTTCAATTTAAAGCAAATAACTCGCTGCCGTGGGCGAGTGAAAATATGAATCCTCTGGTAGTTCTAACATTTTCGGGTGATGATCCTGAGATTTGTTATCAAACTGTTGTGGAAGATGCATGCAATATTATTACTCCCTTAACGAATTCCGGTCAGATTCAAGTCACAGATCAACTTCAAGAAGTTCACAATGTTGGTTTAAGTTCAACAGCTATTGTGCAATACGAAGACGGAGAAATGTGTATTCCGGATATTCGAATAACGACAACTGGCTATTCCGGTAAAGTATTTCCAGGGCAACTTATTAACTACATAATCGAGGTTACAAATATCGCAAGTAACGACCCTCTTTCCAGAGCGCAGGATATTAATTTAACTAGCTATTTGCCACTTAATACCTCTTATGTTTCTTCGAGTGGGGGAACTTTTATAGAAGACAGAGTCCAATGGCCGACTTTCAATTTAGATGGCTTTGATTCTCAAGTCTACGAGTTGACGATTCGCGTCGATGAAGGTTCACAAGGAAATTTGTTGTTATTGACGAACGCAGTTTTGTCTGATGATCCGACCCCGTACAACAATATTTACACTGCTTATAGCGAAATAGGAACATATTCTTTAGTTAGAGCAAATGCCTGGATGGATGAGAATGAAGATGGTATTGCGGATGAAAATGAAATTGCCTTGGAAGGAATTGAAGTTGAACTACTTAGAGAAGGAGTAGTGCTTGATTCTGTAACTACTAATGAAAGTGGTGTAGCAGAATTTACAAATGTTTTACCTGCAGAAGGATATCAACTCAAATTTGTTACCCCGCAAGGTTTCGATTTGTCCCCGAAGAGAACGGGCATTGAAGAGACTATCGTTTCTTCAATCGATCCGGAGAGTCAACAATCAGATGTCTTTGTTTTGAGTGAGGGAGAAATCCGAGAAGGAATCTTTGCTGGTTTCTACCCATCACAAATATCGGATTTTCCTGTCGATGAACAAAGAGAGCAAAATCAGGCGCAAACTAATCTCGAATCCTCAGATTTTGAAGATGTTGATGAGTTAGATGAGACAAATTCAGAGGGTCAAGCTACCAGCTCGAATCCTAAAGCCGATTCAGATTCTGATGACCTTAAGAAAAATCCTCTCAATATCAATCCTAAAAAATTGAACACCTTTTTGATCTATTCTGTTTTGGTCGCACTTAATATTGTTGGTCTTACATTTTTAGTAAGAGAATTACGAAAAAGGCGTCATATGCCCAAAATTGAGAGCTAAATTGGCAATATAGCTGCCAATTTTCCAATTTTTCAAGTATTAAACTCCAATGTTGACTTAATAGTTCGCCCAGCTTGGCGTATAAGGTCCCAAATGGTCTAGTATTTATCTCTGTCTTAAAAACTTATGAGGTGTGATCGTCGCGGCAAATTCGTGATCACCTCGACAAAACAATGATGGAGTAAAATTGACCTCAGGCAAAGAAGACGTAATCGTCCTTGACGGTACTGTATCAGAAGCCTTAGGTAATGCTATGTTTCGAGTTGAACTCGAGAATGGCCACAAAATCATTGCCCAAATTTCTGGGAAAATGAGGATGCACTACATCCGAATTCTTCCTGGAGATAAAGTACAAGTTGAGCTCACAACATATGATCTCAACCAGGGACGTATCATTTATAGGTACAAGTAAGTTTTAAGAACAATTTTTCCGTCACACCGATAAAAATCAAAAGGTAGCAATGAAAGTTCGTCCATCCGTTAAAAAGATGTGTGAGAAGTGCCGCGTTATTCGTAGGCATGGATCAGTACGCGTCATTTGTGAAAACCCTCGACATAAACAACGTCAAGGTTAAACGTTTAAGCAAAGAAAGGTTTAAGAGTATTTATGGCACGTATCGCCGGCGTCGACATACCCCGTGAAAAGCGGCTCGACATTTCACTCTCTTATATTTACGGTATTGGTCGCAAAACAGCGGTCAGTATCTGTGAAGCAACGAATCTTCCAGGCCAGACTCGTGTTCGCGATCTGTCTGAAGAGGAAGTTGCAAAACTTCGACAATATATTGATGACAACATCAAAGTAGAAGGTGACCTTCGAAGAGATGTTTCTCAGAACATCAAACGAAAGATGGAAATAGGTTGCTATCAGGGCATCCGACATCGTCGTGGTCTTCCTGTTCGTGGGCAACGTACAAGCACTAATGCTCGTACTCGTAAAGGTCCTAAGAAGACTGTTGCTGGTAAGAAGAAGGTAACTAAGTAATGGCTACTGCAACTAAAAACCGCCGCATGAAGAAAAAAGACCGCAAAGATGTCTTTTATGGTGTGGCACATATAAAAAGTTCATTTAATAACACAATTATCACGATTGCTGATCAGCAAGGAAACGTAATTGCTTGGGCGTCATCTGGTCAAGTAGGTTTCAAAGGATCAAGAAAATCAACACCATTTGCTGCTGGCGCTGCTGCTGAACAAGCAGCAAAATTAGCGATGGAGCATGGTGTAAAGAAAGTTGATGTGCTAGTTAAGGGGCCAGGTTCTGGTCGAGAAACAGCTATTCGTTCTTTGCAAAATATTGGTATTGAAGTTGTAGGTATTAAAGACGTGACTCCACTTCCACATAATGGTTGTCGTCTACCTAAGAGACGGAGAGTGTAATCATGGCGAGATATACAGGACCTGTTTGTCGTCTTTGCCGCCGCGAGCGAATGAAATTATTTCTAAAGGGTGCAAAATGTGACTCAATGAAGTGCCCTATCGAACGACGACCTTACCCTCCTGGTCAACATGGCCGAGGAAGAGTTCGCGAGACTGAGTACTTACTCCAGTTACGTGAAAAGCAAAAGGCACGTCGTATATATGGAGTACTTGAAAAGCAATTCCGTATTACCTTTAAAGAAGCAGCACGTAGAACAGGTAAGACAGGTGACAACTTGTTACAGCTTCTAGAGACTCGTCTAGATAATGTTGTTTTCCGTTCAGGATTCGCTGCATCTAGATCTCAAGCACGTCAGTTCATTCGACATGGACACATTCTTGTTAATGGTAAACGAGTAAACATACCTAGCTACCAGCTCAAGAAGGATGACAAAGTCGCTCTAACTGATCGCGCAAAAGCAATGATTGTTGTACGTCACGCAATTGAGGTTGTAGATCACGAAGCTCCTCAATGGCTTGAAGTTAACAAGAATGATGCAACTATTACCGTTGCTGACATTCCAATCCGAGAACAAATAGATATACCAGTTCGTGAACAGCTCATAGTCGAGCTTTACTCGAAGTAATCACACTTTCGTCTTACACAAGGAGA
Source organism: uncultured Burkholderiales bacterium (assembly GCA_964561855.1). Lineage (GTDB taxonomy): Bacteria > Actinomycetota > Acidimicrobiia > IMCC26256 > JAGPDB01 > JAGPDB01. The sequence continues at coordinate 92,293 of CAZLQP010000002.1, read as the reverse complement.
CAAAATGCTCATCATCCAACGACCAGAGGTAGAAGCAGGAGAGCAAGTAGGAAATACTTGCAAGTTTGTTATCTCTCCACTCGAGCCAGGATTCGGACAGACACTAGGTAACTCAATACGTCGTACATTGCTTTCGTCTATTCCAGGTGCTGCAATTACACAAGTAAGATTCGATGCTGCTTTGCATGAATTTGATGTTATTGCTGGTGTTAAAGAAGACGTTACTGATGTTATCTTGAATCTAAAAGACGTTGTTGTTTCTTGTGAGGCAGATGAGCCTATAACAGGAAGAATAGATAAGAGTGGTCCTGGACAAGTAACTGCTGGCGACATTCAAGTAGGTCCAGAAGTGACTATCTACAATCCAAATTTGGTGATCGCAAACCTTAACGACAAAGCTCAATTCCAATGTGATATCACAATCGAACAGGGTCGAGGTTATCAAGCAATTGACCGTCAAAAAGCAAGTGGAACTATAGGAATTATTCCAATTGACGCAATTTATTCACCAGTACGTCGAGTTAGCTATTCTGTCGCACCAACCCGTGTAGAACAAGCTACAAACTACGATGAACTTACAATTGAAATTGAAACAGATGGATCAATGACTCCTCGTGAAGCATTAGCTTCTGCTACTTCAACTGTAAAGAACTTGATGGAACTCATTTCTGAACTTTCAGAAAATCCACAAGGTCTTGAGCTTGGAGAAATTGCACCTGCAAGTACAACATCTCCAGACCTAGAATTAAGCGTAGATGAACTTGATCTTTCAGAGCGTCCTCGTAACTGTTTACGACGAGCACGTATTGAAACTATTGGACAACTACTCTCACAAAGTCCAGAAGAATTATTGGCACTTACAAACTTCGGTCAAAAGTCACTCGATGAAGTTATCGAAAAACTTGACGAACGTGGTTTGGCACTACCTAACAAGCACTAAGGAAAAGAAAAATGGCAACTCCAAAAAAAGGACAACGATTCGGACGCGATCCAAAGCACCAAAAATTAATTGTGTCTAACTTGGCACGCCAATTCTTTACATACGGTGCAATCGAAACAACGTTAGCTAAAGCAAAGTTCATGCGACCAGAACTAGAGAAGATGATCACAAAAGCTCGTCAAGAAAACTCTCAGCATGTTCAACGTCAGCTTGTTTCTGACCTTCGCGACAAAGCTGTAGTCAATAAGCTTGTGACAGAGATTGCTCCAAAGTATTCTTCTCGTCCAGGTGGATATGTACGTATCTTAAAGCTTGGTACACGCCCTGGAGATAAAGCTCCAATGGCACGCATCGAACTCGTATAGTCCTTCAGTTTTTAATCCTCATATACTAATTTCCTTATTTCGACGTTTTGGCTCGATAAGTCGATCGCTCGCTGTTTCGCACCGCTATGCGGACGTTCGGAGCCTAAGGTCTCCTCACTTGCTGCAAATGCTCACGATTCACTTATCGAGCCAAAACATCACGCTGAACGAGCTACGTCCGAGATAACAAAAGATGAAAAAATGGATAGAATTGACTAGTTATGAAGAACTATAAGGCGACGTTTTCTTATCATGGGAAATATTTTCATGGTGTTGCCGAGCAAACTTCAGAGGATTTAGATCGTGTACCTACAGTTATGGGTAAAGTTCGCGAAGTCATTGAAATGGTCGCTCAGCAAAATGTAAATTTCGCTATTGCTGGAAGGACTGACCGAGGCGTTCACGCATTGCATCAGGTTATGTCCTTCAATTTTCCTGACACTCCAGAGATGGACCTAGATATTTCAAGATTGAAACACGTTTTGAATCAGCGATTAAATCCTGAAATAGTCTTTTCTGAAATCGTGGAAGTTGAAGAAGATTTTCATGCAAGATTTTCTGCAAAATCTCGAACTTATAATTACCTCATAAATAACTCCAAAAATATAGATATGTTTAGCTGCGATTTTTCTTGGCATATCCCAAATAAACTTGACCTAGATGCGATGTCGAAAGCCGCAGAATACTTTGTTGGAGAGAAGGATTTTTCAAGCGTATGCCGGGAAGACCCAAATTCTAAACATAATATTCGCGAAGTTCTAGCAGCTAGATTCGCTGATCCTCCAAGCCATTTGATTAGCCTCAGCTCAGAAGGACTGATTTGCTTTGAAATTTCTGCAAATGCATTCTGTTGGCAGATGGTACGTTCAATCGTTGGAGTACTTGTTCAAGTGGGGAAAGGAAAAATTTCTCTTGAATACGTCGAATTGATGTTGCAAGGTACCGATCGAGTTTTGGGCTCCCAAATTGCGCCGCCACATGGTCTATTCTTGGTTAACGTCTCCTATTAGCCCTGCGTTGGGGTGTTTAACTATCGAAATGTCAGTGTTTAGAACGCCATCGTGCGGAATTGTGGGCTCGCTTTGCTAAGAGAGGCGAAAACGCGCTAGATTTATATGTTCTTATGTGCAGTAATAGCTGCTCAACAAAATCGACTACAGAGGAAATAATGGGAACATATCAACCAAAAGCGACAGACATTGTTCGTGAATGGCATGTGATAGATGCAAAAGGTCTAGTGCTTGGAAAAGTAGCCACAGAGGCTGCTCATCTCTTGCGAGGAAAACACAAACCAATGTGGGTACCACATATGGATGTCGGCGATAATGTGATCATCATCAATGCGAGTGAACTTGATATTTCTATCCGTAAGGGCGAAGACAAGAACTACTACTTCCACTCAGGATATCCAGGTGGACTTCGATCAATGACTTTACAAGACATGATGAAAAAAGATCCTCGTGAAGTAGTTGAGCTAGCGATCAAGGGAATGCTTCCTCATGGCCGTTTAGGTCGACAAATGATCAAGAAGCTTCATGTGTATAGAGGGGCAGAGCATCCTCATGCAGCACAAAAACCTATACCATTTGAAATTAAATCCAAGAAAGACAAAGTTAGCGCCTAATGCGTGACTACTAGAGGAAATTTAAGTGCCTAAAACAAAACCACTAATTCAAACAACAGGTAGAAGAAAAAGTTCAATTGCTCGAGTGAGAGTACGCCCAGGCAATGGAACAATTACTGTAAATAAGAAACCTATTGAACAATATTTAAACAGTGATTTGTTGGTAAGACATGCTGTTGAAGCACTTAATGTATCTAATACAAAAGATGTATATGATGTTGATGCAACAATCATCGGTGGTGGAGTTGCAGGACAAGCTGGAGCTTTGCGTCTGGGTATTGCACGAGCAGTTTTAGGTTTAGATCCAGACCAACGAACAGACCTTAAGGCTGCAGGATTGCTTACAAGAGATCCTCGTGAAAAAGAGCGCAAGAAGTACGGACTTAAGAAAGCTAGAAAAGCTTCACAGTTCTCTAAGCGTTAATAATTTAATCTGTTTTAACTTAATATTAAAGAATCAGTTCTACATATCGCTAGCATGGTTGGATGGATATAGCAGATCAAGTCAGGTTTGGGACTGACGGTATTAGAGGCAAATTTCCTGATGTGCTTTCTTTAAAAGTTGCTTATTGTTTGGGCCATGCAATCGCTGATGTAATTGGTGTTCAATCAGATTTTTATATAGGTCGCGATACCAGAGTTTCAGGTCCGCAACTTAGCTCTGCAATAGCAAAAGCAATACAAACTGCTGGAGGAACAATTCGAGATCTCGGAATAATCCCCACTCCAGGGGTTGCTGCTTTAGCTCAGAAAAACAGTGTTCCCGCAGTTGTAATAACTGCTAGCCATAATCCGCCTGAAGATAATGGGATTAAAGTCTTAGGTGTTGGCGGACAAAAGGTCACTTCAGAAATGGAACTACAGATCGAGTCATCGATGCTTGATTGTCTATCGAGATTTGAAGAAATTGATTTCGAAGAAGGTGAAAGTCCATCAACGAATGAAGCCATCTACGAATATGCAAAGTACTTAATTGAGTTTGCCGATAGACCGAAACTCGATGGCTTAAAGGTTGTTTTAGACTGTGCTAATGGAGCTGCTCATTTTGTAGGACCGCATGTATTTGAACATTGTGGAGCTGATGTGCAAGCAATTAATACTGAGTCTGATGGTAAGCGTATTAATGAAAACTGTGGAGCTGTTCATCTTGAAGACTTGCAGAAAGCAGTTATGAGCTATGGCGCTGATATAGGTTTTGCTTTTGATGGTGATGCCGACCGAGTGATGGTCGTTGACAACAAAGGCAATATTGTTGATGGAGATAAAATTCTTGCTCTTTTTGCGATTGATATGAAAGCCCTAGGTTCTTTATCAAACAATGCAGTAGTAGCGACAACAATGAGTAACGGAGCTCTGAGATTGTTTTTACGCGAGCATGATATTGAGTTTGTCGAAACCGATGTTGGCGATAAGTATGTTTTAGCAGAGATGCTTCGAGGTAATTTCTCTCTAGGCGGAGAGCAGTCAGGTCATATAATTCGATCGGATAAACAATTCTGGGGTGATGGAATTTTGAACTCCTTATCTGTAGCTAGCATTGTTAAATCAAAGTTGAATCGAAGTGATGCATCGTCGATATTGAACTTGTTTGTTCCACTAATTCAAAAACACGATAAAGTTCAAGTAGCTTTTAAAAAGAATGCAACTGATAGCCAAGAAATCTTAAGCCAGAAAGAAGATTTACTCAAACAACTTGGGCAAAATTCAAGAATAATCATTCGTCCATCTGGCACTGAAGAAGTCGTTCGCATTAGCGTAGAAGCATCAGATGAAAGTGAAGCATTAAGCGCTATAGAACAGTTAAAAGAAACAGTAATAAAAGTTTGTAATTAAGGATAAATATGTGTGGAATTGTAGCTTTAGTTAGAAAACAAACAGACCCAGTTTCTGATGAGTTGAGTGGTCTGATTTCAATTCTCGAAGTTATAAATACGGATCCAGTAAACGATGATATCGATATTGAAGAGTTGTCAAAATTAGCTAAAAGAGCAATTAGCGTTGGTGGAGTTATAAATTTAGTAAAAAATTCACAATTTTGCGACCAACTTAGAAATCAGTCTGCAAACGCACGTGAAAAAACACAAAGCATACTCGATGGCGAAAAACTCGATGAAGACACAAAAAATAAGTTAATCGAAATTAATGATTCGTTATGGAGAATAGAACAAGATGCGTGTATTGGTGCAGATCAGATCTCGGATCTCATAACACAGAATAAGCAAGATTTAAGCTCGATTCCTAACAATGTGATCGCAATCTATCGTTCCATCAATTTAGTTTTACGAAGCTTAGATCGTATCGAAGTTCGCGGACGTGACAGCGCAGGTATAAGTTTTTCTTTGACAAATGTAAATTTGGATGAACACGACCGAGAGATAATTGAAAAACGAAACTATTCGAACTTCACCAATAGAACAGTGCGTGAGGCTCTTCTAGATTCAACTTCAATTCTATATTTCGTATACAAGCGAGCTGCAGAAATTGGGGAATTAGGGGACAACGTCAAATTTCTCCGCGACTCAATTTCTAGTGACGAGTTTTTGTTTGACATTATTTCTCGCAATACTGATGCTCATGAAATGGTTATGGCCCATACGAGATGGGCATCTATGGGCGTTATAAGTGAAGATAATACTCATCCTTTGGACATGACAGAGCAATTAAGTAACGGAAATTTTGAAGTTGCTCTAGGTGCACTCAATGGAGACATAGATAATCATGATGCTTTACGTGCAGAGTGCGACATAAATCCTGAGATAACTACAGATGCAAAGTTGATTCCTGTTTTATATAGTCATGAGCGAAAAGAAAACAATAAAGAAGACGTAATCAACTCATTTCGTAAAGTCGTCTCGCGGTTTGAAGGCTCAACAGCAGTTTCATTGATGGCTCAGGCGGAACCCGAAAGTTTATTTCTAGCCTTGCGTGGTGGAGGACAAGGCCTCTTTGTAGGTTTAGGTGAAAATGAATACTTGATTGCGAGCGAACCTTATGGAGTCGTTGAAGTAGCGGAACAATACGTTCGAGTAGATGGAGAAACTCCACATGATCCGAATCAGCCAGTTTCTTCTAGGGGACAGATCTTCTGTCTACATTCTGAAAAGGCTGGAAGCCTTGAAGGTTTGGTGCGGATTGCTTATGACGGCCAGAATTTAGAAGTCAACGAAGATGACATTATCAATAGTGAAGTAACAACTCGAGATATCGATAGAGGATCGTTCGAACACTATTTATGGAAAGAGATAAACGAAGCACCAAGAAGTTTTTCTACTACATTGCATGGAAAGTTTGAACGTATTGGCGACAATTATTATCCAATAATTATTGAAGACATTGTTCCTGATCATATTCAAGAGCACCTGAAATCAGGGAAAATAAATCAGGTGTTCTTAATAGGTCAAGGTACTGCTGCAATCGCTGCTCAGTCTTGTGAATACTTTTTCAATGCTTTAAATTCATCTCTTAATGTGAAGGCAACTCTCGCAACTGAACTATCGGGGTTTGCGCTTAAAGGCGATATGAGTAATGTGCTTGCGATTGCGGTTTCTCAGTCTGGTACTACAACTGACACAAATCGTACTGTCGATCTTTTAAAAGATCGCGGTGCAAGTATCATTGCGATTGTAAATAGAAGAGGTAGCGATCTCACCTCTAAAGCCGATGGTGTGTGTTATACATCTAGTGGTAGAGATGTGGAGATGTCCGTTGCGTCTACCAAAGCTTTCTATGCGCAAGTCGCAGCTTCTGCCTATTTGTCAATTGCCATTGAGCAGATCAGAAATGAATCTGAATTGGATAAGGAATTAGTGAACCAAATAGTAGATGGTCTCTATGGACTGCCTGAGTTGATGGCCAAGGTTTTAGCCAATCGGGAAAGAATCGGGGAGATTGCTAAGGCTAATGTTTTATCCAGGAGATCTTGGGCAACTGTTGGAAACGGCGCAAACACTATCGCTGCTAGAGAAATAAGGATTAAATCTTCAGAGCTTTGTTACAAAGCAATTGCAGAAGATTCAACCGAAGATAAAAAACATATTGATTTATCTTCGGAACCTCTTATTGTTGTGTGTGCAACAGGATTAGACGGATCCAATGCTGATGACGTAGCAAAAGAAGTCGCGATATATAAAGCGCATAAAGCATGTCCGATTGTCATAACCGATGATGTATCTGAACGATTCGATTCTACAGATACCGTAATTACAGTGCCTAAGACTAACAAACACCTTAGTTTCATACTTTCAGTTATGGCAGGCCATATTTTTGGCTATGAATCAGCAAGAGCTATTGATTCAACGGCCAAAGTTTTAAGAGAAGCTCGAGGGGCGCTAGCAGATCTAACTCCTAGCGAACTTGATACTGCAATGGGACTTTCAAAACTTGGCCAAAAACTTGCTACACCGTCAACTGAATACTTCAAGATGTTGGCTGACAGGCAATATGATGCCATCTTGGATGCTAGTGATGCGGCTAATCTAACGAAGTTATTCGTAGCTCTAACGCCTCCGTTCATGCCCGCGCTATTAGCTGACCAATGTCAAGGTGTGCAAACTCCACAAGTGCTAGCTAATTGTGCAGTTTCGATATTAACAAGATCGATTGATCAATTAACCCGTCCAATTGATGCGATCAGACACCAAGCAAAGACGGTAACAGTCGGTATTTCTAGATCTGATGACACGCTTTTGCGATCGCCAAGTGTTTCCTATCTATTAGAGAAGGGTATCGAAAGAGATACGTTGCAATATCCTGTGATTCGTACTTTGCTTGCATTAGATGAAATGGTTGCATCTATAACGGGTCATACTCGATATGAAATTCAAGGCGATGTCTCTTCTGGTGAAGCTAACTTGGTGATCATAGAGCAAGTTGGTAGCGCTAAAGATCTTAAATCGCGAATTTCTGACAACCCTAAATTGCGTGGTACGAAGAGCCTTACCGCACGTGAACAAGTTGTCTGGATAACACAAGGTAAAAGCGACATGCGCAATGTGATCTTAATCCCAGAAGTGAAGCGAACAAAGACTACAGGTATTACGCTTTTGCATATTGATTTACAAGATGAATTAGAGATTTCACTTCAAGCTCGAAAGCGTATTTTGGAAGGGTATAAACAAAGATTGTTTGCTTTAAGAGATGCTGTTACTGAGCAAAAAGATTCTTTTGATGAAACTATTCTCGAAAAAGTAAGCATTATGGAACTTCTGACGAAGCCTGTTGTGGATCTTGCTGAACAGTATTGGTTGTAAGCAAATGATCGTTGGAGTAGGAATCGACATTGTTGACAATGATCGTATGGCTTTAGCAATCAAGAGGCACCCAAAAATTATCGACAAGATGTTGACAAGTCTCGAGATTAAAGAGCTCGGCATCGATAGTTATGATCGCCTTTCAAAACAAATGATTAGTTCTATTGCTGCTCGATTTGCCGCAAAAGAAGCACTATCGAAATCTCTAGGAAGAATCCCATTTAGTTTAGGTTTAAAAAATATTGAAATCATTAAAAGCGAAAACGGTGCACCTGAGATTAGGCTTGATATAAAAGAGTTTTCAGATCTTGATTTCCAGTGCTCTATTAGTCATTCTGACATTAGTTCCGTGGCTGTAGTTATTGCACTTAAGAAAATCTAGTAGTGTTATTTTATGCAATTTTCTTCAAGGAATTGTTTTCAAATTAGTCTAGATAAGCTAGAAAAGAACTTTGTTAATATTTCTAAGTTAGTAAGTCCGTCAAAAGTCGCAGTGGCAATAAAGGCAAATGCTTATGGGCATGGTTTTATCCCAGTAGCAAAAATTCTAGAAAATTTAGGTGTTGAATTTCTTTGCGTTGCGACACCGGATGAAGCAATTGAGCTTAGAAAAAACCAGATTAAAACAAAAATCCTTCTTTTAAGCGAACCAGGGATTGGAGATCTTGAACAGTTTTCAGATTTGAAAGTTTCGCTGAGTGTATATTCAAGAGATTTTTTAAGGCGGATTGCTAGTGTAAAGAGAGACTTCAACGTTCATCTAAAAATAAACACCGGTATGAATAGGGTTGGTTGTCGAATAGAAAATGTTTCGGAACTGGCAGACATAATTTCTTTAGCGAGTAATCTAAAACTAGAAGGAATATATACTCACTTTCCATCAGCAGACGACCAAGTAAAAGATGAAACTTTAGGGCAGCTAAAAACTTTTGAGTATGAGCTAGAACAACTAAAAAGTAGAGGACTAAATCCTGACTATGTACATTCAGCTAATTCCGCTGCTGCAATCTCGATTCCAGGGTCTAGATTCGATCTAGTCAGAGTGGGCTTGAGTATCTATGGTTATTATCCTTCGTTAGATATGAAACAATTTCTCGATCTTGAACCGATAGCGGATCTTTACTCTGAGATTTCTTACATACATCGCATAAATGCAGGGGAAGGCGTCTCATATTCTTCGCTCTTTCGAACTCCAAAGGACACTAATATTGCGGTGGTCCCTATAGGTTATGCCGATGGAGTGCCGCGGAACTTAGGAATTAAAGGTGGAAATGTTCTAATCGAGGATAAGTTCTACCCAATTGTAGGGGCAGTGACAATGGACCAATTAATGGTTGATTTAGGAGATGATGAATATCAAGTAGGCACTAAAGTTGTGCTTTTTGGGAAAAGTAAAGAAAAGCAAATTAGTGCCGATGATTGGGCTATGGCAACAGACACAATATCTTATGAAATCTTGTGTGGTATTGGCCCAAGGGTACAAAGAATTTACGTGTAGGCTATTGAGTTCGTATGGCAAATAATCCATTAAAAGTTATAGGTATTGCAGCTACTGCAGCTATTGGTGTTGCTTCGGCAGCTTATGGTGCGCAGAAAATTGTCGTTAATGCATTGTCGAATACAGAAGTAGATTTTGAGTTTTTAACAAAAGAACAATTCATTATCGAAACGCGCGACGGAGCCAAATTGATGGTATATCGTGACGGTCCGAGGAGTAAAACTAAACCAACCTTGATTTTTTTACATGGTTTCGCATTGTGTTCGGCGATTTGGGCACATCAATTCGAGGAGCTCAGAGAACAATTCGATCTTGTTGCAATAGACATTAGAGGTCATGGTGGTTCTGAAGCTGGCGATCAAGGTATGACGTTAGAGTTGCTCGCCAATGATTTGCATGATGTGATTACAACTTTAGAATTAGTCAACGTGGTCTTTATCGGAAACTCAATGGGCGGTGTTGCAGCAATGGCTTACCTCGATCAATATCCAGCCCACGCAGATAAACATGTTCGAGGGCTTGGTTTGGTTTCAACATTAGCCCATCCTCCATATCATCATGTTGAAAATATTACAGAAGCACTTGCAAAGTTTTCTTTAACTGGAAAAGCATTTCACTTTTTCTCCGAGTTTCCAATAGTCGGCTTTCCGATGGCAAGGTTCGCCTTAGGTAAAAAAGCATCGAATGCAGTTGTTGAATTCGTGAGGAGATGTGTGAATTCGACAGATCGCCAAGTTTGCTCTGATGCATTGAAAATGTTGGCAGACTTTAACTATTTAGAAACACTCGAGAAATTCTCATCTCCAGCCCTCGTCGTGGTCGGAACCTCAGATCCGGTTACTCCTATAAAAGATGCAGATATCGTTGCTAGGGCTTTAGGTACAAAGGAAATAATCATTGAAGACGTTGGACATGCTCCCATGCTTGAATCTCCTGATGAATTTAATGCTGCGCTAGGCGAATTCCTCAACAAAATCGCTACGCTATAAGGGTGCCAAAAACCGCAGATCAAAATATATTGGATGATGATCGGACATATGCCAGCTATGAGTTGTTGGCAATGGACGCTTTGAACTGTACTAGATGTGATCTTTGTCAAACAAGAAAAAATGTAGTGTTATGTGATGGGCCAATTTCGGCACGAATCATGGTAATTGGCGAAGCGCCCGGTGCTAACGAAGATGAGACCGGCAAACCTTTCGTCGGTAGAGGAGGCCAGCTTCTCATTCGTTTGTTCGAGGAAATTGGGATTCAAAGACAAGAGATATATATAGCAAACGTTTTGAAATGTAGGCCGCCAGAAAATAGAGATCCTAACCGAGAAGAAATAAAAAGATGTAGTGCATTTTTAAAAGGTCAGATCGAATTCGTATCGCCTAAGGTAATCGTCCCAGTAGGAAACTTTGCTACGCGATATGTCCTTCAAACTAAAGAAGGTATAACCAAATTACGAGGTACTCAAACCGTAAAAGATTCAAGTGTGATTATACCCACGGTTCATCCAGCATTTGTATTGCGTAATGGAAAGCGCGCAGAAGAAGATATGCGCAACGATCTTCGGATTGTAAAAAAAGTATTGGATAGTTAAGTGATACTAGAAAACCTAACTAGAGAAGAAATCACTTTGGGCGAATTGCCATTGTATGCCAGTGAGTGTACAAAAGTTTTTAAACCGGGTGATGTAATAGTTCTTGTTGGAGACATAGGAGCTGGAAAGACCACATTCGTTTCATTATTTTGTAAGGCAGTTGGCATAAAAGAACAAGTAATTTCTCCTACCTTTGCGATAGTTGCAGAGTATCAAGGTACTGATTTTCGAGTTATACACATTGACACCTATCGTTTAGAACATGTAAACGAGATTTTTGATTTAGGCATTGAGAACTTATTTTCCGATGATGCAATTACCATGATTGAGTGGGGAGAAAGAATAGAAGAGCTATTAGATCGTGAGCATTATCGATTGACTTTTGACGATTCTAATGATGAATTTCGTAACATTAAATGTGAGTTAGTGAAATGAAAGTATTGGTTATCGATACTTCAAGCGATTGTGTATCAATTGCATGTGGAGAGCAGAACGCAACATCTTCAGTTTCGATTCTTACACAGCGATCTTCGCATTCTGAGAACATTTTGAAAGCTATTGAGGAGTGTTTAAAAGATCAAGGCCTTAAAATCGGCGAGATCGAAGCCATAGGTTTAGGAATTGGCCCTGGAATGTTTACTGGGCTTAGAGTCGGAATAACTGCAGCACATAGCATCTCGCATGCCATAGGTTGTCCTATAGTTCCAATGTCGTCACTAGAACTTGCTGCTTTATCTCACGATGAAGGCAGATCTATATTAATTGCAAAAGATGCTCGTCGACATGAAGTGTATTGTGCCCAATTTAATAGCCAGGACCAAGTGCATGGTTTGGATGTAGATGGTATAAGTATTGCAACATCGTTTTCACGATCAATTAGTGAGACTTTGATTTCTCCTAGTGAATTGGTGGAAAGAATAAATGGCTTTGAGGGCCAAATAGTTCTAGATGATCCTGAAGCTTATTCAGAGTTCGAGAAAATTGATCATTTGCAAAAATCCAGAATAGAACTATTGTCGATAAATCCACAGCATGCCATTGAATTTGTTCAAGAGGCAGTTGCTAAAGATCTGATGGTAGACACATTTACTCCAAAGGCTTTGTATCTTAGGAAATCCGATGCTGAACTTTCGTGGGGTAAGCCAAAATGAATATAGACGTGATGGAAATGCAAGAATCCCACATTGACAGTGTCGTCAAGATTGAGAATGAAACAAATGTAAATCCAAATAGTGGTGAAACTTTTCTAAAGGAACTACACAGCCCCTCTCATATCTCGTTGGTGTATGTAAACAATAACGAAATCAAAGGTTTTTGTGTGGGGCAGGTAATCGGCGATGAACTTCATATCTATTCTTTGGTTATTCAAGAAAATTCTCGACGTAAAGGTTTTGCAAAAAAGTTGATAGTAGCGCTATTAGGAAAAGCGAAAACATTCGGGGCGCAAAAAGCTACCTTGGAAGTTCGTGTTTCTAACTTTCCTGCAATCAGTCTTTATGAATCGCTTGGATTCGAAAGTGTAGGAAAACGAAAGCATTACTATCGTGACAATGGTGAGGATGCTGAGATTATGTGGCTAGATTCAATAAAGGTGGCACGAACGTGATCATACTAAGTATCGAATCTTCATGTGATGAAACCGCAGCTGCAGTTGTTAAAGATGATGTTCTTTTAAGTTCTGTTGTATCAAGCCAAATTGATGTTCAAACTAAATACGGAGGAGTGGTTCCAGAACTAGCTGGAAGACACCATATTGAAATGGTAAACAATGTTGTTAGATTAAGTTGTGAACAAGCAGATATTGAATTAAGTGATGTTGATCTATTTGCTGGATGTACCGGACCTGGACTTGCTGCGGCATTGTTAGTGGGCTCTACTGCTGCAAAAGCATACGCTTATGCTTTAGGCAAAGATTTCGTGGCAGTCAATCATCATGAGGCACATATTTTGAGCGTGCTTTTAGAACATGAAAATGTTGAGTTTCCTCATGTTTCATTGTTGGTATCTGGAGGTCATACAATGGTTGTGATCGTTAATGAACCAGGGGCATATGAGATTTTAGGTGCCACTATTGATGATGCTGCTGGAGAAGCCTACGACAAGGTAGCAAGACTTTTTGGACTTGGATATCCAGGAGGACCAAAGATCGATCAGCTTGCAGAAAAGGGAGATCCTAAAGCATTCAATCTTCCTCGTCCGTTGAAAAAAGATCCGTTCAATTTTTCGTTTTCTGGATTGAAAACAGCAATGAAACATGTTGTCAGAGATAATCCAGATGCAAAGGTAGAAGATTTGTGTGCAAGTTTCCAAGCAGCGGTAGTTGATTCGTTAATATCTAAAAGCGAAGCTGCTATTGAATTGTTAAATTCTCGTGGCACACCGTCGAAAGCTTTCTCAATTGGCGGAGGAGTTGCCGCAAATTCTTATTTGAGATCTAGGGCCCAAGAGCTTGCTGACAAGTATTCGATTCGTGCTCTAATACCTCAGCGGTCAATGTGCACAGATAATGCAGCGATGATAGCTATTACCGGAAAGATAAGATACGAACTTGATGGTCCGTCTCCACTAACGACTGGCATTAACCCCACCTGGAAGCTGGGGGTCTGATCCCCCATTTTGGGTTATTCGGACAATTAACCCTTCACCCAGGTTGAATACGACTATCAACACTTGGTAGCGTATTAGCACTCTCACTCGAGAGTGCTAAGAGGTAACAATCTTAAATATATTAGGAGGCACTGCATGAATCTGCAGCCATTAGAAGATCGAATCGTTATACGTTCAGCAGAAGCTGAAGAAACAACCGCAAGTGGACTTGTAATTCCTGACTCTGCCAAAGAAAAGCCACAACAAGGTGAAGTTTTAGCAGTAGGTCCAGGTCGAGTTGGAGATGACAACGAAAGAATAGAAATGGAAATCGCTGTCGGAGACACTGTTATTTATTCAAAATACGGTGGAACAGAAATTTCAGTAGATGGAGAAGATCTACTTATTCTTTCTTCTCGTGACGTACTTGCAAAGATATCTAAATAATCTTTGTTTTCTTAAGGGTCTGACCCTATAGATCGATCCGATCTATAGGGTCAGACCCTTTTTCGTTTTTTAGAGTTCAAATTCGTTTTACTGGGTTTTCGAAATAGGGCTAAGATTCCTGGAACTATAAAAAGGAGTTCCAATGGCTGATGGGAATGAAGAGCAACAAAGACTTAATCGTTTAAGGAAACTTTCTACCGTTAGACCAGATCGCGTTCAACAGGCTTTTTATGGCGGCAATGGTAGAAGCGAATATTTGTGGGCCAATAGGTTGCCAGGTACACCAGGATCTCCAAGGGGAGTGTACGAATCAATGTATGTTGGTCGTCCTTGGACAACTCGACAATATGCAGGATATGGGACAGCAGTCGAAACAAACAAAATCTATCGTGATAGATATGCAAATGGAGATAAGGGAATGTCTGTTGCATTTGATATCCTCACGCATCATGGTTTGAATAGCGACAACGAAACGTATGCAGCTGAGGTAGGAATGTCTGGTGTTGCATTAGACAGTGCATATGATTTCGAGCGTCTTTTCGAAGGAGTTCCTTTAGGTGATGTTTCAGTTTCGATGACAATGAATGGTGCAGTATTACAATCGCTAGCTGGTTTGATCGTTGCTGCGCGTAACCAAGGAGTCGATCCTAAATTCTTGAGAGGGACTATTCAAAACGATCCAATTAAAGAACTAAATGTTAGAAATACTGAGATGTTTGGTGTCAGTCCAAGCATGAGGATCGCTACAGACATTATCGAATTCTGCTCTACTAATTTACCTAAGTTCAACCCTATTTCTATCTCCGGATATCACTATCAAGAAGGTGGAGCATTTCTGCATGAAGAGTTAGGTTATATGCTCGCAGCTGGAGTTGAATATATTGAAACCATGAAGAGCAGAGGTATTGCAGTCGACGACTTTGCACCTCAACTCTCTTTCTTTTATTCGGTGGGCATCGACTTTTTTGGCGAAATAGCCAAAATGAGAGCAGGGCGAATCCTGTGGGAGCGATATGTATCTGAGTTGGGAGCAACAACTGATGATGCAAAACGAATGCGATTCCATTCACATACGTCAGGTGTCTCTTTACAGTCTAAGGACCCGATGTTCAATATCGTTAGATCGACAATAGAATCGATGGCAGCCGTTTTGGGAGGTACCCAAAGTTTGCATACCAGTAGTTACGATGAAGGAGTAAGGCTCCCATCTGATGATGCTCGAAGGATCTCTGAAGCAACACAAAAAATAATGCTTGAAGCAGGACTGCATGAATTAATCGATCCCTTCGGTGGTTCTTTCGCGATCGAAGAAATGACCATGAAAATGGTGCGTGATGCAAATGACGTTGTTAAGGAAATAGCTTCTAATGGCGGTATTAGAGCTGTTACTGAAAACGGATGGTTACGCGAACGAATAACTAGGTCCGCAGCTGTTCGTCAAGCCTGGCAAGATTCAGGTCAGACAAAGATTGTAGGTGTTAACGAATTCGTAGATGAAAACGCACCAGAGCTCGACGGTCTAAGCATAGATGCAACGGCAACTCGTAAAGCCCAGTTAGCTTCAATTGAGTACGTTCGGTCTCACTCTGACGTTGGTGAAGTTGAGCGCTTAACTGGCCATGTTACAAATGCAGCACTTGGAAATCAAAATCTTATGCCACCGGTAATTGATGCGATGGCAGCTGGAGCAACTTGGGAAGATATTACGACCTCATTGACTAAGGCATTTGGTCCTCGCGAACGTGTTGCAGTTGTTTCTATAGGGACTTATGCAAATGAAATGAAAACTAATGAAGAGTTTCTAGCAACACAGCATCGTGTTGAAACAGCTTCTCAGGCACGAGGAGCTAAACCGAAAATGTTGCTAGTTACTTTTGGCTTAGATGGACATGATCGAGGCCCTAATATCGTTGCAGCTGGGTTTAAAGATGCTGGATTTGATGTTGTTTGGTCTGGAGTCATAAGTGAAACTCCTAAATCGACAGCACATAAAATTGCAAATGATCCATCAATCGATGTGATAGGTGTTTCATGTCATTCAGGTGCACATGTTGCACAAGTTGATGAAATGATGAAAGAGTTGAGTCGTTTAAATCCTAATAGGAAAGTTGTCGTTGCAATGGGTGGTGTAATCCCATCTGATGATCATGATACTCTTCATGCAATGGGTGTTGATGTAATTTTTCCTCAGAGTATGAAAATTTCCGAAGGTGTTAATAAAATTCTAGATTTAATGGATGTACCTACGATATCTGATGTTTTAGGAAGCAGAAGTATTTAACTTGGAAGAAATTTATAATAACTATGAATCGTTACCGCGACCTAAAAGTTGGATGCCGGGACCGCCAGCGCCATGGTCGAAATTGAACCCTGATTCACGGTCACTTGTATTGGGTGACATCGAACAATTCGTGGCGAAAATTAATGTAGAGGATAATAAACAGAATTCGAGTTTTGAACTTCCTCAATCAGCACTAGAGGATTTAGGAGACAATGATCAAAAATCTAAACCTTCAGCTGTTCTAGTTCCACTAATAATCAATGAAGATAAAACTATAGATTCAGTAGTCGTTATGACTCGTACTGTTGAAGTATCACATCATAAAGGTCAGGTTTCTTTTCCCGGCGGAATGGTTGAAAAAGAAGATAATAATTTTCGAAATACAGCATTAAGAGAAACCCACGAAGAGATCGGTATTTCGCCAGACAAATTCACTTTTATTGGAGAATTAAATCCGGTAACAACAAAAACACGAGACTCAAAGATCCTTCCCGTTGTAGCTACAACCCAACTAGGTTCTCTACAAGACGTTTCATTGAACCCACATGAAGTCGATACACTGCATCAAATATCAATTGCGCAGTTGCTGGTTCCTGATAATTACTTCTGTGAGATTTGGGATTTTGGAGAAATGGCGGTTCCTATTCATATGTATTTCGTAAAGGATCACAATTTAAAAGATGTTTTTATCTGGGGTGCAACGGCACATATCCTGACAGAACTTCTCCATTGTTCTACTGGGGAGTAATTGAAGTAGACTGGATGACTTATTAGTCCCCAACTAGACAGGTAAATATTGTGGAAGTTGAAATTGGTATAGGAAAATCAGGTAGACGTGCATATGGCTTTGATGACATTGCGATTGTGCCTTCTCGAAGAACTCGTGATCCAGAAGATGTAGATATTTCGTGGGAGATTGACGCATATAAATTCGATATTCCAATAATCGGTTCAGCAATGGACGGAGTGGTTTCTCCTCAAATTGCAATCGCGATGGGCAAACTTGGAGGACTTGGTTGTCTAAATTTGGAAGGCATTTATACGCGATACGAAGATCCGCAAAAGGTCTTAGAGGAAATTGCGGAACTTGATAAAGAGAAAGCTACGCAACGTATGCAAGAAATTTATCAAGAACCGATCAAGGGCGAGCTTATAACCGAGCGAATTAAAGAAATTAAGGATGCAGGAGTTACTGCTTGTGCTTCTTTGACTCCACAAAAAGTCAACGAGTATATGAAGTATGTTTCGAATTCTGACTTGGATCTACTTGTAATCCAAGGAACCGTAGTTAGTGCGGAACACGTATCTAAAACAGGTGAGACACTAGATTTAACAAAATTCATTCGTCAGCTAGAAATTCCAGTGATCGTCGGAGGCTGTGCAAGTTATTCAGGAGCACTTCACTTAATGCGTACCGGTGCTGCTGGAATTTTGGTTGGTGTAGGTCCAGGGCATGCTTGTACTTCGCGAGGTGTTCTTGGAATTGGTGTACCACAAGCCACAGCTATTGCAGATGCAGCAGGTGCAAGAATCAGGCACTTAGATGAAACTGGTGTTTATGTACATGTTATTGCAGATGGCGGAATGCGTACCGGTGGAGATATATCTAAAGCATTTGCATGTGGAGCAGATGCAGTAATGGTTGGTTCACCTTTAGCAAGTGCGACTGAAGCGCCAGGCAAAGGATATCACTGGGGTATGGCTACATTTCATCCGACGCTTCCTCGCGGAGCAAGAGTTTATGCTGGTCAAAAAGCATCACTTGAAGAAATTCTTATCGGACCTGCAAAAGAAAATGATGGAACTCTTAACCTTTGTGGCGCACTGCGCACTTCAATGGCAACGACAGGTCATGCGAGTCTAAAAGAATTTCAAAAAGCAGAAGTAATGATTGCTCCATCACTTCAAACTGAAGGAAAACTTTTACAGCAAGCACAACAAATAGGAATGGGTAAAAAATCGTGAGTGATTCTGCACTTAAACCTGATCAGATCGTACTAGTAGTTGATTTTGGTGCTCAATATGCACAGCTTATCGCCCGTCGTGTACGTGAAGCTCATGTTTATTCAGAAATAGTTCCTAGAATTATTACGGCTAAAGAAGTTAAAGATAAGAAACCTCAAGGAATCATCTTATCTGGTGGTCCAAAATCGGTATTCGAACCAGGAGCTCCTACTTTGGATCCGGAGATCTATGAACTCGGGATACCAATTTTTGGTATTTGTTATGGCGCACAATTAATTGCACAGCAACTAGGTGGCACTGTTACTAAAGATGGGCCAGGAGAATATGGCCGGACAGAACTTAACGTATTGGACTCTTCAACTTTGCTTACTGATCTTGCAGAACAAGAAAATGTTTGGATGAGCCACGGATGTGCAATCACTCAGGCTCCAGAAGGTTTTAGAACAACTGCAAATACCCCACATGCTCCTGTGGCTGTATTAGAAAACCCTCAAAGAGGAATTTATGGAGTCCAATTTCACCCAGAAGTAAAGCATACCGACCGTGGTCAAGATGTGCTTAAACGATTTTTGTATGATGCAGCGCATTGCGATCCTACATGGACTTATACAACAATCATTTCTGATTCTGTTCAAGCAATTCAAAAACAAGTTGGTAACGAACGTGTGATTTGTGGACTTTCAGGCGGTGTAGATTCAGCTGTTGCTGCTGCTTTAGTGCACAAAGCAATTGGTGATCAACTTACCTGTGTATATGTTGACACTGGACTGATGCGTGAAGGCGAGTCAGAGCAAGTAGAAGCGACTTTTCGGAATCAATTCAAAGTTGATTTAATACATGTAAAAGCACAAGAACGTTTCTATGAAGCTCTATCAGGTGTAAGCGAGCCTGAGCAAAAACGAAAAATTATCGGCGAGACTTTCATCAGAGTATTTGAAGAAATTGCAAAAGATCTATCTGACACACAATTCCTTGTGCAAGGTACATTGTATCCGGACATTATTGAATCAGGTAATGATGACGCATCGACGATTAAAAGCCATCACAATGTAGGGGGCTTGCCTGAAGACATGAAATTTGAACTCGTAGAACCTCTGCGCAATCTATTCAAAGATGAAGTCCGCGCAATTGGAGAAGAGCTAGGTTTACCTGAAGAGATTGTTTGGCGTCAACCATTCCCAGGTCCGGGTCTTGGCGTTCGTATCATTGGCGATATTACCCCTGAGCGTGTAGAAATTGTAAGGGCTGCTGACAATATAGTTGTAGAAGAGGTTAGAAGAGCTGGTTTATATCGAGAGATATGGCAAAGTTTTGCTGTGTTACCTACAGTGAGATCGGTAGGTGTCATGGGCGATGAACGCACATATGATTACCCAATTATTATTCGTGCAGTGACTTCTGATGATGCAATGACAGCTGACTTTGCACGTATTCCTTTCGAAGTTTTAGAGAAGATGGCTCAACGTATTATCAACGAAGTTCCAGGAGTTAACCGTGTAGCATATGATGTGACATCGAAACCTCCAGGAACAATCGAATGGGAATAATTAAAACCTTATCTTTAGTAGTTATAGTTTCGTTGTCCTTAGTCAGTTGTTCTTTACTTGATTCTTCACAAAATAGTTCCCAAGACGAAGTTTTTGTAATTAGCGATCGTTTCAAAAGCGAAGTCGATTTAGTATGTACTTCAATAGACGAAACTGCACTGGATGCATTGAATGCTAATTTTTCTTTAAGAGAGACCGATGAATTCAATGAGACACTTTCGAGTGCCGAAGAGGAATTTGACAAAATAATTGCTCAGCTCACCGCGATTGATCCAGATGAGGAATTAAAAGATGAGTGGGAAACATTTATAGATGATTTCACAGCGATTAGAGATTCATTTCCTTTAATTCTTGAGGCGTTGAATAAGTTAGCAAGGTTCGAACAAAGCAGAGGGGAAGTGGTTGAGCCTGAGATTTTTGAAGAGCAGCAAAAAGTTATTGAAGATTTACAAAAAGAATATGACATGCTTGTAAAAGGAAACGATTTGAGAGTCAACGCTATTGTAGAATTTGCAGAAGAGCATGACATCCGTGAATGTACAAGGTTTTGATTTTGAAGACTAGATTTTTGATACCATTCTTTTTGATTATCGTCTTTATATTCGTATCATGTTCATCTAGCGAATCTGGTGGAGGAGAAACAACTAGTACTCGCGATTCTCAAAAAGTCACAGCGACTCGAGCGGATGGAACTAGAGAATTTAAAACACAGGTTCAAGACGTGTGTAATTCTGTGGATCCAGTAGTCTTCAAGAAGTTGTTTGGTTTAGATCCTGCAAAAGATCCGACCTACGGTGAGACTTTCGATGAAGCGATATCGTCGTTAAAGTCACTAAGAGAAGGTTTTTCTGCTTTAAATCCTCCAGCTAATCAACGCGAGGATTGGGATAGTGGTATTAAAAATCTACAGACTATGGAAGATACCCTTACCGAGATTAAGGGACAATATGATCAATATGTAGCGCTATTAGAAGAGAAAGAAACTTCCCAAGACATCTCTCGGCAACTAGAAATTGCGCAAGAATTGATTACATTGTTGACACAATATACTCAAAATCTTCAAGAGCTCGACTTAGCATTTAAAGAAGTTCTGTCTATTGGTAGTCGGTCAGGTATCGCTCGCTGTAGAGCATTCGAGATCGCTTAGACCTGGAAGTTTATGCTGGACTCATGGTCCTATTGGCGAAAAATCGGCCTGCGTTGTAGAATTTATCTACTTTATATTTGACAGGGTGGTGTTCATGATTATTTTGCCTACATCAAATAGTTGGTGGATTTTCGATGAACCAAATTCACGATTCAGAAGAATTCCGAAAGATCTCGATCCAGAAGAAATTGTTCCAAATGGAGATTGGAAAAATTACTTTGAATTGGAAATTGATGCCGATAGTGGCGGATTCGTGGTTTTTCTAAATAGTGAAAAGACTCAGATCATGAGAGGTTATATCGCACTCGATGAATACCAAAATTCCTACGACAGCGTTTCTGTCGCAAATAACACCTAAATTATAAGGGTGACTTTTCCAGCGAACATTTTCTCAGACGTATCTTTGCAAGATCAAGAGCTAAGAAGTACTTCGAACGAAATTACTGCGGATTTAAACGAACAGCAATATAATGCAGTGACCTATGGTAATGGCCCGCTGTTAGTAGTGGCCGGTGCCGGTTCTGGTAAAACTCGAGTGCTTACTAGAAGAATTGCTTATTTAATTGCAGAACAAAAAGTTTCTCCATTCGAAATTTTAGCCATCACGTTTACAAATAAAGCTGCAGCAGAAATGGTTGAACGCGTTTCACATTTAGTCGGACCTATTGCTGCAAGAATGTGGGTATCTACTTTTCACTCTGCTTGTGCTCGTATATTGCGTATTGATGGATCTCCAGTTGGGGTAAAAAGCGGTTTTTCTATATATGATGTTGCAGATGCAACAAGGCTGATTGAGTATTCGCGGCGAGAAATAGGTGCCGATTCTAAAAGGTTTGCAGCTAAAAGCTTATATAAGACAATTTCCGGTTTTAAAAATGAGTTGATTACGCCAGCCCAAGCTTTAGATCGTGCCGAAATGGAGACACAAACAACTGTTGCGAAGATATATGCCGAATATGAACACCGATTGCGGGCAGCTAATGCCGTTGATTTCGACGATCTTTTGATTAAATGCGTTGAACTCTTAAAATACCATGAAGACAAGCGAGAAAAATATCAAAGTCGTTTCACGCATGTATTGGTCGACGAGTTCCAAGATACAAACCTTGCACAATGGGAGCTAGTGAACCTAATCTCGCAAAAGCATAAAAACATTACAGTAGTAGGTGATGCTGACCAGTCGATTTATAAATTTAGAGGAGCAGATCATCTAAATCTTCAGAGGTTCGAAGAGCAATATCAAAATGCAGAAGTAGTTGTGCTCAACACTAACTATCGTTCGACAGAAAACATTCTTAATGCTGCAAATGCGGTTATATCAAACAACACATCTAGACATAAGAAAGATTTAGTTTCTCACAAAGGTCTTGGTGAACAAATAAATGTTTATTATGCAAATGACGACCGTGGTGAATCAAATTATGTAGCTGAGACAATTAGTGAGCTCAGATCAGAATATTCTTTCGATGATATTGCTGTTTTTTATAGGACAAATGCGCAATCGCGTTTGATAGAAGAGCAGCTGATAAGAAGATCTATTCCTTATAAGTTGATTGGGGGTACAAAGTTTTATGACCGTAAAGAAGTCAAAGATGCAATTGCTTATTTGCGGGTGCTAGTCAATCCAGCAGACGAAGCATCTTGGCGAAGAATCATCAATGAACCTAAAAGGGGAATTGGCGAAACTAGTGTTTCAAAGATTGCACAGTACGCTCGAATTAATGATGTTTCTTTTGGTGAGGCTTGTAGGACTGCTCAAAATATAGGTGTTTCAAAGAAAGTCATTAAAGGTCTTGAAACTTTAAACGATGCATACGATTCTATTCTTAATTCTAAATTGCTTAGAGTTTCCGACATTTTGGATTCCTTATTAAAAGAGACTGGATATATTAAAGCATTAGAAGATGAGGGTTCATTCGAATCTCAAGGAAGACTTGAAAACTTGATAGAACTAGTAACACAAGCTAATGATTTTGATTTGGCTTTAGAAAAAAATGCAGAGCGCACTGCAAATAAAGTATTGCAAAGTGATGGCCTTTCAGACCGATTGGAAGCATTTCGAGACCAAGATGAGCGGTTGGTTGATATCAATTCTTCAATACAAAGAGTCGATGCTTTTCTAGAAGCTGTATCACTTTTGAGTGAATCAGATAAGACAAATCAGAGTGAAGATTTTGTGACGCTAATGACTCTACACAGCGCCAAAGGCCTTGAATTTCCTGTTGTATTCATCGTCGGATTAGAAGAAGGATTATTTCCACATGAACGCTCAATGGGAGATGTTTCAGAACTAGAGGAAGAGCGCAGACTTTGTTATGTGGGTATTACTAGGGCGATGGAAAAACTCTATTTGAGCTGTGCGCTGTCGAGGATGATGTATGCATCTGTAGATTACTATTCGCCAAGCAGGTTCTTAAGAGAAATCCCAGCCGAGTTAGTGAATGCTAACCGTGATCCTGCTGGTTTTAATGACACTCAGCAAAGCTCAAAACCATCTCGACCCAAGTCGAGATATTCAGATGTATATGACGATGTGGTCTTTGATGATATCCACCCAGATGAAGTCAGTGGTGGCAAAGTATTTGGGCAAAGCGTCGGCAATTCTATCTACAAGCAAAGAAGAGCCGAACAAGATAGAGCAGCATCTCAAGAAATCCACGACCGAATATGGGGTAATGTTTCGGATGATGTAAATGATGAGAATTTCAGCATGATCCCAGATGATTTTGATGTCGATGCCTTTAAAGCCGGTATAGTTGTTGAGCACTCCAAATATGGAACCGGTAGAGTAGTAGAAGTTTCAGAGCAAAGAAACGGAGATGTTGAGATTAAAGTGGATTTTCCAGATGACAAAATCCGAATTTTCATGGCTTCACTCTCACCTCCGTTACAAATAGTTAGTTAGGCTCTCTAATTTAGAGATTTCCTAAGGCCTTCTAGTAACGTATCAGCGTTAATATATACCATCCTAAATAGGAGTGTTGATGGATCTTTTAGAGTATCAAGGTAAAGAACTATTTGCTTCATTTGATATACCAGTAAGTGCAGGAAAGGCCGTTACTGATGTTGAATCTGCTGTTGCAGTAGCAAATGAAGTCGGTTATCCAGTTGTGGTTAAGGCCCAAGTCTTAGTTGGAGGACGCGGTAAAGCGGGCGGAGTAAAGCTGGCAAATAACGAAGCGGAAGTTCGTGAACATGCAAACAATATTCTAGGGCTCGATATCAAAGGGCACATTGTAAAAATATTGTGGATTGAGCATGCAAGCGATATTGAAAAGGAATATTACGCATCATTTACTTTAGATCGTTCTGCAAAAAAGCATCTTGGGATGTTAAGCGCCGAAGGTGGAGTAGAAATAGAAGTAGTTGCAGAAGAAAATCCAGATGCGATTTCGAAAATATGGATTGATCCATACATTGGCCTAACTGAGGAACAATGTAGAGCGTGGGTTGAAGCTGCCAACTTAGATGAAGAAGCTAAGCAAGGTGCAGTAGAAATTTTGTTGAAATTATATCGAGCATATGTAGAAGGAGATTGTGATTTAGCTGAAATCAATCCGCTGATTTTAACTCCCCAAGGCAAAGTCCATGCCCTTGATGCAAAAGTAACCCTAGATGAAAATGCCAGTTATCGTCATCCAGAATGGGAAGCTTATGAAGGCACACAAGAGCTGGATGATAGAGAAAAAATGGCGAAAGAAAAAGGCTTAAATTACATTGGTCTTGACGGAGAAATTGGAATCATAGGAAATGGTGCAGGACTTGTTATGTCTACTCTGGATGTTGTTAATCAAGTCGGTGGAACTCCTGCGAACTTTCTAGATGTCGGAGGCGGTGCAGACGCCGAGTTATTGGCTAATGCAATCGAGGTTGTTAATAGTGACGAAAAAGTCAAGGCTATCTTTTTGAATATATTTGGTGGAATCACGAAATGCGATGATGTCGCAAACGGTGTGATTGAAGCAACTTCGCGTGTTGAATTGAAGTCACCAATTGTTGTTCGTTTAGATGGAACTAATGCCGAAGAAGGACGCGCTATTTTAGAAGCGAATCCAAATCCGAAAGTTATTCCAGCAAAAACAATGTTGGACGCAGCTAAAAAGGCAGTGGAACTTTCGAAGTGATCAATCGGGAGTCCGAACTCCCAAAACTGTTATAGGGTCAGACCCTATAGCGAATAGGGTCTGACCCTAACTAAGGAGAAGTATGAGTATTTATGTAAACAAAGACACCAAGGTTATCTATCAAGGTTTAACAGGTAGCCAAGGGCGTTTTCACGGTCTACGAAATCGCGATTATGGTACCCAGGTAGTCGCTGGAACTAATCCAAAAAAAGCAGGCGAAGATGTTGATGGTGTTCCTATTTATGCGACTGTTGCAGATGCTAAAGAAGCTACTGGTGCAACAGCAAGTTGTATTTTCATTCCAGCACCTGGTGTTAAGGGAGCGGTTTTAGAAGCAGCTGAAGCTGGTATGGAACTAGTTGTTGTGATCACTGAAGGCGTACCTAGTCACGATGAAGCGCAGTTCTATAATCATGTGAAAACTGAATTTCCAAATACAAGTATCCTTGGACCAAACTGTCCAGGTATCATCACTCCTGGCGAGTGCAACATTGGAATTATCCCAGGCCAAATTGCAATGGCTGGCGGTCCAGTTGGAGTTGTTTCTCGATCAGGAACGCTAACTTACCAAGCTGTCCATGAGATCACGATGAGAGGGATCGGCCAGACAACGTGTGTTGGAATCGGTGGAGATCCAGTTCCTGGAATCAGTCATATTGATTGTCTAGAACGTTTTGAGGCAGATCCTGACACTAAAGCTGTAATTATGATTGGCGAGATCGGTGGGACTGCTGAAGAAGAAGCTGCTGAATTTATTGCCAATAAGATGAGCAAACCTGTTGTTGCTTATGTTGCTGGAGTTACAGCGCCAGAAGGTAAAAAGATGGGGCATGCTGGTGCAATTATTTCTGGTGGTAAAGGTACAGCTCAGTCAAAAATGGATGCACTTGAGAAAGCTGGAGCAACAGTAGTGTTGAATCCGACTGAAATCGGCCCAGCAATGGAAGAAATAGTCAAAGCCCTTTAACCTTCCGGAGGACTGACCCTCCAAAAGGGACTAATCGCTCAGGCAATTCGTCCCTTTTGGAGGGTCAGTCCTCCGGAGTTGTTTCGAAATCCACGCATTTTAAGTAGATGGGTACTAGTCTTTTATCGACTTTGGGGGGAAACATGACAGATCCAACAAACAACGGAAATAATGATGGTATTAATCCTGGCGACTATGGAGCAACTCCACCGCCTCCACCGCCACCGCCGATGCCACCTACTCCTCCAATGCCACCAATGAATCCGAACTATCAAGGTGGTGGGTACAACCAAGGACCAAAGAACGAACCTTTTGCAATTACATCAATGGTTACTGGTATTGTCGGTGGAGTAACGATTTGCTGTTGGCCTCTTGCAGCAATTCTAGCTATTGTCGCCACAGTTTTCGGTGCGTTGTCTTTGGTGAAATTCAAAAACTCACCGAATGGAATTAAAGGTAAGGGAATGGCAATTGCAGGGCTTGTTCTTGGAATTGTTGTGATCGCTCTAATAGTTGGAGGTTTACTACTTTCGCTATTGACTGATTCCACAACATGGGATTACCAATACGATTTCGAATAAAACCTTAGTTTTGTGAAGTATTGATCTCTCACATTTGGCATATGTAGTGCGAGATGTGAGAGCATTAAAACTTGAAAGATACCATGAAACAACCTTATGCTCCTCGGATCGCAGTTTTAGCGTCGGGTTCTGGTACTAATTTTCAGGCAATCCTAGATGACGGTATTGAGGTAGCACTTTTAGTTTGCGATCGCGATGGAATAGGCGCCATAGAAAAAGCGAAAACAGCAAATGTAAAATACGTTGTCATCGATCGAACTGGTTTTACGAAGGATAGAGAAGGCTTTACAAATCGAGTATTAAAGGCATTACAGCAAGAAGAAATTGATCTAGTTGTTATGGCTGGTTTCATGACAATCTTGTCGTCGGAATTTTTTAGAAGTTATCAAAATCGAGTTCTTAACATACACCCGAGTTTGTTGCCGGCTTTTACTGGAACTTGGGGGAGAGGGACCATGACAGCAACTCTGAAAGCAGGTGTCAAGCTAACCGGAGTCACTGTTCACATCGCGACAGAAGAAGTCGATGCGGGCCCGATCTTGGCTCAGGAATCGGTTGAAGTCTTTGACAATGATGATGAAGACACACTTCATGAAAGAATTCAAAAAGTAGAACATCGATTGTATCCAAAGGCAATCAGAGAATTTTGTGCAGAACACTTTGCACAATCAGATGAAAGGTAATTATGAGTTTTCCTGTCAAAAGAGCTTTGATTTCATGTTTCGATAAAACTGGTGTCGTAGAGTTTGTTCAAAGTCTTCATCAATTAGGTATAGAAATAGTTTCTTCAGGAGGAACTGCAAAAGCAATAGCGGATGCGAATATCCCTGTAATCACTGTTGAAGACGTTACAGGCATGCCGGAGATGTTCGATCATCGCGTTGTGACTCTGCATCCTAAAATTCATGGTGGAATTTTGGCTGACTTGGATAAGGAAAGTCATCATGAAGACATGAAAACCTTTGGGATCCAACCCTTTGGTTTAGTGGTCGTAAATCTATATCCATTCTTTGAAAAACAAAGTATCGAGACAATTGATATTGGTGGACCTGCGATGGTGAGAGCAGCTGCAAAAAACAATGCTTTTGTTGGTGTTGTAACTAATCCAGATCAGTATTCTGATGTTTTAGCTGAATTAAAAAGTAACTCAAATGTATTGAGCGACAAGCTTCGTTGGAAGTTAGCGCGTGAAGCCTATGCGCTTACTGCATCTTTTGATGCTGCAATAGTTGATTGGATGAATTCAACAGATTACGAGTTTACAAATCAGCATGCTGATGACATCTCGCTATCTCTAAGAAAAATTCGAGATTTGCGATACGGTGAGAACCCTCATCAAAAAGCAGCTCTTTATGAGTCTGTGAATCATGCTCCATCGTGGCCTCAATCGATGGAAGTCCATCAAGGGAAAGAGCTGAGTTATATCAACTATCTAGATATTCAAGCTTCATGGTCATTAGTGAATCAGTTTGATCAACATTCTTGTGTGATAGTCAAACACGCAAATCCTTGTGGGGTAGCTAGCGCAGATAACATTTATGATGCATATAAAAACGCGTTCGCTTGTGATGATGTATCTGCTTTTGGCGGAGTAGTTGCATTGAATGCTGAAGTTGATGAGCAAACAGCTAAAGAGGTGATCTCTGCTTTTACTGAAGTGGTTATTGCACCTAGCTTTTCCAAAGAAGCGCTAGATCTTTTCTCTACTAAAAAGAATGTTCGTGTCATCTCAGCAGACAAGCCTTCGAAGGTCGCTTGGGATATTAAACATATCGATGGCGCATTTTTGTTTCAAGATGCAGATGATTTTTTTGACAATCAAGATGATTGGAAAGTGGTTACTGACCGAAAGCCAACTGATGAAGAAATGTTACAAGCAATTTTTGCTTGGAAAGTATGTGCAGCAACAAACTCAAATGCGATAGTTCTGGCTAATAATTTTCAAGCAGTTGGGATTGGCGCAGGACAACAGAGCCGTGTACATTCTGCTGAAATAGCTGCAAAAAAGGCTGGAGATAGGGCAAAGGGTGGAGCATGTGCCTCTGATGCATTCTTTCCATTCAGAGACGGGATAGACGCAGCTGCAGAAACAGGAGTTAGTGTCGTGATTCAGCCAGGAGGCTCTATGAGAGATGAAGAAGTCATAGAGGCTGCAAATGAACATGGCATCGCAATGATATTTACTGGCACTAGGCACTTCAGACATTAGAGTATTGCTATGACGGCAAAATTATTAAGTGGCACAGATTTTCTAGAAGCAGAAAAAGCTCGACTTCAAGAGAAGATCAAACTTCTTGCTGAAGCAGGAGTCACTCCAGGTCTAGGAACAATACTTGTTGGAGAAGATCCGAATTCACAGAGCTACATTCGACGTAAACAAAAAGCGTGCCATGAAGTGGGCATTGAAAATATTCATGTTGAATTAGCCGGCGATTCAACTCAAGAGCAGGTATTACAAGCTGTAAAGAATATGAACGAGGATCCAAATGTTCACGCGTTTATTGTACAGCTGCCACTACCAAAGCAATGTAATGAGCTCGAAGTATTATTGGCAATCGATCCTAATAAAGACGCAGATGGTTTACATCCAGTTAATTTAGGAAAACTTGTAATGGGTGCAGATGCTCCTCGTCCCTGTACGCCTCTAGGAATCCAAGCATTACTTGCGGAAAATGGAATAGACCTCAATGGAAAACATGTAGTTGTGATTGGAAGAGGGTTAACCATTGGTAGACCAATAGCTAATCTTCTGACACTAAAAGAAACTAATGCGAATGCAACAGTTACGGTTGTTCATACAGGTACTAAAGATATTGCGTCTTACACTAAACAAGCAGATGTAGTTATTGCAGCTGTTGGCTCTCCAAACACGGTAACAAAAGATATGGTTAAGCCCGGTGCGGTATTGGTTTCAGCAGGAATGACATTTACCGATGGGAGAAAACTTGTACCTGATATTTCAGAGGATTGCGCAGAGGTTGCATCTTATATGACACCCCGCATTGGAGGAGTAGGACCTACAACAATCGCAATGTTACTTCGCAACTGCGTTAGGGCTGCACAAAGAATTGTATAGAGATGCACTGGCTTAGTTCTATATGCGAACAGGTGTACTTCCAATCCACTCAAGGTGGTTAGATCGAAGGTTATTGGTTCCTTTTGTGTAAAAATATAGCTCCATGACAGAAGCTTTTAGTCAAATGCCCGACGGCAATAGCGCAGAAGATCTGACCAGTATTCAATGCCACTTGTGTCTCAGAGAAATCACATATTCAAAAATTGATCCAACTGTAAAAGATAGTGGTTTTGTTGGATGCAACCACTGTGGCTATAAGCAGCCCGTAACCAAATTTCCTAGAACTAAAGACATTGCAATTTTCGGTGTTACAGTCTCAGCAGTATATATTGCTACGATTATTGCAGTTCTAATCGCACGCTAGAATTTTTTCAAAGGATTTTAAATGGCAACAGCACTCACGCTGAATGATGACCTCTCTCTAAATGTTCCTAATGATCCAATAATTCCTTATATCGAAGGTGATGGTATTGGAATCGATATATGGCCTGCAGCTCAATTAGTTTTCGATACAGCTTTAGAAAAGGCTTATGGGGGTGCAAAGAAAGTAGCTTGGGAGAAAGTTTTAGCAGGGCAAGCTGCTTTTGATGAAACTGGTGAGTGGCTGCCTCAAGCTACTGTTGATGCTTTTCAGAAATATCTAGTTGGAATTAAAGGTCCTTTAACCACACCTGTTGGTGGTGGAATTCGAAGTCTCAATGTCGCTTTAAGACAACTGCTCGATTTATACGTTTGCTTAAGACCTGTTAAGTATTTCAATGGTGTACCTTCTCCTGTTAAAAACCCATCTGATGTGGATATGGTTATCTTTCGAGAAAATACAGAAGATATATATGCCGGTATGGAGCTTGAATACAACACTCCTGCAGTTAAGAAGTTGATCGAGTTTTTGTACGACACTTATGGATGGAAAATAAGAGAAGATTCAGGTGTGGGAATCAAACCTGTATCAGTTACTGGTTCTAAAAGACTTATAAGAGCAGCATTGAAATATTCTGTTGAAAGAAATAGACGAAGTGTTTCACTTATTCATAAAGGGAACATTCAAAAATTTACTGAGGGTGCATTCATGCAGTGGGGCTATGACCTTGTAAAGGAAGAGTTCTCTGATACACATATTTCTTGGGAAGATTGTGGAGGAGATCCTGGAGATAAAATTTTGGTACAGGATGTGATTGCAGATAATGCATTTCAACAAGCTTTACTTAATCCATCTCAGTTTGATGTATTAGCTACCTGTAATTTAAATGGAGACTATCTTTCAGATGCATTGGCTGCACAAGTTGGCGGTATTGGCATAGCTCCTGGTGGAAATATTAACTACACAACAGGTCACGGCATTTTTGAGGCAACCCATGGTACTGCGCCAAAGTATGCAGGACAAAACAAAGTAAATCCTGGATCAGTGATCCTCTCAGGAGTATTGATGTTTGAACATTTGGGATGGTTTGAAGCAGCTGAACTGATCACGAATTCGTTAGCTCAAACTATTGAAGAAAGAATTGTTACCTACGATTTTGCTAGAGCAATGGAAAATGCAACAGAAGTTGGAACACTTGAGTTCGCTCAGGCCATGACACAAAGGATGTAATGTCAGAAAAGAAGCAACTTTTTTCGCCTTTAACGATTGTTCTGGCTTTAGCGGTTGCTTTTATCTTTTGGCAATTGAGATTTGTTGCAATTCTGATGTTTGTATCTTTTATGGTGACCATAATTCTCTTGCCCCTCGTTAGGTACTTGAAAAAATTTCACATTCCCGCAGGTTTTGCTGTTTTGTTTCCTGTTGCTGCATTGAGCGGATTACTGACTGCAGTCGGGTTTTATTTGGTCCCAGCCATTAGAAATGAGTTTTCAATTCTGGTCGATGTTATCGATGAAAAAATTCAAGAGCTTTCGTTTTTAGATGACTTCAATCTTGACGTCGAACAGTTACAGGATTACATTTCTAGTTCTCCTGAAGATGTTTCACAAATAGCGCTTGGATATGGAGCATCTATCGTGGTCGGCATTATCGGAGTTGTAATGGTTGTTGTGATTGCCGCTTATTGGTTGAGTAGCTACGATCGAATAAAGGAGACTCTGGTCACGTATATTCCTAAAGATCAGCAAGACAGAGCAAAAGATATTTGGGATCGAATCGAACAACGATTAGGTCGTTGGGTGTATGGTCAGGTTTTGATTTCAGCAGCAGTCGGAATAGTGACTTGGTTAGCTGCAACTATATTGGGTCTTCCTTATGCTGGCGCTTTGGGGATTATTGCCGCTCTTTTAGAAATTATTCCAACGATTGGACCGATAGTCGCAGCAATCCCTGCAGTATTGATCGGGTTGACAGAATCTGTGCAAAAGGGAATTGTTGTAGCAGTTGTCTATACAGTTATTCAACAGTTGGAAGGTTATATCCTTTCACCGATACTCATGGGAAAAACCGTCAAACTTCATCCAATCGCAATTATCTTGTCGTTGTTGGTCGGTAGCGCTTTGTTCGGTTTCGTAGGAGCATTGTTCGCTGTACCTGGTGCATTGGTCGTTAGCGCATTCGTAGACAGTTACCGCAACGAACCCCTCCCGGAGGACTGACCCTCCATTTTTCACAAAACGGACATGCGATGAGTATTGTCTTGCTTTCGTTAATTAGAATGATTTTGACAACGAAAGAGGAGAGATATGAAAATTACTGTTGTAGGCGCTGGATTTTATGGTTCTACTACTGCTCAAAGAATTGCAGAAGCAAACTACGCTGATGAAGTAGTGATCGTTGACATTATCGAAGGAAAACCGCAAGGTTTAGCTCTAGATATGATGCAATCTCGCAGTATCGAAGATTTTGATACCCGAATTATCGGTACTAATGGCTACGAAGAGACTGCTGGTTCCGATATTTGTGTAATTACAGCTGGGCTGCCTCGAAAGCCTGGCATGAGTCGAATGGATTTATTGGAAGTTAATGCTGGAATTGTCTCAGCAGTAACTAAATCATTGGCCGAACATTCTCCGAACGCTATTTTGGTCGTTGTTTCTAATCCGCTTGATGAAATGACTGCATTGGCATCAATGGTCAGTGGATTTTCCCCAGAAAAAGTAATGGGTCAAGCGGGAATGTTAGACACTGCTCGCTTTAAGCATTTTGTAGCTGAAAAAGCCGGTGTGCGACCTCAAGAAGTTGAAGCTCTCACACTTGGGTCTCACGGAGAGACGATGGTCCCAGTTCCTTCTTTGGTTAAAGTACAAGGCAAAGCACTTGTTAATGTGTTACCAGCTAACGATATCGAAGAGTTAGTTCAAAAGACTCGTGATGGCGGAGCAGAAATTGTTGGTCTTCTAAAAACTGGATCAGCATATTACGCACCGTCTTCTGCTGCTGCAAAAATGGTAGAAGCAATAGCTCAAGATACAAAAGAAGAGATGCCGGTTTGTGCTTCAATGAATGGCGAGTATGGCATTAGCGATGTTTACTTAGGTGTTCCCGCAGTTATTGGTGCAAAAGGCGTCGAAAAGATTGTAGAACTTCCTTTGGATATTTCTGAACAAGCAGAATTGCTTGCAGCTGCTGACGCTGTAAGAGCAAAACAAGAGGATGTAAAGCAGTTTGCATAAATGATTATTCAATCGCCAATAGGAGACATAAGGGTTTTCACTGGTGATGGATATGTCCAAGAGATTTTACTGCCAGGTTGGCGTGCTGATATAGAGGTACTTTCTCGAGATAGCAAGAATGAATTTGAAGAAAAGTTGTCTGGGCTTTTTGAGGATTATTTTGCAGCAGATTCTTTAGTAAGTGTTAAAACTAGCTGGGAGTTACTCGTGAGATTCAGTGGATTTAAGCATGCTTTGAGTCAAGTGAGTAGTTTTCATGCAAATGCGTATGAATCACTTGTCTCAGGAGTTGAAGTGTCACAGATGGTTTCATATTCCGAACTAGCAGAGCTTGCCGGATCTCCCTTGGCGGCTAGAGCAGTAGGTACAGCAATGCGTAAAAATCCTCTACCAATTATTGTTCCATGTCATAGAGTCATATCGGCCGATGGTGGACTTGGAGGCTATATGGGTAACGGTGAAGATAACATGCAAATGAAGAAGTGGTTGCTCCATCATGAAGGTGCAATTTAGAAATGTATAACTTTATAAGCATCAGCACTCAAGATATGCGAGGTGATATTGAAACGTTTAAGTTTGAATATCGTCAAGACATAGATTCAAGAAATTTAGAAATAGTATTTGCAGAATCTGAAAATAATCTAGTTGTTTTTCTTGATGAGGATTTACCACTGGGTAAAACTTATGAAATTCGAGCTGATGGAGTTTGGTCAGATATAAATGAAGAAATTAAAGACGGACATTGGAGTTTTTCTCTCGAGTCATTCGCATTGAGAATGGACCATCAAGATTTTTTTTCAACAAAGGGCGAGTTAATCGGTGAGAGGATTCCATTCGGTTATGAATTGGATTTAGTTAAAGAAGGTAAAGGTTGGTTCTTAAGCGGTGAAATTTTTATTGCCAAAGATACAATCGATTTCCCAAACTCAATCACCCATTTCGAGAAAAGGTCCGTCCTCTGAATCTTGTATTATCTTGTACTCATGCAATTTATCGCAAGATTCAGAGGACGGACCTTTTCTGCTTTTCTGCAGAGGACGGACCTTTTCTTAGAGGACTTGGGGTTTGGAGTCGTCTTCGGAAACGAAAGGTAGACCCTGAGCATGCCATTCTAGAGAGCCTCCCATTACATTTATCGCGTGATAACCGACTTCTCTCAGTGCTGCAGCGGCTTGGCCACTTCTTCCACCAGATCGACAAATGCAATAGATCTCTTGATCCATCGGAACATCATCTAATCGGTACTCGAGTTCACTCAATGGGATAGAAACTGCGCCATCTGCATGCCCAGCGACGTATTCATTGTCTTCTCTGACATCAAGTAACATCGCACCGTTGTTCATCTCTGCGAGTGCAGTTTTTACATCTACTTCTTCAATTTCCATAGCTTCATTCTATGCCAATGGCTAGCGTCGAGGCAGATTGTCGAGAATTCTTTCAGAGTCTTTAGGGCTTTTTGCGCAAACGAACCATTCATATCCATATACATTTCGAAAGTCACTATCATTTAAAGAAAAAGCCGAAGAAGTATCAGAAATCTGAGATCTATGCGCTGTCATAGAAGCACGTTTTGTGTCAATCTCACTCGCAATATCTATAGTGTGGGTGATTTCTATACTCGACATTCCGATATGACCCTGCTTGGCTTCGCTTTCATGAGGGTGGGATAAGTGAGCTTCTTCGACAAGATGAGTCTCTACAAAATGTAGATACTCTCGATCAACTGTATGAAAGTAGAGTTCATCGATTCTTCCGATTTCAGCGGCTTTGGTTGCTACTTGATGAGCTTGAAGGTGGTCGGGATGGCCGTAAACTCCAAAAGAGTCATCGCAAAACAGTGAGTCCACATTGTGATTTTCCACGATCTGGTTAAGTTTCCTTGCAGCTGACCCAACATCGCAAGTAGCGAAAGCATTAGCTGGAAAATTCTTAGCATCTAAGCCGCTATCGTGAAAGTCCAAAAAATATACATTGTCCACTCCCAAGATTTTTGCTGAGTTTCGCGCTTCTTTTTGTCGATGATGCACTAACTCAAATTCATCGTCCGTGTCGATACCTAATTCTCCACCTGTTGCGAAAACCAGTGTGATTTCGTGTCCCAGCTTTGCGAGTAGCGAGATAGTTCCGCCTGTAAATATAGATTCATCATCAGGATGGGCATGTAGAAAAAGAGCGGAATTCATAGCTGATCGGTTAGTCTAATACGGTGGAAAATACTGACCTCTACTCGGAAACATCAGAACTATTTGACTACCTTGGAAAAAGTTCGGAATCCGAGATGACATTAAGTGTTAGTGAAATTAACGAAGCAATATCTGACGCTATCTCTGCATCATTTCCTGAAGAAGTTTGGGTAAAGGGAGAAATTCAAAGGCTCAATTTTCATTCAAGCGGTCATATTTACTTCAATCTCTGCGACTCGGATAGAGGATCGAATTCCACCATACCAGTAAGTTTGTTTAAGTTTAGTGCGAGCAAGATTAAAGCAGACTTAAGAGAAGTTTTGGCTGAAGATCGTGAAGTGCGTCTTAAAGTCAAACCAAATTTTTATGCTCCATACGGAAAGATGTCACTAGTTGTAAGTGATGTTGATACTGATTTTACATTGGGCCAGATTGCAATTGCGCGACGTAAGCTTTTAGAAAAATTAGAACGTGAAGGAATTTTGCGTTCTAATGCTGTCCACGAAATCAATGAATTACCGATGAATCTAGTCCTAATTACAGCATTGGATTCTGCCGCATATCATGATGTCACTGATCAACTTAAAGCTTCAGGTTTTGGTTTTCAAATTAAAGTAATTAATGCTTTGATGCAAGGTTCGGGTTCAGTCGAATCTGTATCTAAAGCATTGGAAATTGCAAACACTATTGATACAGATGTAATTTTGCTTTGTAGAGGTGGCGGTGCAAAATCTGATCTAGTTTCGTTCGATTCTGAAACTATTGCTCGTGCGATTTGTGGTTCTAAAGCTGCTGTTATTACCGGACTTGGACATCAAATTGATGTATCTGTTGCAGATATTGTGGCGCACTCTAGCTTCAAAACCCCTACAGCTTGTGCACAGTTTTTGATCGATCGTGTAGCTGGATCGATTGAGGAAGTTGAACAACTTAGTCAGCAAATTATAAACAGAGTTAATGAGAATTTAAACAGCATTCAAACAAATCTCGGTTTTCTTACTCAACGATTAAGCGATAGCGAGAACGTGTTAGAAAAATATCAGTTGCATGTTTCAAATATTGAAAAAACAATGATTACAGCATTTCATAATCAAATTTCTTCAGCTTCTCAATATCTGACTTCAACTAAACAAATTGTTAGAGCACATGACCCACAACGAGTGTTAGAGAGGGGTTACTCATTGACAACAGATTCACAAGGCAAAGTACTTCGTTCTAAGGAAGATCTTGAGATCGATTCAGAAATAATTACCAAACTCGCAGACTTTGAACTTGTTTCAAATGTGAAAGAAATAAAGGAAAAATAATGCCAGCAACAAAGAAAAAAGATGACTTACCAAAAAATTATAAAGAGGCTATGGAAGAATTAGAAACCATAGTTGAAGAGATAGATCAACGTGATGTCGATATTGATTTGCTTAGTGAAAAAGTTAAAAGAGCACATGTGTTGATTGACTTTTGTCAAAAGAGGGTAGAAGCAGTTAGGTTTGAGATCGAAAATGTTTTAACACCAAAGGATTAGTTGTGGATGAAATTGTGTATGAAGATTTCGATAAAGTAAAAATCGCGGTTGGAAAAATTATTGCAGTAGATGATTTTCCTCAAGCGCGAAAACCTGCATATAAGCTAACTATCGATTTTGGTGAAGATTTAGAAATAAAAAAATCTTCTGCACAAATTACCGAGAATTATCAACGAAATGATCTATTGGGTAAACAAATTCTCGGCGTCGTTAACTTTCCTCCACGCCAGATTGGTCCATTTATGAGCGAAGTATTGACTCTTGGTGTACCTGATGAAAATGGCAATGTTGTGCTGGTCGAACCGGGGAAGCCTGTTCCTATCGGTGGACTGTTGTTTTAGGCATTTTTTAAACATAGAGCTATTTTCCCAGCTCAGGAGTATATTAAGCAAATACTTTAAGCAAGCGCTTGACAAATAGCGCCTCCTTGGTTTATATTAAGCATACGCTTAAGAAATAAACAAATGACCAAGGAGGTCACAATGTATGACACGATAATTACCGAACCAGTACAAAACGATTACATCGTCAATGTATATACGATATACGTGATTTTGTCTGTAGTTTTAATTGGCTGGTTAGCTTTCATCCTTTTCAGCAATGGCAAGCACTTTCTCAATGTGGTTTTTAGAGATAATGAAATCCTGGCAAAGGCTGTAAACAGATTATTGGTAACTGGCTTTATTATGTTCAGCCTAGGATATGCCTCTTTGACAGTTACGGGTGGTAACGCTGCTACCGTGGCTGAGGCATTTGAAACAAGCACCAAAAAGTTTGGAACGTTGTTAATCGTGCTAGCAATTGCACACTTCATCAACATGTTTGTTCTTAACTCAATGAGAAAAAACGCAGAACGTAAGTCTCCACAATTAAACAATCCAAATCCAAGTGAAAGCTACGAAGAAATGCTCAAAAAATACAACGAGCACTACCTAAAAAACAACCCAGGTGCAACACCAGCACAATAGGTAAAGTTAAGGGGCTGGCAATTATCAGCCCCTTTTAAAAGGAGGATGAAATGAAATCATCAACTTTTTTCAAGGACATCCAATTCGGAAAAATACTAGGTTATTTTGCAATAGGATTACATGCGCTACTTCTGTTAGCTGTTGTTCTTATCGCTTTTGTCGCACCCGGACTTTTAATATACTTGCTTATCAGCCACATATATTATGGGTATTTTGGACTAATCACTCTGCTATCGTCGCTGGTATTTATATTGGCCATACCTTTTACATCAAGTATCGTTGCAACTGGATTTTTGAATTCTCCCGGAGAAGAATTAATCATAAGAAAAATCAACTACTGGTTGTTTGGAATTGATATGAGTATTGTATTCTTGATTCCAATGGGTATTGGGCTTTATTTGTTTATTGTTCCTCTTATTTTCGGTGGAGTATAACTAGTAATAGATAGCTAAACTATTGATCTGAATTGGACGGAAAATATGGGCAGGAAAAAAACACCTCAAGAGGAAAACGAAACTCAACAACATCTTATACAGGCAACTTTGGATGTTATTGCAGAAAAAGGTATAGATGCAGCAACTGCTCGAGCTATTGCAGATAGAGCGGGAGTAAATCAAGCTCTCGTTTTTTACTATTTTGGCTCAGTTACGAATCTTGTTGTACAAGCAGTAACCCAGATGAGTGGAACAAGATATGAACTCTATAAATCGCAGCTTGGAAAATGTGAAACTCTTCAAGAATTGGCCACCACTTTTTTCCAAATTTTTGAGGAGGATAGAGAAGATTGCTCTTTTCAAGTTCTAAGTCAGTTTGTCTCTGGCGCTAGAAATAACGAGGAAATTGCGAGCGCGGTAGACACTGTTTTTACAAGTTGGGTTTTATTGACGCAAGATTGTCTTGAACGAACCCTAGGCGAAATAAGTTTACCTAATGATTTAGATATTACCGATATCTCTATTGCTTTAGTTTCTATGCTTTTAGGTGTTCAATTCCTGGCATCAATTCCCGGATATGAACAAAAAGTTGGCGATTCACTAGAAAAAATGAAGCAATCAAGTGCACTTTTGGGGTTACTCCCGATGTTATTGCAATCCTTTAAACCTTTGGATTAGTTACCCAGTGCAGCTAAAGCAATTCCGATAGTCAAAAAGAAAAAGCTCAATAGTTGTGGCTTTGTAAAAACCTCTTTGTTAAACACCGCAGATAAAATCAAGA
Source organism: uncultured Burkholderiales bacterium (assembly GCA_964561855.1). Lineage (GTDB taxonomy): Bacteria > Actinomycetota > Acidimicrobiia > IMCC26256 > JAGPDB01 > JAGPDB01. The sequence goes on along the minus strand of CAZLQP010000002.1, from coordinate 52,823 downwards.
TTCCTACTGGATCTAATGTTCCAGAAACTGCAGATATTGATGCTGGCGACCCTATATTTAGCGACCACCTCAAGAATATAACTCCAATTAACTCGAATATTATAAAAATGATGAAGAAGTTTTTAGCTTCTTTAGATATTTTCCAAGTAGCTTTTGAAATGACATGTGCAGCGAGCATCACTACCATAGAAGTAAATTGCAAAATAAGCAGCATTAGAAGCTGAGCGCTATCAGGAGCAAGTATTAGAGCAATGAAGTAGATTCCAAACCCTGCCCCTGACGCAACGCCAAAGATCACATCTCCGAAAATGGAGCGCGACACATGGGCTGCAGCATTTACTTTTGACCTAGAAGCCAGCCACGGAACTGCCAGAAGAATCATAATTCCAATAAATGCCAAGTTTGATGGTCGTTCCCTAAACAAGGTTACGAATATTAACGGAATGACAATACTGACTGCGCCAATCAATGGGCTTATCACACCAGCTCTACCCCTAGACATACCTCTAGCAATACACACGAGGCCAAGCGAGAAACCTAAACCTCCAAGGATTCCTGAAACGATCGCATCAGTAGTAATAGTTGAGGTTAGATCTTTAGATTCGTCGCTTAATGCAAACAGGGATGCAAAAAGGATTACACCAGTGAAATTAAAAGATGCAGTTAAAAGCGGAGCCGACATGAATCTAGATGCACGCCCAGAAGAAAAAGAAGCAACACTCCAGCTAAGTCCAGCAATAGCTGCCATTAATATTGAAAGCACCTAAGCATCATAGTGTTATGAAGGATACGCAGTCATGCTTATATTTGTAGGCATCGGTTTTGGTCGCTTGTGAGATCTGATCTAGAATTATTAACTTGCTTAATTTCGAAAAAGGATTGGAAAATTAGTGACGCGAGATGAAATTGGCCTTTCGGACGAAGATGATTTTTTTACACTAGAAGACCTAAAAGAAGAATTTCCTCAATTATCTTCTAGAGATTGGAAAGAACTAGCTAGAGGTTTAAATATTGAGCTTCGGTGGCAACTGGTTCAGAGTTTCGGATCACATGTTAATGGCAACGGTCGAAAAAGACTGCAGGGCTTAACTGCACAAGAAATTCAACAAATTGAAGAAGCGTATCGTCCAAGAGATCTTACAGAAGATACGATAACCGTCAGTAAGCTATCGCAAAGATTTGAGATGGCGCCAAAAACTATCAAAAGTATTGCTAGATCATTAGGAATCGAACCCTGCATTTACATGTTTAGAAAAGTGCATAGGGTAGAAGCGTACACGCTTGCACAACTCGAGTTAATAATTCCTTTATTAGAAAAGCGACGAGAGATGAAAGCCACAAAAGGCATTACTCCAGTCTCAAAGATACTTCGACAATATAAGTTACATGCCAATACCCTCGAAAAAGAAATACAAAGGCTCGGACTTGAGTTGAAAGAATACCAATTTGGCTCAGCAATGGGTCGTGGGTTGACTGAAAGCGACTTACAATTACTAGAACCTTTTTAAATACTAGGTCCAGAGAAAACGCTACTGAAGGCGTAATAAGCGAATTTCGATTACTAGAAAAGCTTGGAATTGGAAAAGACAAATTGGCTATGTTGCTTAGAGAAACCGAAGTGTCTCCTCAAAAATATCGTTTTCGTGGTGTGCTTGGAAATGGTTATACACTTGATCAGATTGAAATTCTCGAAAAAGCTCTTCAAGAGAAAAAATCATATCAACCATTACTAGTAAATACGTTAGCTAGGACTAACCATGTTGCTTACGAAACTCTCTTTGAGCTCATCGTTGGTGCAGGGGTCACACCTCGAGATCTTTTATTTAGTGCGAAAGGGAAAAGTTTAGGTCTGTGTATTACTCCTGATGAATTTACACACGTAAAAGAGTTCTACAGCGATTTTCCAGATATTCCCTTTGCGGGTGAAGATGTAAATTCATTGGGCCAGATTGCTGCAAGTTGTTCTAGCACACGAAAGACTATTAGAAAGCTGATAGAGGGAGCTGAAGTAACCCCGCAAATGTATAGATTCAGAAACGGCAAAACAGGAATGGGTATTACTGTTGAACAGCAAGCACGGGTTAAAGCTACCTATGCAATTTTCAGTAGAGATTAAAACCTATTTCTGCGAAACAGTCGCACGATTTTTTAACTGTGCTTTTACATAATCACGGTTCATTAATGCAATGAAGTCAATAGATATCTCTTTCGGGCATGCTTCTTGGCATTCACCATGATTTGTGCAAGACCCAAAGAAAGAATCCATTGTTTCAACCATATTGATTGCACGATCGTAACGCTGTGGTTGACCTTGAGGTAATAAATTCAAGTGCATCATTTTCGCAGCGGTAAACAAACTCGCTGCACCATTGGGACAAGCTGCAACACATGCGCCGCAACCTATACATTGAGCAGCATCCATTGCTGTATCTGCTACTGCTTTTGGAATTAAAGTGAGGTTTGCATCTCCAGCAGTGCCCGTAGGAGCTTGGATATAACCTCCAGCTTCTACAATACGATCTAGAGGTGAGCGATCAACGGTCAGGTCTTTTACTACAGGGAATGATGTTGCTCTAAAAGGTTCTACTGTGATTACATCACCATCGTTAAAGGTGCGCATATGCAGCTGACAGGTAGCAGTTCCAGTTTCTGGTCCGTGTGCTTGTCCATTGATCATCATTGAGCACATGCCGCAGATACCTTCACGACAATCCGAATCAAAAGCTACGGGTTCTAGATTTTTCGCAATCAGTCTCTCGTTGAGAATGTCAAACATCTCTAAAAAAGACATATCTTCGCTGATATCGTCGATCTCATACGTTTCAAAATGACCACTATCGCTATTTGCTTTTTGTCGCCATACATTTAAAGTAATCTGCATTTTTTCTCCTAGTGGAATTACTTGTAACTTCTCTGTGATAACTTCACTTCTTCAAATACGAGATCTTCTTTATGAAGCTCAGGCCTTGCTAAATCTCCCGTATATTCCCAAGCTGCAACATAAGCGAAGTTCTCATCATCTCGTTTTGCTTCACCTTCTTCAGTTTGATGTTCTACCCTGAAGTGACCTCCGCAGCTTTCTTCACGATGAAGGGCATCTTTTACCATTAGTTCGCCAAACTCTAAAAAGTCTGCAACACGGCCTGCTTTTTCAAGCATCACATTTAACTCTTCACCAGAGCCAAGAATTCTTAGGTCTTTATAGAATTCGTCGCGTAATCTTGGAATTTCATCTAAAGCAGTTTCTAATGATTCTTTCGATCGTTCCATACCACAGTTATCCCAAAGAATTTTTCCTAGTTCACGGTGGAAATCGTCAGGGGAGCGGTTACCTTGGATAGACATTAGGTTGTCAACTCTGTCGATAACTTCTTGTTCTGCATCAACAAATGCAGGATCGTCAACAGAAACAGGCTTTTCTCCAAGCAGAGGCGCAAGGTAATCTCCGATGGTATACGGCAGAACAAAATAGCCATCGACAAGACCTTGCATTAAAGCAGAAGCTCCTAGTCTGTTCGCACCATGATCAGAAAAGTTTGCTTCACCAATGACAAACATTCCATCGATTGTGCTTTGTAAGTTATAGTCAACCCACAATCCACCCATTGTGTAATGAAGCGCAGGATAGATTCTCATTGGTGTCTTATATGGATTTTCGCCAGTGATTCGAGCATACATATCGAATAGGTTGCCATAACGTTCTTTGACAACATTTTCACCTAGTCGTTCTATAGCATCAGAGAAGTCGAGATATACACCATTTTTAAGTGGTCCAACTCCTCGTCCTTCATCTACAACTGTTTTTGCATTTCTCGAAGCAATATCGCGAGGAACCAAGTTTCCAAAAGCAGGGTATTTTCGTTCTAGATAATAATCTCGTTCTTCTTCAGGAATTTCATGTGGTTCGCGTTCCTCGCCAACAGCTTTGGGAACCCAAATACGTCCATCGTTACGCAATGATTCACTCATCAGCGTCAGTTTTGATTGGAATTCATCACTAGCAGGGATACATGTTGGGTGAATTTGTGTATAGCAAGGGTTTGCAAAATATGCGCCCTTTTTATGTGCACGCCACGTTGCAGTCACGTTGCATCCAACTGCATTCGTAGAAAGATAAAACGCATTCGAATATCCACCAGTTGCTAACACGACAGCATGAGCAGAGTGAGAACGAATGTCTCCAGTAATCATGTCTCGAACAACGATTCCAACAGCTCGTCCATCTTTTACGACGACATCTAACATTTCGGTGCGAGGAAACATCTCAACATTACCAAGATCAATCTGATGACAAAGTGCTTGATACGCTCCCAGTAGTAGTTGTTGTCCTGTTTGACCTCGAGCATAAAAGGTTCTCGATACTTGAGCTCCACCGAACGATCTGTTGTCTAAAAGTCCGCCGTATTCGCGCGCAAAAGGAACGCCTTGAGCAACACATTGGTCAATAACATTAAGACTTAATTGAGCTAAACGATGTACATTTGCTTCTCGCGCTCTGAAGTCTCCACCTTTTACTGTGTCGTAAAATAAACGATGGATACTGTCGCCATCATTTTTGTAGTTCTTGGCAGCATTGATACCACCTTGTGCAGCAATAGAGTGCGCACGACGAGGAGAATCTTGGTAACAAAATGCTTTCACTTTGTATCCAAGTTCAGCCATTGAAGCAGCAGCTGAAGCTCCAGCTAATCCAGTACCTACAACGATAACTTCAAATTTTCTTTTATTGGCTGGGTTTACCAACTTAATGTTGAACTTATGGTTATCCCATTTTTCTGCCATTGATCCTTGCGGGATTTTTGCATCTAAAACTTTTTTTGTCATTTCAAATAATTCCTAACTCACAATTCCGAGTGCTATAGAAACTGGAAAGCTTATATTTCCTATTACAACAACTGCTGCGAATCCCTGTGCAAAATATCTGCGAGCTGCATTGTACTTAGGGTTATTGATTCCTAAAGACTGAAACAATGACCAAGCTCCATGATATAAGTGAAAACCTAAAGCCAAGTTGGCGATTATGTAGAGTGCTGTTACTGGAGCTCTCGAGAGGGAAGCAACGACATTGTCGTAAACTTCACCTTTTACATAGTCTGGATTAACTGCTTCTACTCCCCAAGTCAGATCAGCTAAATGCCACAAGATGAAAAGCGCAACGATCGTACCTGTCCAACGCATGGTTCGAGAAGCAAAACTTGCTGCAATGTAATCACGTTGTGATTGATATTTTGTTTTGCGCGCTTTTCGGTTTTGCATTGTTAGTGAATATGCCGCATGCATGTGAATCCCGAATGCTGCAATCAGTCCAATTCTCATACCCCACAATAAAACTGTTTCTGGCAATATTGGATAACCCATTTCACGCAAAAAGTGTGCATAGCTGTTGTAGTCGGATTCTCCGAAATACATTTTCAAGTTTCCGACCATGTGTGCAAAAACAAATCCCATCAAGGCAACACCAGAAACTGCCATTGCCCACTTCTTACCTACTGAAGTGCGATAAAAGGCAATTGGCCAAAGCAACTTATTTGCAGGTTTTTTTCGAATAGGTTCAGCTTGTCCACGTTTCTTTGCAACGCTTGCTGAAGATACTTCTTGCACTGTTGGGGTCATTTTTCCTCCGGGCGCATTGTGCTAATAATCCTTAAAGACTACACCGAAAAAAATGCTTTTTGCCGAAACGGAGCCGAAGTATGGCTGTGATTGTGATTTTAAGTACTTAATTTCGCGAGTAGAGTTCGCAATTGTCGCGAGCGTGACGTGCAATGTCTTCGTATGCTTGGAGATTTTCTTCTTCATTGTCAGACACATCTTGACCACTCAAAGCCTTTTTATAGCCGGCAATTATTGTTTCATATTGTTGTTGCAATTCATTGGGAAAATCAGATGTTCTAGTTAATTCTTCTATTTTTTCAAGTTGTTGAGAGTATTCGAGAATTGCAACTTGTTCATCGAACTCTATATATTTCTGACAATATGAGCTTGATAGTTCATCGCTTGGAGGCTCTTGAGTATTTGTTGCACTCCTGTTCATCAATGAGACAGCGAGAATTCCGATGAATAAGAAAATTGAGATGATAAGGAAGATTTTGGTTTTACTTTTATCTAGAGTTTTCATTATTTACAAGGATAATTACTGGTCAGCAACATTTTTCAATTGAGCCGATCGCGTTGCAAAGGGTGGCAATAACCTCTCCAAAAGTTATTCTGCGTGGCTAATGTGAAGAAATAAAGGACATATCGCCCATCGACCTTGCATTGAACAGGTAAAACGAAGCAAAGTTACACGTCTGTAATTTCACGGCTGTTATTAAGATCAGTTCGTGAGCAAGGGGGACACATGATAGAAATGCTCCAACAACAAGTAAACAAGGATCCTAATCGATGGCAGACGAGAGCAAACTGCCTCGGGGTTGATCCAGACCTGTTCTTTCCGGAACGAGGTGCTTCAACTAAGGAAGCGAAATCTGTTTGCGCTGGATGTGAGGTCAAGGCGGAATGTCTTGAATATGCTCTAAGCAATGGGGAAAAGTTCGGCATTTGGGGAGGTCTCTCTGAAAGAGAACGTCGTCGTTTACGCAGAGAACGTGCACTTGCTCGCAAAGCTGCGGAGCAAGAGCAGCAAGAGCAAGTTGCTCTAGCTTCACAAACTGCTTAAGTCCTTAAGGCCCCTCAACTGAGGGGCCTTTTACTTTTTCTTCCTATCTCGAGATGGCGGGAAAAGGGATCGGTTTTGCATCGTTATTCACGCCAACTCGGCGGAGAGGCGGTATTCGACGGTGTCTTTTGCAGAAAATCCGTGATCGTTGCGAAAATCTGATGAAAGTGTTTCGAACACATATTGAGGCATCAAGCCAACAAGCTCGACTTCGCTTTTGATATCCAATTCATCTGATGAATCGATGATGTGATTTAAAACTTCTTCTAAGTTAACGTTCTTCGTATCCACGATGTTCATTGAAACTTGCGACTTGTTCTGACTGTATAGCTCTAACCCAATAGCGCGAACTCCCTTAAAACCGCCGGTACTCTCACGAACATTCTTAGCTAGTTTTTTTGCCAAGGTTAAATCATTTGCATCAAAATTGACGTTGATGGCAATTAAAGGTTCTCTTGCGCCGATGCATATTGTTCCAAATTTTTCATTAGCTGAATTTTCACCTAGGTCGGGTTTGATCTTATCGAATGCATTTTTACGGATGTAGGGCAAAGTTGTTTTCAGTTCGCTTGCATAGTCATAATAAAAAATCGGGATATTGAAGTTTTCGTGTACTTTGCTTCCAATCTCATGCGAAGCAAGTATTGTTTCGGCTGTCGGCTTGACTGAAGTTTCATCATATGAAATAAAAGGTACGACATCGACGATACCTAATCGAGGATGAACTCCTTTGTGGTTAGCTATTTCATATTTTTCAATTGATGCTTCGACAACGTTATAAGCGGACTCCGCAACATTACTTAGGCTATAAGATCCCAAGGTTATGACACTGCGATTATGATCTAAATCCTGATGTACATCAATGCATTCATCGCCTGCTGAATCGATAACCCTATCCAAAAGCGCTTTTTCTTTGGCGATTGATACATTAATCACGCATTCATAAATCACTTCTATATTCTTCCATAGATGAGTCAACGTTCTAAGCTGGTGCCATGAAATTTGGAATTACACTTGCACATTACGATTACAGCTATGATCAAAATGCCCCTATTGCTTTTAAACAAGTTTCGAAAACTTTAGAGATAGCATCCAAATCAGGTTTCGATATTGCCTATATTTCTGATCATCCAACTTTAGACATTGCTAAATACGGAGGAGATGACACGCCCTATCGTAGTTTTGATCCACTGGCTTTGGCTGCTGCACTTGCCTCGATGAATATAGATATAGAGCTGGGAACTCTTGTTTTGTGCGAGGCATTGCGCCATCCGGTTAATAGCGCGGTTTCGGCACAAACTATTGCTGACGTTGCAGGAAGACAATTTACACTCGGATTAGGTGCTGGTTGGCATAATCCTGATTATCAAATTTATGGTCATGAAATGCCAGCTATTGGTGAAAGGATGACACGATTAAGTGAGTCATTGCAGATAATCGGACCCATGTTAAATGGAGAAGTTTCAAATTTTGACGGCAAATACTATTCTTCTAAAAATGCGATGTTAACAACTCCTGGAAATGCTATTTCAAATAAAGTGAAGCTTATCGTTGGAGGTAAAGGTGATCGACTTTTAAGTATCGTCGCTCGCTACGCTGATGGTTGGAATACATGTTGGGCATGGACTCCTGAGGCTTATCAGGATCGGCTGAATTCACTTAGCTTTTCTTGTGAAAAATATGATCGCGATCCTGCAAGTGTTTATAAGTCACTCGGTCTTTATGGTCTGGTTGCTCAAAGCGAAAACGATCTCAAAGATATGTTCAACAAAATCGCAGAGCTGTCACCAAAAGGTGTAGCAGATGGCAAGACATTGGAAAATTGGAGAGATGCTCATCTAGTCGGAACTGTTGAAGAAGTTTCTGAACAAATCGCGAATTGGGCGAAACTCGGAGTAGATGAAATAGTCATAAATCCTGGTTTTGCGCCATTTCACATCGGTTCAGATGAGATTATTGGAGAAATCGGAGCTTCTTTAGCAAAAGCTAAAGAAATGGCTGACATATAATCTCTAGGAGCAAAACAAAACGCTAAGATAATCAAATATACAAAGATCGAAAGGCACGAAATGTTGGCAATAGGTTTAGGAGTACCAGAACTCGCAATTATCGCAGGAATCATCGTTCTACTTTTTGGAGCAACTGCATTGCCAAAGTTTGCTAAAGGGCTAGGACAAGCGAAAAAAGAGTTTGAAAAAGGTTTCGAAGAAGGCGAAAAAGAAGCATCTAAGTCAGATGATGAACCTAAAGAAAAGTAGCTTTATTTTTAGTATCTTCTTTTTAATCTCTATTACCTATTCGAGCTAGTCTATTCATATGAATGAAGATAGCGATCAGGTTAATAATCAAAGTCAAAATTTTTCAAATGATAATGGGCAAAATACGTTTGACCAAAATGGAAATCCTGTTACACCTTCAAGCCAAGACGCAACTGATCCGAGTTTCGTAACGGCACAACAGCCCCAAGCAGATGCAGCATTTTCGCAACCCCAATCTGTTCCTCAAGAACCACAAAAAAGATTTCTACCGCCTGCACCAAGTATTGCTAATTCTCAAAATGCTCCTGCTGCAATAGTTGTAGATAACCAACCCAGAACTTCCATTGCCATTGCATTATTTGGTGGCCTAGTAATTGGTGCATTACTTGTTGCTTCAATGTGGTTTTATTTAAACGAAAATACCTATACATACGAAATTCAACGAAATTCTTCGGTCCTAGCTGAGCCTGGAGACATTCAAGAGTTATTAGCTCGAATTGAACCTGCAACAGTTGCTGTTTCAATTGGTGGAGGTTTGCAGCGAGGCGGTAGTGCCGGTACTGGTTTTGTATATGACGATACTGGTGTAATTGTCACAAATAATCATGTTCTAGGAAATGGAGAACAACAGATTCTTGTGACACTTTCTGATGGTCGAACACTTGAAGCATCATTGTTGGGTAGAGATCCTCTAGAAGATCTTGCGGTACTGAAAGTTGATGTGCAAGGTTTACCTGTTGCAAAATTAGGAAATTCTTCAGATATTAAAGTTGGAGATGATGTCGTAGCAATTGGTAATGCTCTCGCTCTCGAAGGCGGACTTAGTGTTACTCGTGGAATAGTTTCTGGATTGGATCGCACAATTGACACTGAGTTGCAAACACAACTTCAAGGAATCATCCAAACAGATGCTGCCATCAACAGAGGAAACTCTGGTGGACCTCTTGTTAATTCAAAAGGTGAAGTTATCGGAATCAATACAGCAATTGCTGATCCTTCGTTTGCTCAAAATGTTGGGTTTGCCATTGCAATAGATAGGGCTAAACCAATAATTGAAGATCTTAAAACTGGTATAGATAGACAGATTGCCTTTCTGGGTGTCGCAGCTCAAGATGTTAATGAAAGAATTGCTCGAGAACTTTCACTTAATGTTCAAGAAGGAGCACTAATTGTAGAGATTCAACCAGGATCTCCAGCGGCTGATAGCGATTTGAGATTAGAAGACGTTATCGTTCGAATAGGTTCTGACAGGATAAGAACAGCCAACGATATGGTTTCTGCCATCAGAACGCGAAAGCCAGGCGAGCGCGTAGAGATAGTGTTTAACCGCTCTGGCGAGGAACTTTCTACCGAAGTGACGTTGGTAGAGCGTCCGTTGTAGACTGTAGGGATGACATCTACAGAACCAGAAGTAATCCCAACCATTGGCCACGCAAAGATTGTTTATTATGGCCCAGTTCACCCGCATTGGGGAATTGAGAAGATATTTGGTGAAGATTCAGTAATCGAAGCCTTCAAAGTTCGTGTAGCTGCAAGACTTAATTTTGTCCCGCCGCATGACCCTCAATTTCGACGTAATCGTGAACGTGTTATCAAAGATGCCGAGAGAGAAGGAATTAAGCTCGAGTGGGATCTAGGTTTCGACGAAGAACCAGAAAACTAAACTTGATCATCCTCATTCATTAGATTCTCAGGCATATTTCTTTGAGTATCGCTAAGGCGAACTGGTCTAGATCTTAAGTCTGCCATATCCATGAATATAGAATGCACTTTGGTGCTTCTTGCATTGTGTTGCCACCCGTTAGTAGTAAGACTCCAGTGTTCAATATCTGAACTAAACATTTCATTAAGAGTGTCGTTTAGATAAGTTCTTGTGTTCACTGCATAAATAGGTACAAGGACCTCAACTCTATTGTCGAGATTTCTTGACATTAAATCTGCAGAACCGATGAAAAGTTTTGCATCTTCGGAATTGCCAAATTTGTACAATCTTGAGTGTTCTAAAAACCGGCCAACAATTGACCTCACTTTGAGATTTTTGTTGTTCGTAATATGCTCGTGAGTGAAACCGCACGAAGTTCGAACTGCAAGTCTTACTTGAGCGCCTTTCTCGCCTGCTCGATAAAGAGCTTGCAATATTTCCTTGTCTACTAAGTTGTTACATTTAATGGATATGGATCCAAATTCATTGCTTTGTTCCTCAATAAGTTCTAGTAGCTGAGTTCTCATTGAAATTGGGGCAACTATAAGTTCTCGATAATTTTTAAAGGTGCTATATCCAGTCAAGTCATTAAATACATCACCAACATCTCTACCTATTCTTTCATCTGCAGTGAAAAGATCAAAGTCTTCGTAAATGGTTGCAGTATTTGAATTGTAGTTTCCTGTAGAGATGTGAGAATAATATCGAAGTCCTTTTCCTTCTTCTCTGACAATGTGCAATAGCTTCGCATGAGTCTTCAATCCAACTTTTCCATAGACAACATGCACTCCTGATTGCTCAAGTTTCTTAGCCCTTTTAATATTTAGCTGTTCATCAAATCGCGCCTTTAGTTCTACTAGCGCTACCACTTGCTTGCCACTTTCAGCGGCAGAGCAAAGAGCTTGTACGGTTTTTGAGTTTACATCTGCTGCTCGATAGATAGTTTGTTTGATGGCCAATACATCATCGTCTTTGGCTGCTTGTTTAATAAGTTCTAAGACGGTATCTTCATAGCTTTCGTATGGTCGATGGATCAGAAGATCTCTTTCTCGAATGATAGAAAATAGATCAGGTTTTGTTTCTTTGAATCTGTTTATTCTGTTAGGAGTTCTTGGATGCCATTTTGGATATTTAAGTTCTGGAACATCAATTTCTGTAAGTTGTGCAAGACCTGTGAAATCTATGAAGTTTTCTACTTCAATAATTCGAGACGAATCTAGAGTGATCTCATTTTGTAAAAGCTCTGTCCAGGATGAATCTATTCCTTTTTCGATTTCCAGCCGGACAGCGCGTCCAAATTTCTTGCTCCTTCTAATCATTGAAGTCATTGCATCTAATAGATTTGGATTATCTTCAAGTTGATACTGGCTTGATCTTGTTATTCTGAACAAGAAGTGAGATTCGATATCGTATCCAGGGAAAAGACGTTCCCAAAAATGCTGGATTACTTTTTCTAATGGAATAAACCTATTGGATCCTCCGATTCGAATAAATCTTTGTAGATTTGTTGGAATTTTTACACGTGCAAACCGTGCAACTTCGGTTTTTGGTTCGCGAAGAATAAATGCGAGATTAACACTTAAAGATGAAATCCATGGGAATGGATGTGCTGGATCAACAGCTAGCGGTGTTAATACAGGATAGACATGTTCTTCGAAATATTCGCTGAGCCAAAGAACTTCTTGAGATTCTAAATCGTCTACATTTTCAATGCTTATATTGTGATTTTGTAATTCTCTAAGTAATTGAACAAATGTTTGATCCTGTTTTTGATTGAAATGCTTTGTCTTTTCAATCAAAGAGTTGACGAGAATATTTCTTTGTTCAAGAGTTGAATTTTCATCAGCGTTTATTTCTTCTAGAAGTCCTGCTATTCTGACTTGGAAGAATTCATCAAGGTTGCTTGAAGTTATACTTAGAAAATTGACGCGTTCTAACAGCGGAACAGTTGGATCGTTTGCTAAATGCAAAATCCGATCGTTGAAATCCATCCACGATGAATCACGATCTAAAAATTCCAAAGCCATAGGGGCTTTATCGGCATCAAACCCCTACCGCTGGAGCCCATTGCTGGGGGTCTGATCCCCCAAAAGGTACAAAACGCCTGGCTGATTAGTCCCTTTTGGGGGATCAGACCCCCAGGACTTCGAGTCGAGCGAGCCAGAGGCCGGGTGCTGCGAATTCGGATTCAGTAGGAATCATTTCTTCCTTGTGCCAAAGCTGATGAAGTTTAGCTTCTTCTCCACGCTCTACGACACCGTCAATGAATGCTTGAGCCTTCTCTCTGAACTGCGGTGTGATAGCAACGCCAAAAAGTTGCTCAACAAAACGATCAGCATCGGAAGTCGATACATCAACACGCTTTCTTGCCTCTTGGATAATTCGATAGTTAGGTAATAGAGGTTCTAAGTCTTTATGTAAAACCCATTCAACATATGCTTCATGTAAAGAAGAAATTCTTCCAATCTCTTCATCTAAAACATCATGTCGAGGAGTCCTTAGTGCTTCAAACATTTGTTCTGGAGTTACATTTACCGCCATCACTGGATTTTCTGACGAAGTATCGATTTCACCCATTAATTCTTCTAACTTATGTGGATCAAGTTCATATGCCGCGACGTATTGGGTACACAAATCATCAAGTCTCTTTGTTAACCAACCTTTACTTCGTAAATGTGCTCGTAACGTTTGAAGAATTAAGAAGTACAAGATTGCTTCGTCTACGGAGATACTCCAATCTTGAGAGAATTTCTGCACTGCCGATGCAATTAAGCCAACTCGGTCTGGCAACTGAGTAGGCAACAATACGTCATCATCGCCGTAGGCTCTGTGGCTCAGGTATCCAACCATCGTTCCAGCTTGCACGCCAAACAACATTGGCCCAACCGTTTTTGCGATAAGAGACTGGATATTCAATCCTTGATCAGATGAGAATTCATTTTCTTCATCAAAACCTATGGTTGGGTTTAAACTTTTTGAAGCGGCACCTAAAGGACCTTGTAAAGATGTGATGTAGTCTTTTGTCCAACTAACACGATCTGTCACTACGAGTGGAATGTTAGTGATTTCTTCATTTGCCGTATTGTTAATCAAGTAACTCTGTGCTGCAGGATAAATCTGTTCACAACGTGCAGAAAATGTTGAGTCGACATGCAAAGGTTTTGTGACGCCCGAACCCATTGCCATGATTTTCATTATTTGCATGATTTCCGCCATAGGATCCTGAACAGGAGATCCTTCTGCATTTTCAATGATTTCGTTTTCATTTATTTCTTTAGAAGCAATGTCGGCTGCGACTTTTTCCGCAACTTCCATTGGTCCTTGATTCAAATTTGGAATTGCGAATCCGCCAGCGCCTTGGTTGTTGAAAATCTCGGAGAACATCGATGATAAGGCGTTGGGATCAAAGTCAAAACCATATGGGTTGTTTTGACTTTCTTCATCATCTTGATTGAAAGGGTTTGAATTATTGTTATCTGACATCTCTTCGTATTCTAAGCTTTTTTCAACAAAAACTCCACTAGTGGCATATGTATTCAACCATTAGAAACAAATCGCAGTCGAGCTTTATTCCTTTATTGATTAAGGTGGTTTTGATGCTAGCTTTTTGATATGAAATCTCTAGGGGATCTTAATGTTCACGAGAACTGTTAAATACCTTTTATTATCTTTCATTGCTATCTTTGTGACTGTTCTGAGCATGTCATTTATGACATTGAAAAATGCCGATGCTCACTCTGAGATCATTTCAACGCAACCTTCTCCAGGCCAAAACTTTGATGATACTCCCGAGCAGATTGTTTTGCTTTTTAATACCGAAGTGGACGTGTTTCCAACTTCAATACGGGTATATGACGAGAATGCTAAAAAAGTAAATGTAGGTAATCTTCCGTATTTAGAGGGCAAAGAAGTGAAAGCTGACTTGGAAGATCTTGCGCCCGGTAGATATATTGTCACTTGGAACGTGGTCTCTCCAGATACGCATCCGATTAGAGGAGCATTTAGCTTTGTAATTAATCAACCGGAACCTTCTACACAAACGACGTCTCAAATGAGCGATTCAAATCCAAAAACTGATCGGGAACTGATCGAAAGTGTGATTAGTGCTCAGCAAGAAAGCTCGGCAGAAAAAGGCATCAATTACCTATTTACTTTCTTGATTTTTGTATCGATTTCAGCTTTGATAGCAATCATTTTTCATTATTTAGTTTTTTTGAAAATTCCCACTACCGAAACCTTAGATAAAACAGTATTTTATAGCTGCTTAGTGTTAATTGTCAGTGCAGTTGCATCGATATTGCTCCATGCTAAATCTTCTCAAGGTCTTCAAGCCTCGGAGGTCTTTAATTTTTCCGTTATTCGATATGAAATTGAATCGGTTTTCGGACTTGTCGGAATATCGCGTATTTTATTGGCTGTAGCTATCTTATTTCTTTGGAAACATAGAGAAAAAAGTCTTTATGGATATGTTCTCATCTCTTCGGTCGTGGCACTTGCATTTACACCTGCTTTAGCTGGACATGCAAGAGTCGGAGATTATGTACTTCTGGCAATAGTTTTAAGTTTTGTTCACATTATCTCGATTTCGATATGGCTTGGGGGATTGGTGATCTTAGCTACTTCAATTCATAGAGATTTTGAGATTGAAAAAGTTAAAAAGATATCAAACATCTCGCTTGTTTGTGTAGTTGGTATTTTCATTAGCGGTATATTCGCTTGGGTCCGACAAGTTGGATCTTTTGAAGCATTAAGAGAAACAACATTTGGTCAATTGCTTAGCTCGAAAGTGCTTTTGTTTCTTTTGATTGTATTAATAGCATTGTTCTCTCGAATTTACACCAGGGCTTTGATTAAGAAAGATTCTGTGATGCTTCGATCTCAAATAAGAAAGTTTGTAATTGCAGAACTTTTAATCATTCTCTGTGTTTATGCACTGAGCTCTGTTTTGGTAAATACGATTCCAGCAAAACAAGCTTACGATTCACCTATAACAATAAGTTCACCTACTGAGTTAGCAACGTTCGAATTTATTGTTGATCCTCCAAAGCCAGGCAGAACAGAAATACACGTTTACATCCTCGATATTAATTCTCAGCCAATGCAGTTAGAAAGAACTGACCGGAGACTCGATCAACAAATTCTTGCTTTGAGTATCGAAAATAAGGAAAAAGGAATAGAGCCAATCATGGTTCCGATGAGGTTTCAAGGATTTAATCATTTCTCTGCTCTAATCGATATTCCCAAAGAAGGTACCTGGACAATTAAAGCTGAACTAAATCTGACTGACTTTAATCAAGCGACGACTTCAATCGACGTTGAGTTTTAACAAAAAGGCTGATTTACCAGGAAATACAGGTTTGACAATCTACGCAAATAGCGTAAAATGGACATCATGGAAGATTTATCACCTCGTCAAATGCTTGTAGCGCTTTTAGCTCAGGACACTATTGAGCATAAGAAGATTTGGGCTAAAGAAGCACTTAAAAATTTTGTACAAGCCATTGATGCATTGTCGCATATAGAAGGTATTACTTTGCATGAGGCATTTATGAGAAACATTCATATTCCAGAAGTTCTTTCGGCCCGTCTAGGAGATGACTTGGCCGTACAAGCTGATTTTGATGAATTGGCGCACTATGTTCAAGAACAAATTGAGAGAACGAGTGTTTTGAGAAGAGGTCCTTTTAGCGAACAATCTGATCGTGAACAAGATGCGTTAGTTGAACATATTGTTGAAGGAATCGATATTGAAATAGAAGTCGCTCAAGGTGAAGTTGCTCGACAGCGTGAATTAGCAAATACAGTTGTTCGACCAAATACTCCTGTGAATCATGATTTGAGACGGGCGCAAATCATTGACGTATCTGAATTAAGAGGTCGATCAGTTTCGGATTAAAAGTGTTTTAGCTTTTAATTAACTAGCGACTAATGAATCAGAATATTTTGCAATGTATGCATCCCACTCTGGTGTGAAATAGCGAACTCTTACTTTTTTGTATTCTTTAATTGACCAAAGCAATGTGTATTGATCGATTCCAGTTTCATTCGCAATAGCTGAAATAGTTTCTTCAATATCGCTTGCATTGTGTGCATGAACCATCGTGAAAATTGAATACGGCCAATCTTCGTAGGTAGGTCGTTTGTAGCAATGGCTTACTGCTGAAAACCCTGCCATTATTGGTCCAATTTCTTCGCACTTATCTTCGTCAACAGCCCAAACTCCCATAGCATTAGCTTTATATCCAGCGTGTCGATGATTCATTACAGCTGCAAATCGACGCATGTAAGACTTTTCTTTGAATCTCTCTAAAGTCTGTAAAACATCAATTTCAGAACACTGTGCCTCAATCGCAATTGCAGCAAAGGGATTCGCGACTAAAGGTAGATCCTCTTGCGCTTCTCTAATTATCGCGAGTTCTTGTTCGCTAAATTCAGGAACGTCCATCACTGCTGCTCGATATGGTTTTTCGTGAGGTAAAACTTCAGATTTGTCTCCAGGCTTTGATTTACCTGTCATGTCTAATTTCACACCTATTTTGTAGAGCTTAAGTGTTGGTAATTTTCTAGTGATATTCGAACCGCTCAATTCGTGGAGTAAATCAATGTGGGCATCTAAAGATTGTCCAGGTGGTACAGCAACTGTGTACCAAAGGTTGTAGTCATGGTTACGCTTGTAGTTGTGGCTTACACCTGGATGAGCGTTAATCATGTTTGCTGCTTCATCGATCTTGTCGTCGTCTACTTTTGCTGCTACGAGTGCAGAAGTGTAACCAAGGTGTCTGGTGTCAAATATTGCGCTTAACTGTCTCAAGATTCCCAATTCTTTTACTGTTCGAAGATCTTCAATGACATCTTCTTCTGAGATTTCTAGTTTTTCAGCTAAGGCTTTGTACGGTTGTGCAACCATTGGAAAAGACCATTGCACTTCATTTAACAATTGTTTTTGACGTTCTGTAATGTCCATACCTATATTGTCTCAGATTCTGTCATAGTTTCAAGAATTTGGTCCCCGAAGAAGAAGGCTTCGAGAAAGGGTCCGACCTTTTCTTTGGAAAAGGTCGGACCCTCAATCGAAAAAGGACGGACCTTTACTAGGAAAAGGACGGACCCTTTCTCGACCGGGTGGAAGTAAAGGCCTTGACGCTAGTAGCATGTATCTAAATATGTGGTTCTTATTAATAGCATTTGTTGTTTGCGTGATTGGCTATATAATTATTCATTTCCGTCATCGAACGCCGAAGTCTATGAATTCGAGCATTGATTCATTCAGCCAAAAAAGAGAAGTTTTGGCGCCAACTAGACGTAGACGTCGTTCATAGAGGAAGATGTCAGGGACGATATGGCACGTGATCTCGCAATCGATTTAGGTACAGCAAACACTCTTGTGTATGCCCGCGGCAAGGGCATAGTATTAAACGAGCCTACAGTTATTGCTTTGAACCAACAAAATAAAGATGTTCTTGCAATGGGCCATGAAGCTTGGCAAATGATAGGTAGGACTCCAAGCTATATTGTTGCTGCTCGTCCATTGCGCGGTGGAGCAATTACTGATTTTGAAGTTACGCAAAGAATGATTCGACTTTTGTTTCAACGTGTTGGTGTATCAAGGATGAATCGCTCAAGAGTTTTGATTTGTGTTCCTTCCGCTATTACTCATGTTGAACAGCGAGCAGTGTTAGAAGCTGCGCGACGAGCTGGAGCTGCTGCAACGTACTTGATTGAACAGCCAATGGCTGCAGCGATCGGAGCTGGACTTGATATTCACGAGCCAATCGGGAATATGGTTATAGACGTTGGTGGAGGAACTTCAGAGGTTGCAGTAATTTCACTTGGAGGAATTGTTGCTCTTGAAGCTCGACGAGTTGGAAGTTTCGATATAGATGCAGCGATTCAAACTCATGTGCGAAAAGTGCATGGTGTTGCAATCGGAGAGCGCACCGCAGAAGAGATTAAATTGGCAATTGGGTCGGCTTATCCAACACCGGATGAATGCAATGCTGAAGTTAGAGGCCGAGATTTAATGTCGGGTCTGCCTAGGACCGTCATTTTGACACCTGAAGAGATACGCGAGGCCATAGAAGAACAAGTCAAAGAAATCTGTGATGCAGTTGTTACTGCTTTATCTCAAACTCCTCCAGAACTTGCACAAGATTTGATCATTAGGGGAATTCACTTGGTTGGTGGTGGTGGATTATTGCGCGGATTGGATCAAAGAATTTCTAATGAAACTAATCTACCTGTTCATATAGTCGAACAGCCGTTGGAGTCTGTAGTGTTGGGTGCAGGCAGGTGTTTAGAAGCTTTTGATTCGCTTAAAGACATGTTTATGGGTAAGCCTTCTGTTCATTCTTAATTCGTTAAACTAAAGTAGATTTGTTGTCGACACTATTAGGACCATGATGAAATTAAACTTGAGGTCGAAAAAATCAATCATTGTTGTTTCAATTACCGCTGTGGTTGCATTAAGTGCGGCAGTGTTTTTTTATTCAACAAATAACGCGCAAGCTCAAGTCGAAAATCCTATAGCAAATGTAACATCACCAAGCACTACTTCATCGACTCCTTCTACTTTGCCAGAACTGCCTCAACCAGAAAATCCTCCTGAAGATCCATATGAAGATGTTCCAATTGTTGGAATCGGATCAATAGAAATTCCAGCGATTGGTCTAAATCACGAACTATACACCGGTGTTTCACTAACAGTATTAAATGTAGGACCATCACATTGGCCTGGAACTGCATTACCTGGAGAGTACGGTAATACAGTTATTGCAGGTCATCGAGTTACACATACTCGACCTTTTAGAAATATGGATCAACTAAAAGATGGCGATGAAATCATCGTAAATACTGACACGGGATCACACGTGTATAAAGTAACAGGACGTGACATCGTTTATCCTGAAGATATATGGATAGTCGACCAGAAACCTGGTTTTACAATAACCTTGTTTGCTTGTCATCCTCCTGGATCAGCTGCGCAAAGGTATGTGATTTATGGAGAACTTGTCGATAAACCCTTTGAAATAGACGCTAACGTATAATCAATATGTACAATAATCCTGTCATTGTAGAACCTTCAAAAAAGTTTCCGAAATATAGAGTCTTTTTAGGGATCTTTATCCTTGTTTTTATCTCCTCATTATTTGCCTTAGTTACAATCCGTGTAGATAAAGTAATACTGGAACCGGGATCTGCCGTGCCAACCTCAGAATCGATTTCAATAAACGGTGTCCAGACTTATGATTCTAAAAGTGAGATTAGATTCCTTACAGTTTTAGTTTCTGCCAATCGACCAACCTTGATTGCTTATCTCAATGCCAGATTTATTGAAAAAGACAATGAGATATTTGACTGGCAAGATATTAATGGTGATTTAAGTCCTGAAGTAAGCGCAGATTTGAATCGTGCTCTAATGCTTTCATCTCAAGGTGCTGCATCTTCTGTTGCATTAGAAAAACTCGGTTGTGAAGTTCCTAGAACTGGAACTGGTGCGATCATTCGTGCAATTGAACCGGATTCGCCAGCAGAAAAATCGCAATTAAAAGTTGGAGATACGATCAAAAAAATAAATGGGCAAACGGTAACACTTGATGTAGACGCAGTCACAGAGATTGAAAAATTTGATCCAGGAGAAGAAATTGAAGTTGAGTTCGAAACTAGTCCTGATGAAAAAATAGTTACGACGAAAGTTACACTTGATGTGCATCCGGACGAAGAAAAATCAAATGGTTTTTTGGGAGTGTATCTTGCAACTCGAGATTTAAAATTTAAGTATCCTGTTGATATCAAATTTGATGCAGGTGCAGTATCAGGTCCTTCAGCAGGACTTGCATTTACTATGCAGATTATCGATGAACTAACCCCAGGAGATCTAGGGGGTTCAAATAAAGTTGCGGCTACTGGCGAGATAGGTTTAGATGGCTCTGTTAATCGAGTAGGTGGAGTAAAACAAAAGGCAATTGCTGCTAGAGAAGCTGGTGCCGATTTAATGCTAGTGCCATCGGGAGAAGGTCCAATTGCTCGGCAAACTGCAGGAAATATGCCGGTCTATGAAGTGTCAACAATTGATGAAGCACTCAAAGTCTTAGCTGAAAATGGTGGGGATCCACTGTCGCAGATGCAGACATGCCCTAGTTCCTAGTAGACTAGTTTGAACTAGTTTGTACCAAGGAGGCATCACGTGTCTGAAGCGGATATTATCGGAACAAAGTCGACACGAATTTCGTCTGATGAAATTTTACAGCGAGCATTTCCAACGAAGGTTCGAGGGATTTCTGAATCTGAGGTGAGATCATTTTTGCGGAGAATTGCTGAAGATTTCGAAAAACTAGAAACAAGAGAAGAGCAACTTTTAGAACAAATCCGACAGCTCGAACATAGCCTCGAAAATCGCCCAAAAGTGACGAAACACGAACTGCTTGAAAGTCTCGGTGAAGAAACCGCGAGAGTTCTAACTAATGCTGAAGAAGCAGCGGAGAAAATGATTACTGAAGCAAAAGAAGCTTCAGAAAAGATGCTCAAAGATGCGCAAGAAAAATCTGATCTTATATTGACAACGGCGCAACAGGATTCTGATGAGAAAATGGAGAACGTCCATGCACGGATTCGTTCATTGCATCAAAGTGCTGAACGCGATGTTGAAACGTTAATTGATGAAGCAAGAACCTTAGGTCGAGAAATTTTTCAAGATGCAGTCATTGTTAGAGAAAAGATTCTTAAAGACTTGCTTCGTCGAAGAGATCTTTTGTTAGAACAAATCGATGAACTTCGAAAAGGTCGTGAGGAGCTTCTCGAATCTTACAAGATCGTTAAAGGAAGTTTCCAAAAAGCTACAGATTCTTTACATGCAGTCGAAGAAAAAGCATCTACTGAACTTATGACCCAACAAATAGATGTAGATGAACTTCTAAAAAGCCCTGTGGAGCTCCCACAGACATTAGAAAAAGATCATAAGCTACCGTCTCAAGAGATTGATCTTACTGACGACAATCTAGATTTGAATGAAGCTGAGAATGCTGTTCAAGCTAACGAGATACCTAATGATGAAAAAGTAATGGCGAGCGTTGGGGCACAGCAAAACGCGGCTCAAGTTTCATCAGTAGGTGTTGCAGACAAAAAGCGAGGCATTAAAGGATATATGAAAGATGCTTTAGGTGTAAGTGATGAACCGAAGCCACAAGTAATCAATCCAGATGAAGTAAAGAACGATATATCTGAAGATTCTATCGCGATAAAAATAGTGGAGACTCCAGCAGAAAAAGAAGAACAAAAAAATGATACGGAACAACAAAAACCACTAGAGGCTAAAAAAGATGTTGGCGAGTTGTTTAAAACATTAAAAGAACAAAAAGAACCAAAATCGGTTGATAAAGAAGATAATAAAAACAACGAAGAGATTCAAGATGCTGCTGCCAAGATAGATGAAAAACCAAAAAAGGCTAAAAAGAAAAAAGCGACTGCAATTGAAAAACGAAATGAGTTATTTGAGGAAATTACTCCAGCGATCTTAAAGTTGGCAAAAAAACAACTTCAAGATGAACAAAATGAGTTGCTAGATAATTTGCGAACAGTTAAGACAAAAAAGATCGAAGCTCAAGCAGTTCTTCCAGATGAAAATACACAGATAAAAATCTGGCAAGAGGCGTTACATGACGACTTGAATGAAATATTTACTTCTGGTGCAAAGAGCGTATCCAATAAGAAGCCTAAGTATTCTCAAGAAGCGCTTCATGAGGCAATTAGTTGGATCATTACACCACTTAGAGAGAGCCTAAAACTTGCTATTGAAGAAGGCGATCAAGCCGAAGCAAGCGCTAGAGTTGGTGCAAAATATCGGGAGTGGCGAAATACTGAATTAAAGACCTCTCTGTATGATGCAATGTCTAGTGCTTATAACAATGGTGTAATTGCTAGTGCTGATAAAGATGCAACTTTGAAGTGGGAAGTTGAAAAGCAAGGAAGATGTCCTGATTGCGATGACAATGCGTTGGAGCCTACATCTCTAGGTGAGAATTTCCCTACTGGGCAAATTGCACCTCCGGCTCATTCCGGGTGCAAATGTGTATTGGTAGTCGCCTAACATAGTAGGCATGACTCAAGCTCCTCCTAAACAAGCAGAATTCAAACCACCTTCTAAAAAAACTATCGGCATACTTGTTGCACTAGTAGTTTTGTTTTTGATCGGTTCAAGTCTGAGAAGCATTGCTACGTTTTATACCGATTGGTTGTTATTTAAAACATTAAATCAAAGCGACACTTTTACATCTCTAATTACATCACAAATTTTTGTGCCACTGATCGTTTTGATAATTATGTTGGTTTCAATATATGCAATGATTGCAATTGCGATTAAAACTGGCCAAAAGAATTCTTTCCTTAAAGACTTTGACGAGTGGGTGGTCCCGGTTTCGCAGGCATTTCGTAAGCGCCCGAGACCGTTTCATATAGTTTCAACAGTTCTAATTTCGTTGTTTTTTGCATCTTCCACTTTTGGTTTTTATCAAGAATGGATCTTGTTTACCAACGCCAAAACGTTTGGTGTAAGAGATCCATTGTTTAACAAAGACATTGGCTTTTTCGTATTCGAATTACCATTTTTGAGATTGCTTTCAGGTTGGATATTCGGCGCATTTGTTTTGCTATTGATCGTATCGGCTGTTGCTCACTATATAAATGGATCTATAGCGCTAGAAAAAACACGGCGACATATCTCAACGGCTGCAAAAATTCATCTGTCGGTGCTTTGCGCACTTGCAGGTCTAGCCAAAGCGGCGCAGTATTATTTTGAAAGATTCGCACTTGTTCATTCCACGCGCGGAGCAGTAGATGGCGCAGCATATACAGATGTAATGGCCCGCCTACCTGCAAATAGATTTTTGATTTTCGTAGCGATTATTGCATCAGTATTGTTTCTAGTAAATGTATATCGAAAAGGAATTGTTTTACCTCTTGTTGCTATTGCGCTTTGGATGATTGTCGTGTTAGTAGTTGCAACAATCTATCCGTTAATTATTCAAAACTTTTCAGTAAATCCTTCGCGTAATACAAAAGAGCGTCCTTACGCTGAAAGGAATATTGAAGCGACTCGAGCTGCTTACGCATTAAACGATGTCGAAAATGAAGAGATCGATTTTGAGCAAGGAATAACCGAAGAAAATGCTGACGAAGTCAAGGCTGCTTTAAAGGATCCTTTACTTTGGACCGAGGCATCTTTTGGGCCTTGGGTTCAACAAAAACGAGGTGAGCAGACATTTGCTTTTACAACAGCAGATAGAGACAGATACCAAGTTGGAGATAGGACGCTACCAGTCTTTGTTGCAGCAAGAGAAGTGGTACCTCCAAGCCAATTACCTGACAGATCTTGGCCTAGCCGACATGCAGTTTACACACATGGTTTTGGCGCAGCTATTGCTTCTGCATCGCAAGTAATAACTGGTAACGAGCCAGACTATTTGGTTTCGGAGCTCCCAACTGAAGGGCGAGAAAATGCTTTAGAGTCATTGAGGTTGAATACTAATAAGGCTCGAAATTATTTCGGTGAAGGTTTAGAAGAATATGTTTTCGTAGGATCTGCACAAGAAGAAAATACTCCATTAGAGGAACCTTTGGATGTTGATGAGCTTAATGGAGTTGGTGTTGGAGATTTCTTCAAACAAGCAGCGTTTTCATTGAGGTTTTGGGATTATAACATTTTGATCACAAATGTGATCAAGGATGATTCACAGATCCTTTATGTCAGAGATCCAAGGGAAAGAGTTAAAAAATTAGCTCCATTTTTGGACGTTGACTCTAATCCTTATCCAGTTGTAACTAACGGTGAAGTCATATGGGTTGTAGATGCTTATACATCATCTGATCAATATCCATATTCTCAATATTTGGATACTCAGAGATTATCCGCAGGCAACTCTTTGAGGAAGAATCTTAATTATGTTCGGAATTCAGTTAAAGCTACAGTCAGCGCACGAACTGGAGAAGTAAACCTATATATCGTTGATGATAAGGATCCAATAATCAAAGCATATGACAGTGCTTTTCCTGACTTGTTCAAAGCTGGAGATGAAGCTCCAGAAGAAATAGTCAAGCACTATAGATATCCAGAAGACATTTTCGATGTACAAACATTTATCTACGGTGATTATCATGTTACTGATCCTCGAGTGCTGCTAGAAGGTTCTGCGAGACTTCAAGTTGCGCCTTCGATGTTCGACCAGCCGATTTCAGCAAACACATTAGTACCAGCGCCTGTGCAAGGTGGTAGGGCAGAGAGAACAACTCAGACGGGAGTACCTCTGCCAACCTTGTATCAGTATGTTGCTCATTCGCAGATGGAAAAGCCGGAATTTTTGTTGACGAGAAGTTTTGTTCCTATTAGTACAACATTTAGGATGGATTCATTCTTATCCGTAAGTTCTGATGGTGAAAACTACGGTAAAAAACGTGTCTTAAACTTCAAGATCGATGGTGATACCTCTGCATTGTCGCCGACAATGATGCAAAGTCAGATTGATGCTGAAAATGAATTTGCAAGGCAAAAAACTTTGTTAGACCAACAAGGTGCTGAAGTGCTTTTGGGTAATCTGCAGATCATTCCGGTAGCTAACACTGTGGTCTATGTCCAGCCAGTATATGTTAAGGGTTCATCTGAGGACGCAAGACCAGTACTGACATTTGTAACAGTCTCTGTTAGCGGTCGAACTGTTTGTGCACCAACAATTGATCAAGCTGTAGATGCATTATTGGCGGAAAGATCACTTTGTGTTCCTTTTACACAAAATGTATTTCCTACAACAGGTGTGATTCCAGATTCGACACCAGACCCCGATCAGCCTGTTATCCCAGATGACCAGACTCCAGCTACTACCACTACAACAACAACGCCTTCAACAGGATTGGATGGAGTAGCCGAGCAAGAGCTGGTTCAGCGCTTGAACCAGGCAGCTCAAAGATACGAAGAAGCTAAGCGCAACGTAGATTTAGGGGCTATGCAACGAGCTGCGGAGGAAATGGTCGCACTTGTCAATGAGCTTAACAGTAGATAGGTTTCTTGTATGCCTTGGTATAGATATCAAGAAGCTTAACTACTACAATATAAGAGAAGATTCTTACTGGAAGTTAAATAACAAGCCAGATAATAGGAACTTACGTGAAGGTAAGGGAAGTTATGGCAAAAGCTGATATCGATCTTGGATCGTACAAATTAGGGTGGTCAGACAAAGTTGACTATGAGATCAAGCCTAAAAAAGGCTTGAACACAGAAGTTGTTAAAGAAATTTCTCATTCAAAATCTGAACCGAAATGGATGACAGATTTTCGTTTAAAGTCCCTAGAGCGCTTTGAGAAAAAACCAATGCTGAAATGGTTTGCTCAAAACATGCCCGATATTGATTTCGATGATATCTACTACTACTTAAAACCTACGAATAAGCAAGTTTCTGAATGGGATGATCTTCCTCAAGAAATGAAAACTACTTATGAACGACTTGGTTTACCTGAAGCCGAACAGAAATATCTTGCAGGTGTAACAGCGCAATATGAATCAGAAGTTGTGATGCATAAAAACATTGCTGAATTAGAAGAACAAGGTGTCATCTTCTGTTCAATGGATCAAGCGCTTCGCGAACATGAAGATATTGTTAAAGAGCATTTTGCAACAGTAATTCCTCCAGGGGACAATAAGTTCGCTGCACTCAATTCTTCAGTTTGGTCAGGTGGATCTTTCATTTATGTCCCTCCTGGGGTCACTGTGGATATGCCTTTACAAGCATATTTCAGAATCAATTCAGAAAATGCTGGACAGTTCGAAAGAACTCTCATCATTGCAGATGAAGGATCTAACGTTCATTATGTAGAAGGATGCTCTGCACCTGTTTATACAACTGATTCACTTCACTCAGCAGTTGTTGAACTGATTGCTAAAAAGAGCGCGAGAATTAGATACACCACAATCCAAAATTGGTCACCAAATGTTTACAACCTGGTTACAAAACGCGCTTTAGCTCATGAAGATGCAACTGTTGAATGGATTGATGGAAACTTAGGTTCAAAACTTACTATGAAATATCCCGCAGTTGTTTTGGCTGGAAGAAAAGCCCATGGCGAAGTTCTGTCTATTGCATATGCAGGAAAAGACCAGCATCAAGATGCTGGTGCAAAGATGACTCACGCGGCTGCAGAAACAACATCTGTTATTGATTCCAAATCTATATCAAAAGATGGTGGAAGAACGACCTACAGAGGTTTAGTGCGAGTAGAAGAAGGTGCAACCGACGTTAAATCACATGTTCGATGTGACGCGCTGATTTTGGATGAAGATTCCAGAAGCGATACTTATCCTTATATGGAAGTTGAAGAAAAGGATGCAAAGATCGGCCATGAAGCTACCGTTTCTAAGGTAGGAGATGCTCAACTCTTCTATTTGATGTCTAGAGGATTAAGTGAACAGCAAGCGACAGCGATGATTGTTAACGGATTTATTGAACCAGTAACTCGAACTTTACCGATGGAATATGCTGTTGAACTCACACGATTGATCGAGCTGAACATGGAAGGTTCGGTGGGATGACGCCACCAGATACTATTAACAAATCAGATTCAATGTTTGAGATCGAGGCTGCTTCAGTTGCACTGCCAGGTCCTAGTTGGTTGCAATCCAGGCGACAAAAGTATGTAGATCAAAATCGGGACTTGAAATGGCCTAGTTCTTCTCAAGAACTTTGGCGTTATACACAGATCGATGATTTCGATATCAACCATTACCGTCCTGTAGATATTAATGATATCGGTAAACCTGGAGAACAGAAATCTCCTGGAGGTGGGATTGTTGCTGCGGAAGCAGGTGAACATTCTGCATTAGTTGTTGTACATGACGGACGAGTGGTTCATCAAAAATTGGATCCAGATCTTGAAGGTAAGGGAGTGATTGTTTCCGCTCTTGAAGAAATAGATGATGCTCAAAGTGAAGAGTTACTTAACTATTTGGGTACTTTATCTGACGAATCTTCAGATGCGTTCACACTATTGAACGAAATACTTAATACAGGTGGAGTGTATGTAAATATTCCCAAATCAGTTGTAGTTCCGAAACCAATTGTTGTGGTTCACTGGATTGATGGGGAGAATATTGCAGTATTTCCTCGTTCAATTGTTGTTGCTAAAGAAAATTCGAATGTGAGTGTCATCGAGCGATTCGAATCCTCTGACCAGAAAATATTAGTTAGCTCAATCACAGAAGTAATTGTCGAACAAAATGCTCAAGTCAAATATTTGACATCACAAGAAGAAGGAAAAGACACAACTCATATTGCTCTTCATAGAAGTTCAATTGATCGAGATGCTCAGTTTCAATCTTCGACTATAGCTTTAGGTGGTAAGTATGCTCGCCATCGAGGAGAAGTAGTTCTAAAGGGTAAAGGTGCCCAAAGCGATGTGATGGCTGTTTATTATGGAAATAATGAACAAATGCTTGATTTTCGTACTTTACAAGACCATCGTGCGGAGCATACTTATTCGAACTTGTTGTTCAAAGGTGCAGTGGAAGACCAAGCGCGAAGCGTCTATTCAGGATTGATACATATCCATCCCCAAGCTCAACATACTCAAGCGTTTCAAACTAACAAGAACCTAGTTTTAGATCATGGAGCGCAAGCAGAATCGATACCTAATTTGAAGATTGAAGCCAATGAAGTGCAGTGCTCTCATGGATCTACTGTCGGTCCGATCGATGAAGAACAAATGTACTATCTGGGAACCAGAGGAGTTACACCTCAAGATGCAGAGAAAATCATTGTGCTTGGTTTCTTTGAAGATGTTTTTTCTAGATTAAGTATCCCAGCTTTAATCGAGCCCCTACGCCGAAGTGTTAATGAGAAAATCTCTTCGTTAGAAGCTAAGAGGGCCACAGAAAAATGATTGAACTTTGTAATATTGAAGAGATTCCATCAGGAACGTCAAAAAGAGTAGATGTAGAGAACTACAGATTATGTTTAATTAACATCGAAGGCGATATTTATGTAATTGATGATCGTTGTTCACATGCAGATTTTTCACTATCAGAAGGTATTTTAGATACCGATGAATGCGAAATCGAATGCCCTAAGCACGGCGCCATTTTTGATGTTAAGACAGGAAATCCAAAATCGCTTCCGGCAACGCAACCTGTATCTAGCTATGACGTTGTAGTTGAAGATGGAAAGATTTTCGTGAAAGAAGAAGACGATGTTTGAAATAAATGATCTATACGTGAAGCTCGCAAATGAAGATAAAGAATTACTACATGGCACGACTTTAAGAGTTAACCCTGGTGAAATTCATGCAGTTATGGGGCCTAATGGATCTGGAAAATCGACACTCACACACGCCGTGATGGGAAATCCGAACTACGAAATTACAAGCGGAAAGATTCTTGTTGATGGAACCGAAATCCAAAATATGCCTACTCACGAGAGGGCAAGAAATGGAATTTTTGCAACAATGCAATATCCAGTTGAAGTTCCAGGTGTACCTGTTGCGACTTTAATGGGAGCCGTTTATGGCGATGTCTCAGAACAGATTGATTCAGAGGCAAAAGAGCTTGAATTAGAAGAATCATTCTTGCAAAGAGGAGTCAATGATGAATTTTCTGGTGGCGAAAGAAAACGAATGGAAGCTCTACAGCTTGCAGTTAGTAATGCTAAATATGCAATATTAGACGAAATCGATTCAGGGCTAGATGTAGATGCTTTGAAAATTATTGCTGAGAGAATTAATACTTTAGTGCAACAAAGACAGCTCGGCGTGATTGCGATTACTCACTATGACCGATTACTTAAATACCTTAAACCGACACATGTGCATATTTTTGCTCAAGGGAAAGTTGTTCAATCTGGAGGCTATGAACTTGCAGAGCAGCTTGAGAAACAAGGATATGAGAATCTAATAAATGCTTAGACTATGGGGTTGGAGCTTCAGTAGTTGTAGTCGTAGAAGTTGATGGGGTAGTCGTTGTTGTAGCTGGCTTTGTGGTTGTCGATTTTACAGTTGTTGTAGTTTGTTCAGTCTCAATAGGCGGCACAGTTGTGACTACAGGACCAACTCGATCAGCGACATAAGGAATATCTCGATTAGCAATTACATATATTGCATCTCCAATAGAGGCGATATCTAAAAAGTATTCCGCGACATGCATCGGAATTCTTACACAGCCACTGCTCGCAGCTGTCGTAGGAATAGACTTATATCCGTGTACAGCTATTCCACCTTTGAAATAAATTGGCTTGTACAGCATTCCAAGATCTGCATCTCTCCATCCATTAATTTGGCGTTGGAACTCGAATCTTCCTGTTGGAGTATTCGCTACAGAGTTAACACGTCGTCCTGTTGATTTGGAAACGTAACTATATGGTCCACCACGTCCGGTTGATACTGATGTTATCAATCTAACTTGATGGTCGTGATAATAAATACCAACTTGATTTTCGATGTTTACTTCCATGCGGTTGGCTTCACCATCTTTAATGAGTGGTTCATCATATTGGAATTCATTCAATGCTTTTATAACATCATTATTTATCCGACCGTTTCGTTCTAAACCTTTTAATTTTTGAACTGCATGAATTGCATAAACAGTTTTTTGGTCATATTTATTGTCTATTGGTCCTGGATCAATTTTTAGATCTGAAAGTCTTTGTTCATAAAGTGAGATATTGGGATTGTTTGAACCAGGCCCAATTGATTCTCCTTCTGCTAACAAAGGAAGATTAGCTGGTACGGGTTGGATAAACTTCGGAGGGAGAGTAGTGGTAGTTGTTGTAGAGGATGTTTGCGTAGTAGTTGTTACAATTTCATCATCTTGTGCAGCAACTGGCTCTCTTAAAAATACGCCAAGTGCAATAATTGCTATCAAAACAATTGCAGTAGAGGTACTACCCCAAAAAATTCGAGTTTTTAAAACTTTTTTCAACGGCATCATTCCATAGGCGACGTAGTTACGTAGCCTATGTTAGCCGAGATTGTTAGTTAGATATGAGCTCTCCAGGAACATCTTCGTGTGGAGCAGATTTTGCTGCATTACGAAGATCTAGAAGAAAATCTACAACTTCGGCGCCAGAAACCATTTCTCTACTTTTCATTTCATCTAGTTTTGAATCGATGAGCAGTAACAGAGTCGCATTTTCCATAGCGCTGTCCTTTTCTAGTTGGGCGTTGTCTTTATTCTGTACCAAAATGTCCTTTTTGTCGATAGTCAATTGGAACTTTTATTAGTTCTG
This sequence comes from uncultured Burkholderiales bacterium, assembly GCA_964561855.1. GTDB lineage: Bacteria > Actinomycetota > Acidimicrobiia > IMCC26256 > JAGPDB01 > JAGPDB01. Next base: position 21,956 of record CAZLQP010000002.1, on the reverse strand, counting down.
CATAAAACGTTGATAATAACCATGCTATTCCACGTATGCGACATTTCACGAAAAGTAGCCCCTGAGCTGGGTGAATCGGGTAAAAGTCATTCTGTTGACGCTGTCTGAGGGTCCGAATCATTTTCGTAAGCTTCTAAGGCGTTGGACAATGTATTGAAAGATAACGTTGCGCACTTTATGCGAACAGGGAATTTAACAACACCGGTAAGCGCAGATAATTCACCTAGTTCTGTTGCTAGTTCATTCGGAGTATCTGGTTTTTTATTTTCACTGTCGAGGTTGGTTTCATGGATGTCCATCAGAGTCTTGAACTTTTTTATCAGATCTCTCGCATAGGTGGTGTCTTTTCCTTTTATTGAATTGGTCATCATTGAAGCACTTGCTTGTGAAATCGAGCAGCCTACACCGGACATTTTTACATCTTTAACAACTCCATTTTCGATCTCAACGAAAAGAGTTAATTCGTCACCACAAACAGGATTTTTCCCTTCAGACTTTATTGCAGGAGGAGTTGCGAGTTCCCCACGATTTCTAGGTGAACGATAATGATCCAGAATAACTTCGCGATATAGATCTTCCAAAGATGACATATTGTCAGTGTAGGTTAAATCATCATGCTTAATCCATATCTGGTTCCTATTAAGCCACGATGTAGTTGTTTTCGCGTTCTGTCGGTAAATGGTGCGATAGAGCGGATAACCTATAACGTGACTAAGTGTTGATAGTCGAAGGGATCGCGACCGATAATGAAACTTTATTCTTGGAATGTAAATGGAATTCGAGCAGTAATTAACAAAGGTGCATTCGATGACTTTTTAGACGCTCATGATCCAGATATTTTATGCTTACAAGAAACCAAAGCTAATCGAGACCAAGTTGACATCGACTATCCACAATATGTCGAATATTTTAACAGCGCTCAAAAAAAAGGATATAGCGGTACTGCAATTTTCACTAAAGTCAAACCGATATCAGTTTCTAGAGACATTCCGATTGAAATTGCATCGAAGTATCAACTAGCTGATGAATTTGGAGATACGAATTCTGAAGGAAGAGTCTTAACTTTAGAATTTGATGATTACTTTGTAACGACTGTTTATACTCCAAATGCCAAAGGAGATTTAGGCCGTTTAGTTTTAAGAGAGAAACATTGGGATTGTGCATTTCTGGAGTACATGAAGTTTCTACAGATGGCAAAGCCCGTTTTGTTTTGTGGAGATTTAAACGTTGCTCATCAAGAAATTGATTTGGCGAACCCTAAACGCAATGTAGGTAAACATGGTTTTACAGATGAAGAGCGACAAGGATTTACTAATTTGGTTGAAGCTGGTTTTGTAGATACATACAGACATTTCAATCCTGATGTAACAGAGGTCTATTCTTGGTGGTCGCACTTTGCGATGGCTAGAGAGCGAAACGTAGGTTGGCGGATTGACTATTGGATGGTAAGTAGTGACCTTTTAGATAAGGTGAGCAATCCTCAAGTTCATATGGATGTAAAAGGATCAGACCATTGCCCCGTCTCCATCGAACTCGCTTCACCGGAGGACTGACCCTCCAAAAGGTACAAAAGCGATTTGTCGCATTTGGAGGGTCAGTCCTCCGGTTGCTCCGGTTGACAGGTGTGAGGTTGAGGCTTATACTTGAAATCCATGACACAGACATTTTTCACCGAAGTTCATCATCACCACCATAACTAGGTGGGTAACTTCGCATATCTGTGTACATTGCCCGCCAAAATAGGCGGGTCTTTTTTTATCTAAATACCCGCTAACGTATTAGGACTGTTTATTAATTCCGGAGATTTAGATGAAAATTATTGAAAAACAAAACACAAATGAGATTTTTGAAGTGCTTACGCGATCGTCGAGCAGTTCAGTGGTAGATGAAACTGTGAGTGAAATTCTACAAAATGTCAGAAACAAAGGAGACAAAGCGCTTTGTGATTACACATTGAAATTCGATTCTATTGAGATTTCTTCACCTCAAATTATGGATCGCGAAGAACTTGGCGAGTATGTGCAAAGAACTAAATCACAACTAAGAAAAATTGAAGTAGAAGCGATAGATGTAGCAATTGAAAATGTTACTTTCGTAGCTTCTGAATCAATGCCGAGAAGCTGGAAGAAAAGCGCAGCTCAAGGTCAAGTTGTAGGAGAGAATTTCTATCCATTTAACAGAGTTGCATGCTATGTTCCGCAGGGTTCCTTTCCTTTAGTGTCAACTGCAATTCACACAGCAGCAATCGCAAAAGCTGTTGGAGTAAAAGAAATCGTGATGATAACTTCTCCAAAAGAGCAAGAACTGAATCCTGCAGTTGCTTATGCTGCGTACGCTTCTGGAGTTACAGAAGTTGTGTTTGTGGGAGGAGCACAAGGAATAGCGGCACTAGCTTATGGAACCCAAACCATAAAGCGGGCAGATTTCATTTGTGGGCCAGGAAATAGTTTCGTGGCAACTGCTAAGAAACTTCTTTGTGGAACTGTAGGTATTGATATGGTTGCAGGTCCGAGTGAAGTCTTTGTGATTGCCGATGACAGTGCTGATCCGTATTGTGTCGCATGTGATCTTGTAGCCCAGGCAGAACACGGTTCAGGTTTTGAATCATCAGTTTTGCTTACAAACTCTCGGACTCTAATCGAAGAAACAGAGACCAAATTGAATGAGTTGAAATCAAAGATAAAAGACAATCCAGGCTTTGAAAAGGTATTCAAAGAGTCAATATATTTAGTTTTGGTCGATGAAATTAGTCAAGCAATCGAAATAACAAATCAATGTGCTCCAGAACACGTTGAAGTTATAACAGAAAATGCAGCACAAGATGCGCAAAACGTATTCAATGCTGGAGCAGTGTTCGTAGGAAAGTATTCCGCTGAGCCGCTAGGAGATTTTGTTGCTGGACCAAGTCATGTTTTGCCAACTAATTCAACTGCACGATTTACATCAGGTCTTAGTGCCAATTCATTTATGAAAAGGACATCAATAATTGAGATTAACGAAGAGGCATATCTCAAACTCGCACCTTTGTCAGCAGTATTCGGTGAAATGGAAGGCTTAACTGGTCACGCGATGAGTTCAGTGGCAAGAATGGATGAAAATAAATTGGGGGAAAAATGACCATTGATAAACAAGATGAAATTCTCAGAATTGCGATGCCTAGAAAAGGCAGGATTGCAGAACAACTAAAACCATTGTGTAAACAGGCAGGGTATTCATGGCCAAGTTCTGAAGAAACTAAAGCACTGATTGGTAAACTCACTCCAAATGTCGAGGTTATGTTTGTGCGTACAGATGACATTCCTGCTTTAGTGGAAGATGGAGTAGTTGATCTAGGTGTAACAGGAACCGATGTTGTTGATGAAGCAGGTGTTAATGTTCAAGTTGCCTCACCTCTTGATCTGTTTGAATGTCGACTTGTACTAGCTGCACGAGAAAAGTTTAAAGACCAGTATAAGAAATCAAAACCATCTTCGATAAGAGTTGCTACATCATTCCCTCGCTTAGCTGCTCGCTGGGCAAAGCAGGCAGGAATTGATATTCATTTGATACCACTTTCAGGTTCGGTGGAGATTGCCCCAAGACTAGAAATAGCTGATGCGATAGTGGACTTAACTCAAAGTGGCTCGACGTTGAGAACAAATGGTCTGCACGAAATTGAGACGCTATGTAATGTCAGCGCTTGCATTATTGCTGATCCAAATTTCGATCTTGAATCTGGATCTACAAAAGCACAAGAAGCAAAAAATTTCAGTGAGGCTCTCGTTTCGGTTTTGACTGCTAATGGAAAACGTTACATGATGATGAATGTACCAAAAGATGTTTTAGATGAAGTGAAGTCTCTAGTACCAGGAATTGATGGCCCTACTGTTTTGGATCTTTATGAAAACACTGATCGAGTCGCGGTACATGTAGTTTTACCAGCTTCAGAGTTAAATGTCGTAGTTCCAAAATTGCGTGAGCTTGGGGTAAGTGGGATATTGGTAACTCATATTGAGAGGCTAATCGTATGAGTCAAGAAATTAGAGATCTTTTACCTAAGCGTCTTTCAAATGTAGAGGTTTACGATCCGCGCAGAACGCCAATTGAATTTGATCTTAGTGACAATACTTCGCAATGGGGAATAGCTGATGAAGTTCAAGCAGTTTTGAAAAGACTTTCATCTGACAGCAGTGTTAACTTGTCGAGGTATCCAGATATCTATGCGCTTGAGTTGAAGAAAGTAATTGCTAAACACTATTCGAAGTTTGTTGATGACACATCAAATGTGGTTGTAGGAAATGGTACTGATGATGTACTTGATTGCATTATTCGGGCAGTAACAGATGAAAATGATTTAGTCGTTATGCCAATGCCGACTTTTCCTATGGCAGGATATTTTTCTAAAGTGAATGGTCGGAGAGTTACGGGTAGCGAGCTCGATTCAGATGGTTCCATAAATGTTGAAGAGATTTCGTCATACAAACCAGATTTGATTTATTTATGCTCTCCGAATAATCCGACAGGTGTAAGCATACCTCACTCAAATATTGCTGAACTGATAGAAAAAACGAATTGTTTCATCGTTATTGATGAAGCATATGCAGAGTTTGCAGAGCTTGATGCACTTGATTTCTTAAGACGTTGCAAAAGAGTGATCATTATGAGAACGATGTCAAAACTACATGGCTTAGCAGGATTAAGGATCGGCTACGCTCTTGGAAATGGCGATCTGATCAATGCTGTAGAGGCAATAAGAGGACCGTTTAAAGCCAACACAATCGGTATCGAAGCTGCCAAAGCATCGTTTGGGGCTCGAGATTTTCATGAACAGGTGGTAACTGAGACTAGGAGAGTTAGAGATTGGTTCAGTATGGAATTGAGGTTTTTGGGTTATCAGATTGAAGATAGCGACTCGAATTTCATCTATGTTTCAGGTCTTGATGAAGAAAAATTTAAGCCAGAGTTCAAAAAAGCTGGATATTCGATTCGCTGGTTTAAAGAACTACCTGTTGTTGGAACAGGTGCACGAATCACGATCGCACCCAAAGAAGTATTAGAGCCAATGCTCGAAATCATCAGGAAATACTCATGAAAAAAGCAGTGATTATTGACTATGGTGTGGGAAATATCCGTTCCTTAAAGCGTTGCGTGGAGAGTTCAAGTCAAACCATCGGCACAGATGTCAAAGTCAGTCTTTCGAAAGACGTTAACGAGATGAATGAAGCTGATCTTTTAATAATTCCTGGAGTTGGTTCTTGGGGAGCTGCATGCGAACATCTAGGAGTCTTTAGTAGCGATCTAAGAGATCTCATAAAGTCCGGCAAGCCAACATTTGCTGTATGTCTAGGAATGCAATTACTGTTCGAATCTTCCGAAGAAGGTGTCGGGAAAGGACTTGGAGTTTTCGAAGGAGATGTTACAACACTCAATGCAAAACAAATCCCAGAGATGGGTTGGAATAAAATTGCTCATGCGAATGCACAATACGAAATAATCGATTGGGCTTATTTCGCTCATAGTTTCGCAGTGCGACCTAAGGATGACTCAATTGTTGCAGGTATGACTACTTATGAAGATGATACGTTTGCGAGTATCTTGAGGACTCCGAGCTTATTGGCAACTCAGTTTCACCCTGAAAAAAGTGACGTAGTTGGGATTTCATTGGTGCATAAGTTTTTGAAGGAAGTTTTATCGTGATTGTTAGACCAGCCGTTGATATTCGAGAAGGACAGTGTGTTCAGCTTGTTGGAGGTTCATATGATAATGAACTCCTTAGGCTGCCAGATCCTGAAGCAGTTGCGGGTGACTGGATCACTAAGGGGTTTGTGAAACTTCATGTAGTTGATCTCGATCGTGCGACGGGAAAAGGAAATAACATCGAGGTAGTTCGCGAGATATGCAAAATTGGATCTGAAAATAATGATCTAGATATTCGCGTCGGCGGAGGGATAAGAAACACGGATTCACTTGTAGAAGTACTTGACGCAGGAGCAAATAGTGTTGTGATCGGAACACAAGCTATTGCTGAACCAAATTGGTTCGAAGAAATGGTTGCTCAATATCCGCAAAGAATTTATGTAGCTCTAGAAGTAGATGGCCGAGATGTGAAGATAAAAGGATGGCAAGAAACATCTGAATTTTCACTTGAAGAATTGATAGTGCGTTTTGATCGTTTAGAAATTGCTGGAATTTTCGTGACTGCAATTCATAAAGAAGGCCGAATGCAGGGTACGGACGTTGAGCTTTTTGAGAGTATCGTAAATAGGACTTCAAGAAGCGTGGTTGCATCTGGCGGAGTTACAGATCTCAGCGATATTATTGCATTATCCCAGGTAGGAGTGGCCGAAGTGGTCATGGGAGCTGCAATTTATACTAACGAAGAATTGTTATATGAGCTTCAAGCTAATGGGCTAACAAGTCGAAAACACTAAAGTTATAAACCAAAGGACATATTGTGCAAGTAAAACGAAACACGAAAGAAACAAATATTGTTGTCACCATTCCTGACAAAGGCGAAAATACTCCGATTGAGTGCTCGACAACTATAGAATTTTTAGACCACATGTTGGTAACGCTTTCACGATATAGCGGACTTAATTTTTCTGTTAACGCAACAGGTGATCTAGATCACCATATTTCAGAAGATGTTGCTATTACTTTAGGTGCTGCAATTAGAAGAGTCACTCCTCAGACATGTGCACGTTTTGGAACTGCAAGAGTCTCAATGGATGACGCACTGATTGAGGTAACGTTAGATCTTGTCGAGCGAAACTATTATGAAGGGCCATTGCCCGATTTAGATTTCGAACACTTCTTTAGATCGATTGCTGAAAATATCAAGTGCAATATTCACGTTAGAGTTTTACGTGGAGTAGACCAGCATCACATAATCGAAGGTGCTTTCAAAGGCTTGGGGCTGTGTTTGCGTCAAGCTTTGCAAGACTCGGGAGATGTATTTAGCACCAAAGGTGCGGCAGAGTGGACGTTTGATGACTGATACATTGACGTGTACCAGATTGATTCCATGTTTAGATTTAGCAAACGGTCGTGTAGTTAAAGGAACAAACTTCGTTGATTTAAAAGATGTTGGTGATCCGGTAGAGCTTGCTTGTCGATATCAAGAAGAAGGTGCCGATGAGTTGATTTTGTTAGATATCTCGGCGACACAAGAAGAGAGAAACAATTTCTTTCACGTAATGCAAGAAATTTCTGACAACGTTTCGATCCCCGTTGGAATCGGTGGCGGAATAAGAACTGTTGAAGATGCAACTAGAGCCTTGTTGGCTGGCGCAGAAAAAGTGGGAGTGAATTCTGCTGCTGTTGCTCGAGCGGAACTTATTACTGAACTAGCAGAACGTTTTGGTTCACAATGCGTTATGATTTCTATAGATGCGCGCAAAGTTAATGATCACTATGAAGTTGTTGTACGTAGTGGAACACAAGTTACAGAGTTAGATGCAGTTTCGTGGGCTAAAGAGGCAGTTCGACTAGGTGCTGGCGAAGTTTTACTGACTTCAATTGATCGTGATGGTACAAGAATTGGATATGACATCGAGATGTTAAGAGCAGTCAAGGATGCAGTGAATGTTCCTGTGATTGCATCTGGTGGAGCCGGGAAGATTTCTGATGTTGTCCAGGTATATGAGACAGGTGTAGCGGATGCCGCACTTTTAGCTGGTATTTTGCACGATGGAACTACTTCGATTGCAGATATTAAAGCAGGACTAAAAGATAGCGGTTTTGTTGTGCGTGATCGAGGAAAATTGATGTGAATAATTTGACTGAGTATCAGAACGAATTTATTGATCAAATAGATTTCGAAAAGAGTAATGGCGTTGTCGTCGTTGTTGTACAGGATTATTCAACAAAAGAAGTTTTGATGACAGCGTTCGCAAATCGACATGCAATTGAGAAGACACTAGAGACCTCTACTATGTGGTATTTATCTCGTGAACGTGGACTTTGGAATAAGGGCGAGACCAGCGGTAATTTTCAAGAGGTCGTTTCGCTACATCTTGATTGCGATAACGATACGATTCTGGCTTTGGTTAATCCTCGAGGGCCGGCTTGCCATAACGGTACGGTAACATGTTTTGTAAACGACAAATCTTATGAAGCGGGAGCTGAAAGTGACAAATAACGAAAGATCTGCTTTGGAACGCTTGGATGAAGTTATTGCTGAGCGAAAAGATAATCCTCAAAATCGTTACACCGATGACTTGCTTAGTGATCGAAATCTTCGTCTGAAAAAGATCGGTGAAGAATCTGCTGAATTAGTGGTTGCATGTGTTGATAGAAATCAGTTGTCGATTGCAGAAGAAGCAGCTGATCTGTTTTATCATGCCTTAGTTGCAATTCGTGCTGAAGGCGTTTCTCTCCAAGATGTCCAAGACATTCTCGAAGGCCGCATCAATTAGCCTCAAGTTGGCGTGAAAAAGGATCGGTTTTGCATCGTTTTTCCCGCCATCTAAAAAGCTAAAGCCGAGTTGGCGTGAAAAAAGATTGGTTTTGCATCGTTTTTCCCGCCAACTTGAGGAATTATTTGAAGAAGGTGATGCAGTTTTGGAGAGCTTCGCAGAGTTTGTCGATATCGGAATCGTCGTTATAAACATATGCACTCGCTCGAGAAGTTGCTCCGATCCCAACTTGGTCTCCAACCTTTAATACACGCATTAGTGGTTTCGCACAGTGATGTCCTGCTCTTACGCATACCCCGTATTCATCCAGGATCTGTGACACATCATGAGGATGAACGCCCTCGACGCTTAGACTAAATATTGCTAAGCGATTTTCAAAACTATTTGGCCCATGGACAGTAATTGTGTCTGCAAAATTCTCTTCGAATTTTGAAAGTGCATACTTTGTTATTTCTTGCTCATGTTTTGCAATGTTGTCAAAGCCGATTTCATCTAAATATTTAAAAGCTTCAGCAAATCCTATAGCTTCAATGAATGCTGGAGTTCCAGCTTCGAATTTTGCAGGAAGTTCAGCAGGTTCGAAATCATCTAAGGTTACGTCGGTGATCATCGAACCTCCTCCTAGAAATGGAGGCATTTCATTCAACAAATCTTCTTTTGCCCACAAAGCACCAATTCCTGTTGGACCCAACATTTTATGCGCTGAAAATGCAACAAAATCCGCATCCCAATCTTGTACATCAGTTTTAAAGTGGGGGATATATTGGCAAGCGTCCACTAAAACTTTGGCTCCAGCTTTATGCGCACGTTCAGTTAAAGATTTGACATCAACTACAGTTCCAGTCACATTACTCGCAGCTGTAATTGCTAATAATTTTACACCCTCAATCAAGGAATCGAAGTCTGTTAAATCCAGTTGCGTTTCGTCGTCAAGTGGAATGTAACGTAAAACAGCACCAGTTCGATGCGCTAGCTGTTGCCAAGGGACGATATTGGCGTGATGTTCTAGATGCGAAAGCAAAATAACGCCGCCTTCGGAGATGTTATCATCTCCCCAAGACCGTGCCACAAGATTGATTGCTTCAGTTGCGTTTCTCACATAGATCACTTCATTCGGAGACCAAGCATTTATGTGTTTTGCAACAACTTTGCGCGAATTTTCATATGCATTAGAGATTTCTTGTGCTGTTGTGTAGACACCACGATGAACATTTGCGTAGAAATTGTTATATGCATCGTTCATCACATCTAAGACGCGAGTAGGTGTTTGTGAAGATGCCCCCGAATCTAAAAAGGTAATTTTGTGTCCGTTTATTTCTCTGGATAGTCCAGGAAAATCCTTTTTTATGGTTTGGACATCAAACATTAAGAAACAGCCTTTGTTGATTCACGCAGAAAATCGAATCCTATGTCTTCAATCTTTTTAGCTAGGCTTTGGTCGCCAGTTGCTACGATTTTTCCGTCCAAAAGTACATGTACTTTATCAATTTCCATGTATTCCAGAATACGCTGATAATGAGTGATACACAATAGCGCCATCGTTGGATTCTGCTCACGAATAATTTTCAATCCATTACCTACAGCCACTAAAGCATCAATATCTAAACCGGAATCAATCTCATCAAGGATTGTTACCTCAGGTTCTAATAATGCCATTTGTAGAATTTCATTTCGTTTTTTCTCGCCACCAGAAAAGCCTTCATTGAGATACCTATCAATAAATTGCGTATCCATACCCAGCTTTGAGGCCCAGTCCATTACCGCAAGGCGAACTTCTAATACAGAAAAATCTTCAACATTTTTACGTTTTGCCATTGATTGGCGTAAAAAGTTTGTGACTCTAACTCCAGGAATAGATTCAGGATGTTGGAATGCTAGAAAGAGTCCTTCGCCAGCACGCTCATCGACGTCCATATCTGAAATGTCAGTATCACCAAGTTTGATTGTTCCAGAAATTACTTCGTATTGTGGATTGCCTAAGAGCACATTTGAAAGTGTCGATTTTCCTGATCCATTAGGGCCCATTAGTACATGAGATTCTCCTGCGGGTATCTCAATAGTAATATCAGACAATAAAGTTTTGTTTTCAACTTTTACGCTCAGATTTTCAATAGTTAAACTAGACATGCTTCTATTCTACGAGCTGAGTCATACAAAGGATTACTCGTAGCTTGAACATTGGAGCGCGTAGGAGTAGAAATGTCGGAAAAACGGATTTGCCGCTTTGAGTTAAGGCCACCTAGAAGAAACGGGGAGACAATTTTTTTGGATCTCGGTTTGGAAAATGGCCAAGATCCTACTGTTGAGGTTTCGATTACATTTGGGCAAAGTCAATATCCTTTGAAGCCAAATATAAGTGACATCCGCCATATTTTAAGGGTACTGGCAAAAGAATTAGATAATGATGGAAAACTTCAGGTTTTAGATCCAGATACTAAAAAAGGGATGAAAATCGATGGCAAGGCAATTATGGAGATACTTAAAGGAAATATCATCGAACTAAGTTCTCAGTTATCGCAAAGATAACATCAGCCCAATTGATATACTCCTTTTATGACTTTCAAAGCTCACGAAACAGCAACGGTAGATGAAGGTGCAGAAATTGGAGAAGGTACTTCGATTTGGCATTATTCGCATGTACGTGGAGGATCAAAAATCGGTGCTGGTTGCATTTTGGGTCATTGTGCTTATGTTGATGAAAATGTTGTCATTGGCGATCGAGTAAAAATTCAAAACAAAGTCAGCATATATAATGGCGTAACAATAGAAGATGATGTATTTATTGGGCCTCATGTTTGTTTCACTAATGATCTTAATCCTCGAGCATTCAATCAAGATTGGAAGATAACCCCAACCAAGGTTGAAAAGGGGGTATCTATTGGCGCTAATTCAACAATTAAGTGCGGAATAACCATTGGACGCTATGCGATGATTGGAGCTGGTGCAGTTGTGACTAAGAATGTGCCCGAATTTGCCTTAGTTGTCGGGTCTCCTGGACGAATCGTAGGGCAAGTGTGCTATTGTGGTGAGGTTATAAATCGTGAATATTCACCCGAAAAGGTACAAATTGATGTCGAATGCTCCCATGATTCCAATCTCAACTTATAGGTCTACTCCAGAAGCCGAAAATCTCGTTTTAGAAGTAGTTCGAAGTGGGCAATTAGCTCAAGGACCAAAAGTCGAAAGACTTGAAGAACTTTGTTGTGAAATGGCTCAAACAAAACATGCTGTTGCAGTATCAAATGGTACAGCAACTCTGATTGCCGCATTATTGGCACATGATATCGGTCCAGGCGATGAAGTGATCACTTCTTCATTTACTTTTGTCGCGACCCTAAACGCAATTCTATTTACTGGCGCCAAAGCAGTTTTTGTAGATATTGATAAAGATACTTACAATCTAAATCCCGAAGAAGTTGCGAAAGCCGTAAATCAAAACACTAAAGCAATTATGCCTGTACATATTTTTGGTCAAGCTTGTGATATGACAAAAATTGTTCAAATCGCATCAGAAAATAATCTTGCAATAATTGAAGATGCAGCACAAGCACACGGAGCTACTTGGGATTCGAAAGCAATTGGTTCGTTCGGAACTGGCTCATTTAGTTTTTATACAACCAAAAATGTTGGAAGTGGTGAAGGTGGGGTCGTAACTACAAACGATGACGACATTGCAAAAAACATTCGATTGCTAAGAAACCAAGGAATGGTTGAGCGCTACAAGTATGAAAGAGTCGGTTGGAATTTCCGTTTGACAGACCTGCAAGCCGCTATTGCTATTCCTCAGATGGAAGTTCTGAGTGATTCGAACAAAGCGCGAAATGAAACAGCGCAAATGTATAGCGAAGCCTTTGACTCTATAGAGTCGCTAACAATACCATTCGTTGCAGATCTTGCTGGTCCGGTATGGCATCAGTACAGTCTTCGAGCCACAGATGAAAAAAGCAGAGACAAAATTATCGAATCACTGCATTCCCAAAATATAGGTGCAGGCGTTTATTATCCTCGACCAGTGTATGATTATCCGATATTTCAGTCTCATGATCGCGTAAAGATCACTAATGACGCTGTTACCAGGGAAGTTTGTAATACTATTTTTTCTATACCTGTTCATCATTATTTGTCAGACGAAGAAAAATCTCGTGTAATTGAGGGAGTCGTAAATGCAGCCAGTTAAGTTAGGAATTATTGGCGCTGGCATTATGGGTTCAAACCATATGCGTGTCGCTCTTAGAAATGGTGATGTAAAACTTGCAGCTATTTGTGATAGTGACCTTTCACGTCTTGAAGCGCTTGCTTTGCGAGATGATGTTGCAATTCTTACAAATCCTTCAGAATTAATCGGACTTGTTGATGCTGTTATTGTTGCAACTCCTACAAGTAGTCATTATGAACTTGCGAAAATGTTTTTAGAAAACGGCATTGCCTGCATGGTGGAAAAGCCAATTACTGAAACTGTTGAACAAGGTAGAGAACTTGTTGAACTAAGCGAAAAGAATAATGTGGTTTTCCAAGTAGGTCACGTTGAAAGGTTCAACTCTGCAGTTTTAGCATTGCCTCAATATGTAAAAGATCCATTGCACTTCGAATTTCGACGAATAAGCCCATTTTCTGATCGAGTAAAAGAAAGCATCGTGACTGATCTTATGATTCACGACCTTGAGCTTTTACGGTCACTGCACCCAGTAGAGATTAAAAATATCCAAGCCATCGGTCAAAATCCTTTAAGCGATTGGGCGGATTTCGCTTCGGCTTTCATTGAATTTGTTGATGGTACCACCGCATCTTTGGTGGCATCTCGAATAGGTCAGCAAAAAGTAAGATCTATTGAAGTGTCGCAAAAGAACGAAGTAGTGCATGCAGATTTGCTTCGCCAAGATATAGTTATCTCGCGAGTTGATCATGTTGAATACACAACTGAAGGTGGAGCAAGATTTAAGCAGCACGGAATGATGGAATTGCCTTTTATCGATCGCTTTGGTGAACCTCTAATGCTTGAACAGCAAGAATTCGTTGCTGCGATTAAAGAAAACCGAAAAACAAATGTTAATCCCCGCACCGCACTTGAAGCATTGGATATGGCATTCAGAATTGACGGAGCGATAACTTTTACGAAAGATATCCAGCATGTATAGAGGCATAAAGATTGCTGCTGTGGTTCCTGCACACAATGAGGAAAACCACATTAAAGAAGTAATTGTTACTATGCCTGAAATTGTTGATGTGATTGCAATCACTGATGACACTAGTTCTGATTCGACTTTCGATATCGCATCGTCTACTGGAGATGAAAGAGTTTTCGTTACCCGCCACGAAGTAAATACTGGGGTAGGTGGTGCAATTTTAACTGCACACGAAGTTGCTAAAAATCAAGGTAGTCAGATCAACGCGGTTTTTGCTGGCGATGGTCAGATGGATCCCAACTATCTTACAAAACTTCTCGACCCTGTAGTTGACGGACTATATGGGTATACAAAAGGCAATAGATTGTTTTCGAGAAACTCTCATTCCGGAATGCCGAAATATCGTATTTTTGGAAACTATGTACTTTCGTATATGCATAAAGCCGTTGGTGGATATTGGAATGTAACAGATCCGCAAAATGGTTACACCGCTTTGCGCGTCGATCTGCTTGATGAGATTGACTACCTGACAATATCTAAAGGTTACGAGTTCGAAAATGATATGTTAACTCGTTTGAATGAACATAACATTCCTGTTTTGGATGTGCCGATACCTGCCGTTTATCGTGATGAAGTTTCGGGGATAAGTCTTAAGAAAGTGATTCCTGCATTGTTAAAGAACTTTACTGTGTCATATGCGAAACGACTTTTTAGAAAGTATGTAAAACAAAAAGTTGTATTGCCGACATTATTTATGGCGATTGGTGCTATTTCTCTGACTGCACTCGTAGCTGGAATATCTAGTCTTAATCCTGGACTGGTTGGAGCTGCAGCATTTGGCTTTGCTCTTTCGGTAGTGTGCTTGTCGATTTATGATTTTTTAAAGGTTCCAAAACCCTGGAATCCGCCAAGAAGCATGAGTTAGATTTACCAACCTCTTTGAGCCCACATTTCGATTGAAGGTCTTTCATTTTCAATCGTTGTTGAGCTTCCGTGGCCTGGAAGCACGAACGTCTCTTTATCCAAAGTCATCAAACGTCGTTCGATTGAATCCATGATTGTTTTGAAATCTCCTCCAGGAAAATGCGTAGCACCCGGACCTCCTGGGAAAAGAGTATCTCCACTGAATAATAACGGCGTGTCTTTCACTCGTATGCAAACCGATCCCGGAGTATGTCCTGGAGTATGAATGAGTTCAAGTTTCATTTCACCAACAGTTATTATTTCTTCATCGTGCAAAATATAGTCATAGCTTGGAAGCATTGAAGCATCGTTATCATGTATACCGATATCTATACCTTGGTCTCGAAGTGCAACTACAGCGCCAATATGATCGAAATGTCCATGAGTAGTGATCACCTTTCGTACACCTGTGCGTTTACACATATCAAGTAACAACTCATCTTCGTCTGCTGCGTCGATAAGCACGCCTTCACCAGTTTGAGTACATGTGAGGGTAAATACATTATTTTGTAAGGGTCCAACGACTACATGCTCCACCAATACCGTCGAATCCTCGTATACTTTAGTCATATAGTTTTTATATTCTAGTGACGAAAGATAACTGTGGATTTAACCGACTCAAAACAAGATGCCGAATTTAGAGCCCAAGTGCGCTTATGGCTAGATGAAAACCTCACAGACGAGTTTAAAGCTGTTGGTGGAAAAGGTGGCGCGATTGATGACCAGCATTGGGAAGAACGTCTGGCTTGGGAGAAAAAGCTTGGTGAAGCTAAATGGCTTGGGATGAGCTGGCCTGAAGAATATGGTGGTCGTAACGCTTCATTTATGGAGCAAGTGATATTCAATCAAGAATATGTTCGCGCGAATGCTCCAGCTCGGGCGAGTTTTTTCGGCGAAGGACTTTTTGCTCCAACTTTGTTGGCATATGGTACTGAGGATCAAAAGAGGGAGTTATTACCTCGAATTCAAAAGTGCGAAGATATCTGGTGTCAAGGATATAGCGAGCCAAATGCCGGAAGTGATTTAGCAGCTATTGCAATGACAGCTGAACTCGATGGTGATGAGTGGGTAATTAACGGTCAGAAAACTTGGACGACTCTAGCTCATAAATCGAACTGGATTTTTGCTGTTGTGCGCACAGACAAAGAAGCCGCAAAAGTTAAACCCCAAGCTGGCTTAACCTATATGTTGATTCCCTTAGATCAAGAAGGCGTAGAAGTTCGTCCGCTAGTTCAAATGACAGGAACAAAAGAATTTAACGAAGTGTTTTTTAACAATGCACGAACTCATAAAGACAATGTTGTGGGTGAGGTGAATGATGGCTGGAAAATAGCTATGGCGACGCTTGGTTTTGAGCGCGGTACTGCATTTTTAGCCCAGCAACTGAGTTTTGCGAGAGAAGTTGAAACTGTTTTGGAAGTCGCAAAACAAAATGGCGCTGCAAACGATGACACCATTATGGCGGAACTAGTTGATAGTTATGTAGGTGTTCAGATCATGAAATATAACGGAATGAGAATGCTTACTGAACTTGTCGACAAAGGTGTTCTAGGTCCAGCTTCTAGTATTGGAAAACTTTATTGGTCTTCTTGGCATCGTACTTTTGGCGAAAGAGTAATGGACGTGCTCGGCCTTGATGGGCTTAGTGCAAGCTATCAAGATCCGAATGAATATGAAGTGAATGACTTGCAACGCATTTTTATGTTTTCTCGTTCGGAAACTATTTATGCCGGAACAAGCGAAATTCAAAAAAACATTCTCGCCGAACAAGTCTTAGGACTTCCCAAAGATCCCTTCCGCGCGTCGTCTCAAATAGGGTCTGACCCTTTGTCCAAAGGGTCAGACCCTATTAACGAAGGCGGTTCAAAGTGAAGTTTGCTTTAAATGATGAACAATTATCCCTACAAGATGCTGTTAAAGACTTCCTTTCGAAACGTTCGACGAGCGATGCAATTCGGCAAGCCATTGTCTCGGATAATGGATATGACCAAGCACTATATTCCGCATTGTGTACTGAATTAGGATTGGCCTCATTAGTGGTTCCTGAAAAATACGGTGGTTACGGAGCGAGCGATGTTGAGATTTCTGTTGCGCAAGAACAACTTGGCTACTTCCTATCCCCGACACCATTTCGAGCTCACATCTTTTCGCAGATCGCTTTAATGGAGTGTGCGACAGATGAAGCAAAGGCACAGCATTTACCTGAATTAGTTTCGGGGGATCAGCTAGCAACGGTTATATTTGCTGATGAAGTAAATCGCGATGGTTTAGATTCACTTCCGAGAGATACTGGAAGTGGCGGAGTGGTATTGAGTACAACTTTATCTCAAGTTCCTTTTGGTCTCGATGCTGACAAACTGTATTTTTTCGCAACCGAAAATAATGATTTTGTATATGTAGATTTGAATCAAGATGGTGTCAATAGAACGATAGTTCCATCTATTGATCAAACTATACCGCTAGCAAAAATCGATCTGACAGGTGTTTACGCACAAATCCTTTCTGACGGAGATTCCTCTAAGAATTATTTGCGTGCTTTAGCACGAACGACCGTTGCTTTATCTAATGAAATTGTTGGATCATCTCAGGCAGTGCTCGATATGGCAGTCCAATATGCCAAAGATCGGAAACAATTTGGTCGCCCAATAGGAAGTTTTCAAGCAATCAAACATAAGTGTGCTGACATGTTGTTAGAAACACAAAGTGCCAGATCGATTGCGCTCTATGGTGCTTGGCTTGCAAGTCAAGATGCAGGATTTGCAGGTGATGATCTCCAAGATGATTTGAGTCACGTTGCTTCCATGGCAAAATACTACTGTTCTAAAGCATTTTCACACGCTGCAGGGGAGAACATCCAGATTCATGGTGGTATCGGTTTTACGATGGAACATGACGCTCAGCTTTACTTCAAACGCTCAGCATTCATGAACGCCTACCTAGGCTTACCTCATAAACACGCCCAACAATTAGCTGAAGATCTCAGACAGAGTGTCTAAATAGGGTCTGACCCTATAGACAAGTCACACAAATGCATCAGGTAGGTAAATCGCTAGATCGTAAGGCTATATTGTAGGTATGTCTATAAGCCTGATCGTTGTCATCATAATCATCAGTATTGTCCTTTCTTCTTTTTTGATAGCGAGACAAGCGAAGCAATTTGCCCAGAATCCTCCAACACCATTAATCGACATGGACAGGATGTATGACGTAATTTTTGAGAAACTTGATGAAGAGACAGGCTCAAAAGTTACACCTAAAGAGCTCGATGAAATACTTCATTCCTTTGTGCATGTATTAAGTGAACATAATCTAATAAAAGAGTCATTGGATCAAAGCGATCAAAGCAACAAAGAAACAAAATTAAAGTCCTCTGATATTGCTGAAAAAATTAAAGCACACAAGCCAGAATTGGATGTCGATTATGAATCAATAGTCAAAATAATTGACCATTCATTCAACTATTTAGAAGAAATCAATGCAATTATTACAGAAGTGTAAATATTCATCTAGCAGTTTCCGATAGCATTACATTATGGAATCATTCCTCGAATCAGACTCTGTATCTTTGGTAGCTCACTGGAGCGAACCACAGCTACACACTCGTAAAGTGGGTGTGATAATTCTTCATGGTATCCCTGTAGGTTCACATGGTGGTGCGACTTTTGCTGCTTCATATCCTGAACTTGCCGATCGACTAACTCAAGAAAATGGCGTTGTGACACTCTTTTTCTTAATGCGAGGAACTGGAGATTCTCCAGGAGAGTTTTCTGTGCCGAACTGGAGAAGAGATATTCGCGCGGCAGTAGATGCGATGACTGAACGTGAAGATGTTGATTCAGTAATTCTTATTGGTACATCTCTTGGCGGAGTTCTCGCATTAGAGCATGCTGCAAGTGACAATAGAGTGAAGGGCCTTGTATTGATTTCTTGTCCATCAACTTTGGATGAGTGGATACAAAACCCGAAGCAATTTCTAGCACACGTGAGAAATGTTGGACTACTGCATGATCCTGAATATCCAGCAGATCCTAATGTTTGGATTCAGGAATTTCGTGCGTTACATCCACTGGATGTTAATTCTCGTTTGCAGTCGATACCAACGTTGCTTATCCATGGAAACGAAGATGATGTGGTGCCGGTACAAGCTGCGCATGATCTCGCAGCTGCGTTAGGTCAAAACTGCGAGAAGCGCATTATCCCAACTTCTGGACATAGGTTGCGTTATGACCCCAGAGCGGTGGCTACTTTGCTTGGGTGGCTCGATAGATTCATATCAGGACCTCAAGATGATTTGTCTGCAGAAGAACTTTTAAATACCTGAAAATAACAGCTTTTTCGAATTAGAGAGCGCTAACGCTTTAGACTGTAGATATGAAGGCATTGGTTTTATCAGGTGGAACCGGTTCACGGTTGAGACCTATCACTTATACGTGCGCAAAACAGCTTGTTCCTTTAGCGAACAAACCGGTTTTGTTTTATGGACTCGAAGCAATTCGTGATGCAGGAATTACTGAAGTCGGCATAATTATTGGAGAAACTGGCGACGACATCCGTGCTGCAGTGGGTGATGGAAGTGAACTTGGTATCAACGTTACTTATATCGAACAAGATGCGCCTTCTGGTCTTGCACATACTGTTCTGATAGCGCGAGATTTTCTTGGTGATGATCCATTCGTGATGTACCTTGGCGACAATGTTGTTCTTGGTGGCATTACAGGTTTTGTAGACGAATTTAATTCGCAAAATCCAAATGCAATGGTTCTTCTAAATAGTGTTGATGATCCACGGCAGTTTGGTGTTGCTGAAGTAGCAAATGATGGTTCATTGATCCGACTTGTAGAAAAACCAAAAGATCCCCCAAGTAATCTTGCTTTAGTGGGTGTATATCTTTTTGATAAGGAGATCCACGAGGCAGTTAGATCTATTGAACCTTCTGCGCGTGGTGAGTTAGAAATCACTGATGCGATTCAATGGTTGATCGATCAAGGATTAAATGTAAAACAGCACACGATAGATACGCCTTGGATCGATACCGGGAAACTACAAGATATGTTGGAAGCGAATCGGATTGTGTTGGATCTGATCGAAACTGAAATTAAAGGTTCTGTTGATGAACCAAGTCGGATAGAAGGTCGAGTGATCATTTCTGAGGGCGCCAAGATTATCGATTCCACTATTCGCGGACCTGTAGTTATTGGTCCAAATGCAATCATCGAGCGAAGTTATATTGGACCTTATTCTTCGATAGCTTCTGGAGTTGAGATCGTTGATTCTGAACTCGAGCATTCTGTATTAATGGAAGATGGTGTTGTGCGAGGAGTAACTCGACTTGTGGATACTCTCATGGGACGCAATGCAGTTGTCGTTAAAGATGATGTTCAGCCAAGCGCATATAGGCTAATGGTAGGAGATACTTCTACTGTGAAGATCCCCTAGCCTCTAATAGGGTCTGACCCTATTGCGTTAACAAAAGCATCAATATGATGCTTGGCGCAATTTTCCCAGGTGAATTCTTTTGCTCTTTTTATGCTGCGAGCAGAAAAATCTTTTCTCAATTGCTCATCAGATAACAACTTCGACAACGCTTCTGAAAGCTCGATTTCATTTTTTGGTTCAATCAAAGTTGCTGCATCTCCCGCGACTTCCGATAAAGAAGAAGATCGTGTTGTGATCACAGGGGCCCCACAAGCCATAGCTTCAATCACTGGCATTCCAAATCCCTCATACATCGAAGGATAGACAAATACATCACATTCTCTGAGTAACGCAGGTACTTCATCATCGGAAAGTCTTCCTGGCAATACGATCCTTGATGAGGTCTTACTTTCAGCAATAGCAGTTCTAACTTCGTCGATTCCCCAGCCTTCAGCTCCAGCGATTACGAGTTTGTGTTCTGGAAAATCTTCAGCGATCTTCGAAAAAGCTCTGACGAGTGTAGGTACACATTTTCTTGGCTCGATCAGACCTAAGAACGCAATGAAAGATCCTTCAATTCCTCGACCCTTCAAAAGGTTGCTGTCGGTTTTGTCTGATTTGTAGGGACGGACCCCCGGAGTGTTGGCAGTGAAGCGGGAGGTGTTTACTCCTAGAGGAGCAACTGTTATTTTTTCGTTCGCTAATCCTAATTTTGCAACATCATCTGCTGTGTGTTGGCTTACCGTTATGATTGCTTCTGACTTTTTTATGGCAAAAGGAATCATCTTCGTAAAATACAAACGCTTTGTAAATTTATGTACTTCGGGATGTGTGATCATCGTCATGTCATGAATCGTCACAACACTTTTCGTTTTCATTTTTAATGGAACTTGATAATGAGGTCCGTGAAAAAGATCAACACTCAAATCATCAACAAACTTTCCAAGCTGAAACGTTTGAAACAACACTCTCCCAACAATACTGTTTGGTCCTTTGTTTAGAATCTTGGAATTTGGAGCAATCGCTTGAAAACGATCTAAGTCACATTTTTTCGTGATAATAAAAAGCTCAATTTCATCAGAACCATCTAACTGTTTGATCAGCTCTTGAACATAATATCCTGCACCCGTTAAAGCCAAGGGTGTAGCTGTTGCATCAATCGCGACACGCTTTTTTGACATCAAAAACCTTTAATGTTTACGCCAGTTGCGAAGCGCATCTCGATATGCACCAACGTGCGCTCGAGCGGAAGCTTCCCATGTAAAACTTTTTGCGCGGGTAAGGCCGCGGTTTGCTTGTTCCATGCGAAATTCTTCATCTGTTGCGACGTGTTCAATTGCTAACGCCCATGCTGCAGAATCGAGTGGATCTAGAAGTGTTCCAGCATCGCCCACCACTTCAGGCAAAGAAGCTACGCCAGAGGCGATGACTGCAGTTTTGCGAGCCATAGCTTCTAATGCAGGCATTCCGAATCCTTCATAGACGCTTGGGACGCAATAGACAATCGCTTGACGCATGAGAGCATCCAAAATCTCATCCGAAACTCGTCCTGTTTCGTAAACAAAGTCTCTTTCTAAACCTGTAACTTCACCCCAACCTCGAGGACCAACGAGGACCAAAGCGATATCTTCGCCACGAGAGCGCACTGTCTCTATTGCGCGCACAAGCATCGGAAGGTTCTTACGAGGCTCTATTGTTCCGACAGCCAAAACATAACGTGTTGGTACTCCCAAAGATTCGATAATGTTTTTATCGTTTGAAGTATCAACATTTTCATCAATATCAATTCCATGGGGTATCACATGAATTCTGGCAGGATCAACGCCTTCGCGTACAAGTTCATCATGTGTAAATCGAGAAGGAACAATCAATGCTGATGCTTCTTTACGAGCTATCTGGATTCCTTTGTTGTGAAACCTGATTCCACGTCTAGAAAAAGCTCCAGGATGTCTAGAGAATGCAATGTCGTGGACTGTTACAACTAAAGGACGAGATTTGGATGGAGGAATCGCCAGCGAAGGAGCATGAACTACATCACCTTCAATATCGAGATCACGTC
>CAZLQP010000001.1:159015-206765 GCA_964561855.1 uncultured Burkholderiales bacterium | reverse complement strand
GCGATGAAGTTAATTCCGGACTAGCAAATGTCAAGATTCATAATATCAAAGAATAGTTAGAACAAACCAATGAGATCGACGAAGAACAAGCAAAATCAAATGTAACAAATGAGGATTTAGCGACAATCATTTACACATCAGGTACTACAGGACCTCCGAAAGGTGTTGCTCTAAAGCAAAGAAACATTACCTTTACAACAGAGAGCCTTGTAAAACGTGTAGCTAAAGATCCTACCGGATGGCGAGTTGTTAGTTATTTGCCGATGGCGCACATTGCAGAACGAATGGTGAGTCATTATCTTGGCATCAGGCACGGTTGGTCGCTCACTTGTTGTCCTGATCCAACATTAGTTACTCAGTACCTATCGCCAACTCAACCCAATGCTTTATTTGCGGTTCCGAGAGTTTGGGAAAAAGCGTATGCAACCATTTCTGTATTGGTAGGCGATGAGAACCGCGATGCTTTTAATGCAGCTCTAGAAAAAGGACTCGATATTTCTATTCGTCGCGCAAATGGAGAAGAAATTCCTCAATCAGAACTCGATGAATTTGCACCCATTGACGAGGAGTTTTTGAAACCTTGGAGAGTGGTCCTAGGTCTTGATAACTGCGAAGTCGCAGTATCAGGAGCAGCACCGTTGCCTTATGAGATTATGTCATTCTTTAGAGGTCTGCAATTACCCGTATCTGAAATATATGGACTTAGCGAAACTTGTGGGCCCCTTACTTGGTCGCCAAATAACGTTCGGATCAACTTTGTGGGTTCCCCAATTCCGGGAGAGACTATGGCATTAGCTGATGATGGCGAAGTTTTGGTTAAAGGTGGAAACATTTTCGAAGGATATTTAAATGATCCTGAAAAGACAGCGGAAGCTATCGACGAAGATGGCTGGTTCCATACTGGAGATATAGGAGTTGTTGAAGATGGACAGCTAAAGATTGTTGATCGTAAGAAAGAATTGATTATTACTGCTGGAGGAAAAAATGTTTCACCAGCAAACCTAGAAGCACACCTTAAAGCAAATCCTTACGTTGCTGGGGCTTGCGTTGTAGGTGACGGGCAAAAGTATCTAGGTGCACTTATTGCACTTGATCCTGAAGCGGTATCTTTTTGGGCAATGATGAATGGTAAAGATGATCTATCGTTTGCTGAGCTTTCTCAAGAAGACGGTTTGAAACAAGAAGTGGAAAAAGCAGTTGAAGCTGCAAACTCACATGTTTCTCAAGCTGAAAGCATCCGTAAGTTTGTTATCTTAAAAGATGAATGGATGCCTGATTCAGATGTCCTAACTCCAACTATGAAACTGAAGCGTCGAGTAATAAAAGAAAAGTACGCCGACGAAATAGCTTCAATGTTTTAGTAAATAGCTGGCTTAGCAATTCTGTTTCAAAAACCGTTTCGCGCCGCTAAAGCGGACAAGACGAGCCTTGGGTCTCGTCTTTCGCTGCAAATGTTTTTTGAAACAGAATCGCTAACCCAGCCGATTTTTCGAGATTAGTCGACTATTGTTCGGCGGCGATTTCTACTTGATCTACACCGCGGTCACGAGCAATTTTCAAAGCTTTTGTAGCTCGAGAAATGAGATCTTCTGGCTCTAGAGCGTGCGATGGATAACAAGCAACGCCAGCAGAAATTGTGACACGACCTGCTAGTGCGCCAGTGTGCAACACGCCTCTAACTCTTTCAGCTGCCCAAACCGCTCCAGATTCGGTTGTGTCATCCATAACTGCAGCAAAAGTATTTTCATCGATTCTAAAACCACAGTCACTCTCACGAAGCGTTCTTTTGACAACATCACCAACTGCGGAGATGAAAAATTCTCTATCGCTAGGAGCTTTTGTGTCGTTTGTTTCTAAACCATCAAGTGTGAAAATAACTAAAGAAACTGGTCGCAGTGTACGTCGTGCTGCTGTAATTCGTTGATCTAGATAAACCGGAAAGAAGCTGTGAGATAACAATCCTGATTCGCTGTCGCGGTGTGTGTCTACTATTGAAGCTGCTGTTGCATCTGTTGCTGATTCTGAGTTTGCTATTGCATCTTCTGATGACTCATTTTCATCTTGAGAATTTTCTTTCTTGTTCTCGTTCATGGTTCGACGAATTGCATCTTGCATTCTATTTAACCGATTTCTCAATATTGTCTCGGTTCGTTTTTCTTGGGTATAAATCACAATATGGTAGACACCTAAAGATGCCAATGCACTGATGGCAGTTCCTATAGAAAAGTAAACTTGGAACTGAGCATTGTCGATCAGCGTGAATACAACAGTTCCGATAGAAGCAACAAAAGCTATTGTGCTAGCGAGATAACCCCATTTTTTATGCATATCATCATTTCGACCTAAATGAGAGCCTTCTTGACCACAATTAGGTACTTTTTAGCCCGTGTTTACTATATGTAAGAGTTTAGCTACTCACCTGTGGCGGGAGCTGTTTCTCTTGTAGGATCGACCACTTCTACTCCTGGCGGCACGTCAAGGCCTTCAAGACCCTCAATTGCATTAGTTGGATCCAAAGCTGGGCTTTCACCAGGTAGAGTAGTTGCAGGAATCAAATCTCCTACATTAATTTTCTTGTCATTCTTAAATACTTCGATAGAGACAATTGTGACTGTTTTTGTAGGGGGACCATTTCCTGCAGAAGCAGATTCACTATCTTCAGTTGGAGCTAAATCTTCAATGAATTGTGCTAAATCCAAACCTTGGGTAACACTTCCTAGAAATCCATATTCGTATACTTCTTCACCCTCGGGTCCTTGAATCTTTGTATTTAATGTTTCAAGTCCTTCAGATTCCTCATCCCCAGTAATTATGAAAAACTGTGAACCAGCAGTACCGGGGGCATCAGCTTGAGTTTTTGCCCAAGCGACGTCACCAGTTTTATATCCATCGGATGGAGTTTCTACTTGAACTTTAGAGCCAAGTTGACCTGATCCATCTCCGTTAGGATCTCCACCTTGAATAACGAAATCAGTATGTGAACGATGAATTGTCGTACCGTTATAGAGTTCGTTGCTTGCAAAGCCATTAAAGTGTTTAACACTATCTGGAGCATTGGCGTTATCTAATGCAATCTCAATAATTCCGTTGTTCGGAAGTTCGCTGCGTTCAACTCCTTCAACGTCGAAAGTGATCTTGGCAGTGTAAGTATCAGGGTCAGTAAGGTTGTTAACTACCATTGCAACAACAATGATGATTGGAATAATAAGAATTATTCCAAGTGTCTTTGCGATATTAAGAATTTTCTTACGCGTCTCTTTGCGTTGACGTTCTTCTTGCTTTTCAGCTTTGTTCAGTTTTTGACGTTCTCTTTTTTTAGCTTTACCCACGCCAAAAGAGCATAGTCACTTTGGCTTCTTAGTTTCTAACTTTTGATAATTGCCTTTGTTATGACTACATCTTGAACTGGTCTATCATTTACATCCTTATCGACACCCTCAATAGCTTGAGCAACTTCGAGACCCTCTGTAACTTTACCGACATAGCCATATTCTGGAGCTAGAGGGTTTGTTCCAGTGATTACAAAAAATTGAGATCCCGCACTGCCAGCAGGTTCATTTCCAGCTCGAGCCCAAGCAATATCTCCAACACCATATTGACCTTGAGGTGCTTCAGAAATGACTTTGCAATCATACGACCCCATACCAGTACCCTCAGGATCTCCACCTTGAATCACAAAGTTATCGACAACACGATGGAAAATCAGTCCATCATAAAATCCTTCTTCTACGCGAGCAGCAAAATGCGATGCTGAAATAGGTGCATTTTCGGTATCTAACTCGATTGTAAAATTACCCAAGCTAGTTTGCATTTCTACTAATGGCTTTGAATCAGAACTGAGAATCGGATCTCCGCATTGAGTCTTCTCAGCAGTGGATGATTCATCATTTGAACTTGAGCAAGCAGAGATAACCAAAACTGTAATTATTGATAAGAGTAAAACTTTCTTCATTTCATCGATCATAGTAAAAAATCGCTGAGTTTTTGTTTTAAAATGTCTCATTTTTTCTTCAATCGCGCTAGCGTGGTTACGTTATGACAACTCCACTAGTAGAGCTACCAAGTGAAATACAAGCACGCCTTGTTGTGCAAAAATATGGAGGTACTTCTGTCGGTTCTCCAGAACGAATAAAGGCTGTTGCTGAAAATATTGCAACAAGCGTTCGGCGTGGTCATGCAGTGGTTGTAGTAGTTAGTGCTATGGGTAAAACTACTGATGAGTTGATTTCTTTAAGTCAAGAGGTTTCGAATAATCCTCAAGGTAGAGAGATGGATATGTTGCTTACTGCAGGTGAGCGAATCTCGATGTCCTTGCTTTGTATGGCATTACATGAACTTGGGGTAAATGCAGTTTCATTTACAGGTTCTCAAGCTGGAATCGTTACCGATACTGAACACGGGCGCGCAAAAATTATCGAAGTGCGAGCAAAGCGAATATGTGAAGCTCTAGAAAATGAGCAAGTTTGTGTAGTGGCAGGCTTTCAAGGCGTATCTACAAATTCATCGATTACAACATTGGGTCGAGGTGGTAGCGACACCACGGCAGTTGCTTTGGCTGCAACATTGCAAGCAAGCTCTTGTGAAATTTATACCGACGTTACAGGCGTATTTACCGCAGATCCACGCATTGTGGAAACTGCGAAAAAATTGAGTCGAGTTAAATACGATGAAATGTTGGAAATCTCTGCAACAGGCGGACGTGTACTCGCTTTACGTTCAGTTGAGTTTGCCAGAAACTTTAATGTGCCATTACATGTACGTTCTTCATTTTCACCAGAAACTGGAACCTGGGTACATGACGAGGAGGAAACAATGGAAGATGCAGTTGTATCAGCAGTCACTCACGATATTAGTGAAGTGAAATTCACACTCGAAGGTGTACCAGACAAACCCGGTATTGCAGCAAAAGTCTTCAGAACATTAGCTGAAGAAGGTCTGAATGTGGATATGATCGTACAGAATGTTTCATCTGGCGGAAAAACAGATATCAGCTTTACAGTTCCAGAAGGCGATCGTATAAAAGCCATTGAAGCATTAGAAGAAATTGCTTTTGAGGTCGGCTCAATGGGATACAAGTGTGACGAAAACATTGGCCGTATAAGCGTTGTCGGTGTCGGCATGAAAACCCATCCAGGAGTTGCCGCAACAATGTTTGAAACCTTAGCTGCAGAAAATATTAACATTCAGATGATTTCGACATCTACGATCAGGATCTCTTGTGTGGTTGCTCGTGAAGATATTGAGCGTGGAGTAGTTGCACTTCATAATGCTTATGAATTGGAGAATTTGTAAACATGAAGGTCGCAATACTTGGAGGAACTGGCCTTGTCGGAACAGAAATGATTTCGATTTTTGCTCAACGTAACTTTCCAATATCAGAACTAGTCATTTTTGCTTCACCTAGAAGCGAAGGTAAGATGATTAACACTGCATATGGAGAAGTAAAAGTTAGAGTAGCAAATGAAGTATCTGACTTTGAAGGCTGCGATTTTGTTGTAGTAGACGTTGATGATCCGATTGCGGAAAACTACGTACCAATGGCTGCATCAGCAGGAGCAAAAGTAATTGATAAGTCAGCAACTTTTCGAATGGACCCGGACGTTCCGCTTATAGTTCCCGAGATAAATGCTCAAGATATTAAGAACGCAAAGAAAAATATCGTCTCAACACCAAACTGCACAACAACAATTATGCTTATGGCAGCAGCTCCGTTACATCGAGAGTTCGGCCTTGATCGAATGGTGATCTCTTCGTATCAAAGTGTTTCTGGTGCAGGCATTGCAGGCATTGAAGAGTTGGAATCTCAATGGAAATCCAATGGTTTTGACGATAACCTTCGAAGTTATATCAAGGGTGCGGAAAACGAATCTCTTCTTAAGGGCGGCTCTGTTTGGGATAAAGCGATAGCCGGTAACGTAATTGCACTAGCTGGTTCTGTTAAAGAAGATGGATATACTTCTGAAGAAATAAAGATGGTTCGTGAGACTCACAAAATTTTGCATGATAATTCAATTCGCATCACGGCGACCTGTGTCCGTGTCCCAGTTTTTGTAGGTCACGCTATGGCAGTTAATGCATCTTTTAAAAATGAGATTGATGCAAAGGCAGCTGCAGAAATCTTAAGTAAAACACCTGGAGTTAAAGTCGATCTAGCTGATATTGCAGGTTCGTACCCAACTCCAGTTGAAACTGCAGGAATTGATGATGTACTCGTAGGGCGATTGCGTGATGATAATACTCAACCAAATTCAATCAACTTTTTCGTAACTGGAGATAACCTCCGTAAAGGTGCAGCGCTAAATGCTGCACAGATCGCAGAAGTTTGGTCTGAGCTATGAAATCTAAAGCAAAGCAAGCAGTTGTTTTTGGTATAGTTTTTTCAATTCTTTTTACACTCATATCTTTCGTTGGTCCTGAAGTAATTAAGACAACATGTGGAGATCAAAAACAGAGCGAATACAAATTGCTTGGAGCGACTTTGTTTACGCGCGGAGAAATCGAACCTAGCTGTTCGGGCGGTACTGTAAAAACAGGCATAGGATATCCATTTTCAACAAGAGTTCAAGAAGGAATTACAGGGCCTCAAAGAGTTATCGAGCGTGATCGTAGTGGATTTGAAACTCAAACAGGAGCCGTTTTAGGAAACTTAACCAGCTATTTTTTCATTGGTTTTGTTTTATTTATCTTGTTTGCCCCAAGAAGGTATTCAAAAGTCAATAATTGAGAAAATAGCTTAATTGATGTGAACGGGGATTCCCTCGTCATCGAAAACGTCTAAGTCATCATCACCAGAATCTGTAATTTCTGATTCTTCAGACCTTTCATTTTGTATGAACTGTGCAAGCTCTTTGACGATTCGATTAAGGCTTACTATGTCGAGAGGCTTGACGATTGTTGCATCTACATTTGCACGTTCTGCTAATAATCGATCTGCTTGTCGATCGAGCAATAGCACTATTGCAACATCTTTGCATCTACCTTCTTCAGCTTCCATTCTCGCATCGATTGCAACTGCAATTCCGCCCATATTTCCACTTTGCATATCAGCAATTAAAACATCTGGTTCAAAATCAATAATCGCTTGTCGGACAAGCGAACCTTCGCTAACGCATTGAACAGTTATATCGTCAGAAGATATTGAACCCTCGATTTGCTCTCTGATCCAAGGAGCTTGAGCGGCAACAAGAACTTTGATTTTCATGGTTATAATTTAGCCTAACTGCTTAGTTTTTTTAGATCTAAACAATATCTTTTGACATATCTTTAACAATTTCAACAGGTTGATTGTGCTCGAAAGTAGGTATTGCCTTAACTGTTATTCCTTTAGTTTGTGCATCCTGCGCAAAAGGAACCATCTCTCCATCAATATTGAACTCTTCAGGGTTAAGACCATTCAATATGATGGAAGAAAAACCAAATCCTCTTGCTCGCATTTCTCTAGCGACTGTCATAATTTGTTCTCTAGATGTTAAATCCGGTCTAGAGATTCCAATATATTTAGTATTGGCTGACTTCAAAATTACGGAAACCTCATCAACATGATTAGAAAATATGCTTTCTACATCTTTCATCATTTTAAGAAATGCAATAGTGTCGTTAATTAGAACTGTTCCGAGCAATAGTCTTAATGGACGGAAGAAAGTTTTGAGGGTAATGTTTGCACCTAGTCCTGCAATCGAGCCTGCACTTACTAAAGCTTTAAAGATTGGTGATGCAAAGACTTTTTGTAATGCGCTAGGAGTGTTGATTAGATCAAAAACATTGTGTGTTGGGGGAGTGTCTACTATGACGAGGTCATAATTTCCTGATGTTGAAAGCCTATGGATAGATTCGATTGCCATGAATTCATTTATTATTCCGGCTCTTGATACTCCTTGTACAAAGGTATTCATTTTTGCTTTTTTATATTCTTTCTTCGACAGAGTTTTCTCTAATAAAGACATAAATTCTTTTCTCGAGTCGAGTTGAAAGATATGTAACAAAGAGTTTTTCGAGTCTTTCGCGGCTGTTAATGTCTGGGGGTATAAGTAGCTCTCGTTAGTTTTTGAGTTTTCTAAGCCCAATGCTGTTCCAAGTCTGCGGGCAGGATCGATAGTAATAAGTGCAACGCGATTATTCTGTTTAGCTTTCGCTATTGCTAAAGCTGCCGAAGAAGTTGTCTTTCCGACTCCGCCAGTTCCTAACATGATTACAGTCTTAACCGTGTTGTCTATTCCGAGATCGCTGCAAAGAATTTTTGGAAGAGTATTTCGACGAAATGGCCAGATTGTTCGAGGCTTATTGATCTGATGCAATGGTGGTAGTGCAAAAAGCGGCAAGTATATTTGCTCGAGCTCTCGATCGATATTCTTTGACCCTTTATTTTCAACAACATTACTTCTATTGATGACTATTCCTGCAATGTTTATGCTCATTGCATCGTCGATAGAGTAAATGAATTCTCTGCATTCAGATAAAGGCATCACGTGATCGAGTGTTACAACGATTATTTGAGACTTGCTTTTGTCCTCTAGGAATTTCCGAGCAGATACAGCTTGGTCTTTAATCACTCCTGTTTTCGCGGTTGAAGATGCAACGTCAGCGATTGAAAAGATTGCTCCTGCATGTCCAGTGGAAGGGGTATCGACGATTATTCGATCCCAATTTCCTGATTCGGATTTTGATCGTATATCCCCAACTACTAATAATTCTCGCATACCTGGAATAATTGATGCTACGGATTCCAATAGTCCGGAGCTAGTTAATTTAGAAGTCAAAGCACCGAGTTTATTGCTTGCCAAATATGAAGTTAATGCGCTTGCAGGGGTGATTAGAACAAACTCTACATTGTCTAATTTTGTATTTGTAACATCATTTGCTTGGATATCTGCATCAATTCCAAAAAGCTCTTGTGTTGTTGCATCGTTGTATAAAGAAACTAAAAGTACTCTCTCGCCATGCTTTGAGGCCGATTGACTAAGTAAACTCGCAACAGTAGTTTTTCCGACCCCACCCTTGCCGGTGACAAAAGTAACAGGTGCTGAGCTTATGACATCAAACATTGAATCATCGTCAAATGTTTCTACCCGAGATGAAGCTTTGTTTTTATCTAGCACGAAGACCATGCTATCGGAACTTAGCGTGATTGCAAAAAGGAGAGGGAAACTATTTATTCAAATCGTTTTTGTTTTTGGTTTACTTGTAGCTATTGTCACTCCGTCAACCGCGAATGCTCAAGAAGTTGATAGTAGTCAAAGAGTTGTTTCAGCTGAAGTCGTTAACGTTTTTGTCGGCGATTATCTTGATCCGCACAATGAATCCTTAATTAAGGGGAGCCTTAATCGTGCAGTGCAAGATGGTAGATCTTTGTACATTATTCAACTTGACTCTCATGGCGTCGCTGGAGCTGATGTTGAACGAATTGCAGGATTTCTATCTGAAGCTGAGATTGCAACTGCAATCTGGGTTGGACCTGCAAGCGCACGATTTTCAGATGAGTTACTTCCACTGATTGAATCAGTAGATTTCGTTGGTGCTGCAACGAAATCCTTAGCAACAAGAGTAGATAGCGAAACAGTTGCTCCGAGCTTAAGAGAATTTATTGCCGAGTTGGATGATCAAAGTATTGAAAGACTTGGTATAACTTTAGATACAGGTTGTACAAGAGAAGAAGTGCAAAACGCAGTTGAAGGAAGTCAGTGTTCCGGTATTGAGATTTCTGATATCGAACAATTTACTTTGAACACTCCAATAAAGTTTGAGAAGTTAAATCCGATCGCAAACCTTGCTCATGCGCTTATCAATCCCGGTTTTGCTATAGGTATTCTTGTACTCGGGTTGTGTTTGTTGGCGTTTGAATACTTCGCAGCTTCAGTGGGAGTTGCTTCACTGGCAGGTATTTCTGCAGCTATTGCAGGTATTTATGGCCTTGGCTATCTACCAACAGCTTGGTGGGCAGTTGCACTGATTGTTTTTGGGATATTTGCAATGGTGGTCGATGTTCAAGCTGGTGGTGTTGGCTTATATACATTTGTTGGATCTGGTTTGTTGGTTTTTGGTGCAATATTCGCAACTGAACGAGGTGGAAACTATCAAGTTTCATTTTTAGCTGCGGGATTAATTTTGATAATGGCATTGCTTTTTATGATCGGTGCAATACCATCATTGATTCGAACACGTTTTGGTACACCAACAATTGGGCGAGAAGATTTTATAGGTGAAGAGGGTATTGCTGATGGTGATATCGATCCTGAAGGTAATGTGAAATTGCGTGGGGCTTCATGGAAAGCAAGAACAAATCATGCAACTCCAATCAAAGATGGCGACAAATGTAAAGTTGTAAAGATCGAAGGTATCATCCTCGAAGTTGAACCTCTAGTAGGCGCCGCCAAAGATTACCGCGACCGCAACTAGCCGGAGGACTGACCCTCCATTCTGCGCAAATGGGACAATAAGGTTAGAGGCCTGAAGACATTTCGTTATAGCTAATCGCAGGATTATCCTCAATGTTGACATTTGTACGAACAAGATCAAAACCCACCTTCTCATAGAATTTTTGAGCTTGCAGATTTTCAGGAACGATGAGCAGCGAAAGTTTATTTCCCTCTATTGATCTAACATAATTTTTAACTGCTTCGACAAGAAGTAGGGCAGTCTGTGTACCTCGATATTCGGGTGCAACCCACATCCCAATCAGATGATATTCACCTTGAGGATGATTCGCTGGTTTAAAACTTCCTGCAATTCCAATAAATGCATCACCATCATTTGCAAGAAACCAAGCGCGATCTTCAAATCGTTTTTTCCAATCTTCTGCGTCCCAATCTTTTTCACGCTCAATGGATGAACTGAATGCTTCAGGCGAATCTATTAAAGCTTTGAGCCGGACGTCTCGAACTTTTTCCCATTCATCCAAGAGATATTGTCGAACTTCAATCATCCTTTTATTGTCCCACTTATAAGATGAAAAATCTTGTTTTTATTACAAAAACGTTACTGAGATGCTTTAGCAATCAAATCTTGAATTCGTGCAGTACAGCTAGCTATTTCAATCGGAGGACAAATGTTAGTTGTCATCTCTCTTGCTAAATTTCTCAGCGCCACAGCTGCAGCGGAATCATAAACGCTTTTACTTTCGCTAATTACAATCGGTACACCTTCAGCGTTGGCCTTTGTAACATCCTCAACAATCGGAATTTGTCCAATCAATTGGGTAGCTAAACGTTTTGCCAATCGCCGACCGCCACCTTCACCAAATATTTCGAATCTTTCACCATTTGGAGATTCAAAATAACTCATGTTTTCGATCACGCCAGTAATTGGCATATAACTTCGTTGTGCCATATCGCCGACGCGTGCAGCAACTTTTTGAGCACCTCTTGCAGGAGTTGTAACTACGATCATTTCGCTTTGAGGAACAAGTCTTGCGATTGCCATTTGGATATCTCCCGTACCTGGAGGCATATCAATCAACAAGTAATCCAGCTCTCCCCAGGCAACATCAACTAAAAATTGTTCAACGGCTTTTGCAAGAATTAATCCACGCCACATCAAAGCACTTTGGTCATCATCAACCAAGAATCCCATCGAGACAACCTTCAAAAGACCATCTCCGATTTTCTTTTCGTGTGGAACTATTTTTCCATCTTTTCCTTCAAGTCGACCTTGCACTCCCAACATTGCAGGTTGAGAAAATCCCCAAATGTCAGCATCGAGAACTCCAACTTTAAATCCAAGATCAGCAATAGCTGCAGCTAAGTTTGCAGTGATGGAAGATTTACCTACTCCGCCTTTACCGCTAGCAATTGCTAAAACTCTTGTTGTTCCAGAAACAGCAATAGGCACAGCATTCTCGCGAGCTTTCTTACGAGCGGTATCCATTAACACTCGTTTTTCCTCTGCGTTGAGTTCTCCAAATGTGACTTTGACGTCTTCAACTTCATCCAAAGAACCAACTCGACGAGCAACATCATTTTTTATCTGATCACGAAGGGGACATCCAGCAGTTGTAAGAGCAACAGTAATTCGAGCGGTAGATCCATCCATCTCAGCTTTTTTAACCATGCCAAGCTCGACAATATTTTCGCGTAATTCGGGATCTATTACCCCCCTTAAAATGGCAACTAGTTTTTCGTCCATATTCTCTTCTCTATCGGCATGTTTAGACAATTCTAGCTGTAATTTCCTAAAACCCCTGGGTGTTGGCTGTCCTACGAGGGGGGAAACCAAGACAGCCAACACCTACTTTGGGAATAAGACCCAAAATTGAGCTGTTGTAAAAGTTATACGTTTCAATTAGTACAACCAGATTTATCTCCAGGATATTTCAATTGAGACAAAATTGTTCTAAAATGTAAGCACGACCAATGGAGGCACCGTGACTGTAAGCGAAACAACTACTCAAACTGAGGCTGGTAATAAATCTATGTTGATTGTGACTGACTCAGCAGCAT
This sequence comes from uncultured Burkholderiales bacterium, assembly GCA_964561855.1. Classification (GTDB taxonomy): domain Bacteria; phylum Actinomycetota; class Acidimicrobiia; order IMCC26256; family JAGPDB01; genus JAGPDB01. Next base: position 194,334 of record CAZLQP010000001.1, on the reverse strand, counting down.
CAAAGATTGCTGAATTGATTTCTCAAGAAGAAGAGCAAGGAATGTTTTTGCGTATTGGAGTGCGTCCGGGTGGATGTTCGGGTCTTTCATATGAAATGTTTTTTGATTCCGACAAATCAGACGACGACATCATTACATCAAAACAAGATGTTGAAATTGCAGTAGATTCAGCAAGTGCTCCGTATCTAGCCGGAGCAACTTTGGATTATAAGGATGGTCTGCAAGGTGCAGGTTTTGCAATAAACAATCCAAATGTCACAAAGTCTTGTGGTTGCGGAAACTCTTTTAGCTAATTATTTCCTACGAACCTAATTCCGACATCATCACTTGTAGAAGTGTCCATATCCATTGATGGAATCGAATGGAAGTCTCCACAAGTATTTGGGCCAAGTGGATGTTCAACTGCAATGAGTTCGAAGAAAATTACTTCTGCATCTGCATTAGCAAGATCTACATCGCAATTTTGAGAGATAGCTTTGCCGAAAGTTATTTTTGGTGGCTCTAGTTCAGGTATTGAAGTTGAAGATACTGACAGTCCCATGTATAAAACCAAGAGCGCTGTGGCAAGTGTTAGAGATTTCATTCCTTACTCCCTTTTCTGCGTCCCTTCGATTTAGTTATCGTCCGCTCATTTGAAAAGTTGAGGACTTTTTGAACCCACAGAGTGGATGAGAACTACAAAAAAGACTGTTTTTAGTCACTTATATGTAATTTTTTCTGTAATAGTCAAATCAAAAAATGTCGATGTGTAAATATGATAAGGGCACTCTCTAATAGAGGTCACAGTGTTCCCTTCAAGTTATAACTACCTTAAGAAGGAGAACAATGGCCGGTCAGAATACATTTGGTGCAATAGGTAATCCGTTTTCAAACGTAAATACTGCACAAGAAATCATGAATTTGATTCAAGAACACGATATCGAATTTGTTGATATCCGTTTCTGCGATCTCATGGGAGACATGCAGCATTTCTCTATCACTTCGAGATATTTAGACCAAGATGCATTTGACCTAGGACTACCCTTTGATGGAAGTTCAGTAAGAGGATTTCAAGCAATTAATGAAAGCGACTTAGCACTTCTTCCCGATCCTACTTCAGCAACGATCGATCCTTTTAGAACCAGACCGACGATGATTATCAATGCAACTATTCATCAGCCTATGTCTTTGGAACCTTATTCTCGAGATTCGAGAAGTATCGCTCGAAAAGCTGAGGACCATTTAGTAGCAACAGGTATTGCTGACACTGCCTATTTCGGTCCTGAAGCAGAATTTTTCATTTTCGACTCTGCACGTTTCGGGCAAGAACCAAATAGTGCTTTTTACGAAATTGATTCTGTTGCAGGTGCTTGGAATCGTGATCGTGACATGGAAGCAGATGGCTCACCAAACTTGGCTTACAAACCGGGATATAAAGGAGGATATTTTGTTTTACCTCCAGGTGATAAGTTCCAAGATCTTCGATCTGATATCTGTGTTCAGCTAGAAGATATTGGAGTACATGTTGAGGTACAGCATCATGAAGTTGGAACTGCAGGTCAAGGTGAAATCGATTTACGTTTCGATACGATCTTGAATATGGCAGACAAAATTCAGATTTATAAATATGTCGTGAAAAACATGGCTCACAATGCAGGTTACACTGCAACGTTTATGCCAAAACCCATCTTTGAAGATAACGGTTCTGGAATGCATGTTCATCAATCGCTCTGGAAAGATGGCACCAACTTGTTTTATGAAGATGGTGCTTATGCGAATCTTTCAAAAACTGCTTTGCACTATATTGCAGGAATTATCGAACATGGTGAAGCTCTTTGTGCTTTTACCAATCCATCGACTAATTCATATCGTCGATTGACTCCTGGATACGAAGCTCCGGTAAACCTTGTTTATTCTCAGAAGAATCGTTCGGCTTGTATCCGAATTCCACTTGTTCGAAATACTCCAGCTGCTACTCGTATTGAATATCGAACACCTGATCCAACAGCGAATCCATACTTAGCATTTTCTGCATTGACTTTGGCAGGACTTGATGGAATCAAGAGAGGCCTGATGCCGCCAGAACCTGCGGACTTTGATCTCTTTGAAGCACCACAAGATGTTTTGTCAAAAATAAAGACCGTACCATCGTCTTTAGAAGGTGCGCTAAGTGCATTGGAAGCAGATCACGAATTCTTGCTTGAAGGCGATGTCTTTACTCAAGATCTGATCGATCGTTGGATTGAAGAGAAGACTCAAGATGTTGACGCAGTAAGACTCCGTCCTCATCCATGGGAATTCTCCCTCTACTACGACGCTTGAGAAAGGGTCCGTCCTCTGAATCTTGCACTATCTTGCATTAATGCAAGATAGTGCAAGATTCAGAGGACGGACCCTTTCTCGTGTTTTTGCTTTGATTTAATGGTTGAATTACAATAAATAGGTCTAATTGAGACATAAAGAATTTTTGGTTACATACATGGAAGATCAATATGCATATAGCAAATGATGGCAACAGTTATGCAGATGTATTCCCTGTACCTAAATTTATTGCATACAACGATTATGTTCGAGCCATGTCTGAAGAAGTTATGGAGCTTGCTATCGAACTTAATGGCGTCTTTAAGCATATTACAGATATTTCTAATGATGAGCTTATGGACTATCTTCAAGATCGGGCGCTTCATGTTCTAAATGCAGTTGCATTCTTGTTGGAAAACCCTGAACTCAAGGCACTTGAAGAATCCGTCGTTGCTAATTGTAGAACATTATTACACCATCCAAATCGAAGTCTTATCGATGATAATAATTACAACCCATCGATTTTTGTTGCAGATGTGATGATAAGCGATTTCGCGAGACTTGCTGAGTTTCTAATTTCGAAATCTGATCCTGTGTTGCCGTACGAGCTGATAGACAATGATAAAAGTTTTCTTCGATCTCAGCTTCACCAAATTGAGACATACAGAAACAAGCCTTCAAGCAGATTTGATCTCTATGTTGGTTATCTAAATCCATATATTGACACATTGGAAGTTAATCGTTTTGAAACAATTGCACTTGACGTAGATTCTCTCATTGGTTTTGGAAATGTTTTTGCTGCTGCATTGTCTCGGGGAGATAGTATCGAGGCAATAGAGAAATTCTTAGCAATGGAATATGATTTATCACTGAGGAGTTATCTCGTTCCACTATTTCGAGATTATCCAGATGCGATTCGCCGAATAGAATCAAATTACCAATTCACGCACGAAGGCGAATCGGTTACATTTGAAGAGCTGGTAGCTAACTGGGCTGAGCGACACTATGTTGCAAATAGGCCATCTACTCAATTATTTAACTTAGATTCCAACTTCATAGAAATCGGCCGAATTCAATACCATTTTTCAAACGGTTTCGATCCGGTTTCTTATCTAAAGCATCCGTTCAATCCAAGTATTGAGTATCTTGATGACCGAAAAGAAATTACGCAAAACTCGTTTGAAGCCAATGTACCTATATATTTTCTTGAAGGCGCGCCCCAAGTCAAAGGAACATTGGACGTTCCAATTAGTGCTTGGCGAATTCTAAATTCAGAATTTCCAGGTGGACTGCAACGTGTTATATCAATTAATTGATGAGTTAAGGAATTACTATGCCAAACAAAGTCAAATATGTCGAAGTTGAACACCTCACTTATGAACAGTATTTAACTAAATCTATTGATCGTCTACTAGATGTTTTTGATTTTTTAGACATGATAGAAGAGCGAGTTTCTTCTCAATCCTCGGAAATTAGTTTGCAGCAAATCGAAAATCAGACTGCATACATATTGGAATCATTAGCTTTTTTGGTCGAGCACAAGGATGACTTTAAGCTAAATAGTCTTTTAGTGGCGGATGAACAAATTCTAGAAGTATTAGACAAATATGAAGAGGTAGTTGGTCTACCTTTAATAACTGATAATTCACTATCCTCAAAATTAGCTGGAATACTTTCTTCTTTTGTTGCACAAAGAGTAGATGATCTAACTCAAGCCCTTATATTGAAGTCAGCAAGAGAGGGCCATACAATTCATGATCAAGAGCAAAATGAACGACTTGAATCAATCGATGGATTTGCACAGGAGCTATGGGAATACATTAGCGATCCTGATCTGCGTCCTGCAATATTGATTTCGAATGCTGATCCTTTTGTTGAGTTTGAAATTGATGATGTAAATTCGGACTATTCTGTTGGTAGGCAGGTCGATTCCATTGGCATGATCACATTTGGGCTATCAGTTGGATCAGCAATTACATTAGGGAATCAGAGTATTGAAGATATTGAAGATCTATTAATTGAAGAATGTGGCACAGCTCTTAGACCATATATGATTGCACTTTTTGAAAATTTCCCTGAAGTTGTTGATCTTATTTCAGTTGTTCACTTTAATGATTTAGTTATGGGGAATTCTTCTCATTTTTCTCAGCTGGTAGCACAGTGGGCTAAAGATCATTTACCAATAAACAAACCGTGTAGAAATCCTGCTTACGAAGTTGTTGAAACTATATTTTGTTCACAAATACAGGTTACTGGGGCCGAAAGTATTTCTGATGCGACAGAGTTAAATAATCATCCGTTTACTTCAAATGTACCCATCAAAATAGCTGGCTCTAAATCACAAGGTGTATTTGAGTTTTCCTTTGTTGCAGAGTCTCCAGAAGTAGAACCTACAGATGTAGTAAAAACTGACCATTTTGAATTAATGCACTTAAATCCAAAGGGTGGATTGGTTCAAACCATTTGCATTAACTAAACGATTTTTTAAGTACTCATAATAATCAACTAGTGTGTATCATGTGAATCAACAAGATAGTGACATTAGTGTATTAATAGCTCAAATCCATTTAAGGGTTGGTGTTAGTGATGAAGCCCTTAAATACAATACTCAGCAAATTTTAGATGCATATCAAACTGGAATCGACCAAAAATGCGATGTAGTGCTTTGCCCTGAACTAGCCGTAAGTGGATATTGTCCTGAAGATCTATTGCTTAGAAAAGATGTTGTTGAGAAATTAGAAAATGCAACCAATAGTCTTTGTGAACAGATTCTAAAGAAAAGTAATAGTAAAACGTCAATAGTATTCGGTTCATCGAAAGTTGTGAACAGAAGTAAAGTTACAGGAGAATTTCCTCAAGATCTGATAACAAAAACCGGGTTGAATTCTGGCGATCAAGTTTTGGCAAATGCTGCAATAATTGTCGACCCAACTAGAAATGAAACTCGAGAAGTATACAAAATTCATCTCCCAAATTGGGGTGTATTCGATGAAGTGCGATGGTTTGCAATGGCACAGAAAATAGCAGATCCAATTGAAATCAATGGAGTAAAAATTGGTATTGCTATATGCAGAGATATATGGATTGAAGATACAGTTTCACAATTAAAGGAAAAAGGTGCTCAGATAATTTTGGTTCCTAATGCATCACCATTTGCAAACGCTCGTGATAAAGAGCGCAGAAAAGTTATCGCTGCATACTCAAGGAAATATCAGATCCCAATTTCTTACGTCAACTCAATTCAAGGTTGTGATGAAGTTGTTTGCGAAGGCGGCTCATTTGTAGCTGATCAAAGCGGTGCAATAATCGGTGATGCCCGACGCTTTAGTGAAAACTTACTCAGAGTTTCGATTTCTCTCAAAAATGATGAGAAAGAAAGTATAGAAGATGACTTGAGTAAAATCGATGAATCGGGAACATTGGATTACGACTCTTTTGATCCTGCTGAAACATATAATGCAATTACTCTTTGTTTGCGAGAGTTTTTCAATTCTATTAATCAATCTTCGAAAGTAGTTGTAGGACTCAGTGGCGGAATAGATTCTGCTTTAGTTACAACAATTGCGGTAGATGCATTGGGAAGTGATCGGGTTGAAGGGGTACTTATGCCTTCGCGATTTACTTCAAAGCAATCATTGGATGACGCCAACGAATTGGCAAAAAGGTTGAACATTAATACAAGAAATATTTCAATCGAGAAATTGCATGAGACAGCGCAAGTCGAATTTAACTTAGATCAGATGAATAGTCTTGTAAATGAAAACATTCAGCCGAGATTGCGTGGAATTATTCTTATGATGCTTTCTAATTCAGAGGGACTATTGCCGTTAGCTACTTCTAATAAGTCAGAAAGCGCTGTTGGGTATTGCACACTTTATGGCGATACAGTTGGAGCATTTGCTCCGATTAAGGATGTCTACAAGACGCAGGTCTATGCATTGTGTGACTGGAGAAACTCAACGACTAGCTTTGAATTAAAATCTCCTATTCCCAAAGAGATCATTTTAAGGGAACCAACAGCAGAATTGAGAGAAAATCAGGTAGATGAACAGTCGCTGTTGCCATATGAGATTTTGGATGTAATTTTGGAAAAGTACATTGATCTTGAGTTGAGTGTTGAAGAAATTATCGGAGAGGGTTTTGTGCGTGAAGATGTAGAGCGCATCATCTATATGGTTAATACAAGCGAATTTAAGAGAAAGCAAATGCCATTGGGTCCAAGGCTTACCAGAAGAAATTTTGGTAAAGGTAGAAGAATCCCAATAAGCGCTAAAATCTAGTTTCTAAAAACTATATCTAGACATCTCGTTAGTTGGTTTTGTTCTCGACCACTTAAGAAGTGGTGTTCTCTTACAACACTTCTCGGCATCGAAATTTTTGTTTTCTTGTCCGATCCGCCTCGAACTAAAATTTCATTTGTGGAACATTGAGACAACCAGTATTGGCCAGCATGGTCGACGGGATTGTTATGCTGTGCGATTTGATTAGGTCGGGACAATGCACCTTGTAGGTGGTCCCCAATCCAATGGAATCTAAAAGTGTTTGCGTGCTTGAGCACAATTTCAGGAACTCCAAGAAGATATGAATTGATTCGTTCTCTTGACCATTCACAATTAGTAGCAGGAATCTCCAGCTCGACGGTTCTTTCTGCAAAAGGAGCATTCAGAACTTCTTTCCACTCTTTTTCTACATTACGAATTAGACCCTTTCTAACTAGATCTTCTTCAGCGAGAATAACCTTGTCTGCCATTGGCTTGAAAACTACTCCAAGGTCATAAAGCTCGAGAATGTTGTCAGTTATTAGTCGGTGCTGATTTACGATCGTTTTGAGTGACTCTACTTTCTGCGGATCGAAAAAATTCTCACTGATATATCTATTGACAATATCTTCCAGCAGTTGCAGGTACTGATGATTCTTTTCAAGTTCCGCCAAACACAACAGCTGAGTATGAAATTTTGGTTTCATCTCGTCGAAGAAAGAAATCGGAGTTGACAAAAATCGATGAATAAAGTTTTCGCCTTCTACACCTAGAGCTGTTCTGTTCGTTTGAAATTGATTTAAAGCTTTCTCTTTTAGCAGAGCAGTAGTTTCTGCTAATTCTAAGAGTTCTAGTTTTGCTTTTTCTATAGCCGCTGCCGCATCTCGTTCTCGTTCTTGCTTTCTTCTCAATCTTTCTGCTCGTTTTGCGGCAGTCTTTTCAGGAGAGGGAGTAGCCTTTATTCTCTTCGGTTGTGAATTTTGTGTCGTGGTACTCTGGGGTGATCTGGTTCTTGCTACCTCGACATTTTTTGCTTCTTGCTTTCCTGGAAGCAGTTTCGCTGCTTTTTCTGTTGTGTAAAAAGAGAATAATTCTGGAATAGTAAGTGCTCTGATAACCTGGTCCATTTGTTCAACTTGTGCAGCTAGTTCACTAACCTTTTGAGCGCTCAATGCTGTTGCTCTAGAGACTCTTTCCATTACTAAAGGTATGCATATCAAACTGTGAAGTGGCAAAAGCCCTCGGTTAAATAAGATATTCACGTTGGTGATTATTTGATTTCGGTTTGGACTATTGGGAACTACGAACTCAGCGAGTATAAGTGCACAATTCTTTGCATCTCTAAGATCAACTGGATCCAGTTCTGCATCTTGTTGATGTCGAGCTAATGGCAGATGGCTGATATCAATCTTGCCCAAAAAAAGGTCTCTAGAAAAAGTCTCTACATCTGTAGGATTTGGTCTTAAAGTATCTGTTATTTGTTCAAGCTCTTGAGCATTTACACTGGAAAAGTTTCCTATGACTTGGTGAAAAATCTGGGTACGATTAAAAGTCAAAATACATCCTTGTTACAATCCGGCGCTTTTACACCTTTTAGGGGGATAGTTCAGTTTAATCACCCACAGATTTGCAGTCAAAATCATAAAAGTCCTGCTCAGGGTCGTGTAAAAAGTTATTGACAAACAATAATATCGAGTTACAATAACATTGAAAAACAATATTATTGTTATTCAATATGCCCAAGGATGGTTTAGGAGACCAAAATGAAACTGAAAATCGACAGAAAATTTCCGCTCGTCGCTGTTAGCTTAATTATCGTAAGCATTAGTGCATTCCTATTAATGTACAATCAGATTGTTATTGCTTCGTCAGCGTTATCATCTAATGAGAGGTTCGCATTTACGCCAACAGATACGAGCTTAGATTTAGATTGGGCCTTAGAGCCTCCGATAATTAGAAATTCAGATGGTTTTGGCATAGAAGAGTACGTTCAGCCGGTTCCTGCACCAAGATCATTAGACAACCCTTGGGAGACTATTGACAAAGAAAGTATTAAAACAATATCCGATGAATCGATTATCAAATCTGAAGATGGATTCTATTATACGGCTTTAGAGTTTGATGGGATTTTGTATGTGGTTGATTTAGATAGAGAAGTAGTCGATGGAGAAATCAATGATTATCGTGAAATCAAGAAAGAGGATGGTAGAAACCAGTGGTTGCTTGCCTATTTTCTTCCGAGAATCATTACCTTGTTTTCTATTGGTTTCCTAAGTACTGTATTTGCTTTTGCCTTATTAGTTTCATACTTTAAAGGTTCATTAACTAAGAAGAATGTGGTGCTAGTTAGAATTTCATCTTTTGTTCTGGGCGCTGCTGTGCTTTCACATTTGATAGCTAGAGGTGTATTTCAAGGGGGATTCACAAGCCCATACTTTTCTGAAGTATTTGATTGGCCTAACTTTTTGATCGGCTCGGTATTTCCTTCGCTAATTATTCTGCTAGTGATTTTAGGGACAACCAATATCGTGACCCAACACATGAAAAAGTCGATCGTAATGAAAGAAGAGATCGATGGAACAATCTAAAATGATCTCTGTAACGCTAGAAGACGTTCTCGAACAACGCGGAATGACAATGACTGAGCTTGCTGATAAGGTCGGCATCACAATGGCCAATATGTCAATCCTTAAGACTGGTAAAGCAAAGGCAATCCGGTTCTCTACCTTAGAGGCAATATGTAGAGAATTGGATTGTCAGCCAGGTGACATTTTGAAGTATCAATAAAGCTACTAGTATTTTTTGGATGATCAATCATCCCAGCGGTTACAAGACGAGAGCACTCAAGCCATTCAATTCGATTTTCTTGATAGCAATTATTGCAGTAGCGATTTCTTTGAACTTTGCTAGTCCTGCAAACGCTAGCTATCCTTCCCAGGATATAAATAATGGCGAGAGAATCATCTCGTTCGACTCTGACATCTTTGTGAGAAATAATGGAACGATTGATGTTACTGAAACAATAGTTTACGATTTCGGTTTTTTCGAGCGCCGAGGAATCTTTAGATATATCCCAGTTTCATATCCATACGATGGAGAAAAACCAGAAGGTGCAGTTAGAGGTTCAAAATATTCAAGAGTTACGCCATTTACTTTAACGGGTGTTTCGAGAGAAGGAAAAAACAATGAAAACTACGAAATCATAAAAGAAGGTCGAAATGAAGTCATCAAAATCGGTGATGAGGATATATTCCTAAGAGGTGCGCACACTTACAGAATTTCCTATTCACTAAAAGCATTCATAAATGAATTTGAGCAACATGATGAATTGTATTTCAATGTCACAGGCAATGGATGGAACATCCCAATTGAATCTGTGCGCACAACTGTGACGGTTGAAGGCGCAGATCAAAATACCCAATATGACACATTGTGTTTCCAAGGCCAACAAGGGAGTTCGTTGCCCTGTAGTGGTGAGACGGTGATAGGCGATGGCGAAGTTGTTTTCGAACAGGGGAACCTGTTTTCAACAGCCGGAAAAACAATTGTTGTTGCTGTTGAAAAAGGCGTAATTGAACCACAAGCTCCCATTTTGAGAGAAGACTGGTCAATAGCATCAAACTTTCGTATCACAAAGTACACAGTTGCTGGCTTTGTAGGTGTATTTGCTTTAGGTTTAGCTTTGGTTCTCCTTTTGGTTTATAAACACGGTCGAGATAAGCGATTTGTTGGTTCTGCTATTGATCGAGCAATGGGTAACCTAGGCGGTGAAGAACAGGCTGTTCCTATATTTGAGAGCAAAGATAGCGTTGTCGAGTTTGTTCCTCCAGACAACATTCGACCGGGACAAATCGGTGTTTTAATCGATGAACATGTTGATGATCTAGATGTGACTGCAACAATTATTGATCTCGCGGTCAGGGGATATTTTCATATTGGAGAAAAGAAAGAGGAGTACTCAACAATCTTTGGAACTCAAAAAACCAAGACACAATATTGGTTATCAAAAACTAAAGAATATGAAGAAGACAAAGAACTTAGAACATACGAGCGCCAGCTGTTAAGAGCCCTTTTTTCAGAAAAGGATTCTTTCTATCTGATTGACCTAACTCCATCGCAGGGCAGCAAAATATATAAAACAAGAGACTCACTTTATAATGAAGTGAAAACTCAAAAATGGTTTAGCTCGAGACCAGATAAAACACGAAGTAAATGGAAATTAATCGGAAACATTGCAATCGTGCTATCGCTTGTCTTGATAGCTGGACTACAGTTTTTGAAACTTGGCTTTGTAGCACTTGGATTTATAGTTCCTGCCGTGTTGTTGAGATTGCTTTATAAAAAAATGCCTTCTCGAACAGCGAAAGGTACAGCAATGGTTTCAAGAGTTATGGGTTTCAAGAAAATATTTGATGCCGGCGAAGGCGACAGGCAAAAATTTGCTGAACATGCAAATCTTTTCGTCGAATATCTCCCATATGCAATCGTATTTGGCTGTACTCAAAAGTGGGCAAAAATATTTGAAGATCTAGGGTTTAGCGAAGAAGATCTTGGCGTTAAGAATTTTTACAGTGCAGAAGGAGCTTTTTCCGCACTCGCATTCAATTACGCTATAGGTTCGTTTTCTAATTCCTCAATGGGAACTTTTTCTGCATTGCACGCTCAAGCCTCAAAGTCATATTCTTCAGGTTCGAGTGGATTTTCTGGTGGTGGTTTCTCTGGCGGCGGCGGCGGCGGAGGAGGCGGCGGAAGCTGGTAAATGTAACCAATTGTGGTCATATCATAAAAAGTTTCCCCATTTGTGGATTTGCCACAAATTAGTTTCGACCATAAGTCCTGGTAATAAGATTTCGCAATCTTCAATTCCTAATTAGATGTTACTAAAACGGAAAAAAAGTAAAAAAAGGGCTTGTCAAAAATGCAAAGTCATCGTACCCTAAGGTTCCTAAAGGAAATTAATCCTTTTAGCACTTTAAACACCTCGGACAGGCAAAACCCCTGATCAAAAAGTGTTTTTTGTTGTGCCATAAAACGGCAACGGTGTTAAAGATTCAATCCTAAGGGATGGGAGCGAAACTAGCAATAGCAGTTTCGAAGGGCAACAATAAGGGAGAAATCTTAAGTGGCAAAGTTCACCGATAAAGAAGAAGAAGATCTAGTTCGTTTATACCTAACAGATATCGGACAATACCCACTACTAACCAAAGAAGACGAAGTAAAACTTGCACAACTTATTGAAGAAGGTGCAAAAGCTCGCGAAATGCTTGGAGAGAAAAAGCGTCTTGCTGATGAAATCGACCAAGATGATCTTGATGAAGAAGATGCAGAAGGCGAACTTACTGAAAAAGCAATTGCTGCACAAAAAGAATTAGAAGAAGCAAAAGCAAAAGCAGCAAAAATTCCAGCTGCGGAAAAGAGAAAGCTTCGTCGAGTAATTCGCAAAGCTGATGATGCAGAACGAAAGTTCGTACAATGTAACCTTCGTTTGGTTGTATCTATTGCTAAGAAATATCAAGCATCGGGACTTCCGTTACTTGACCTCATCCAAGAAGGTAACTTGGGACTTATGCACGCAGTCGAAAAGTTCGACTGGAGAAAAGGTTTCAAGTTCTCAACATATGCAACATGGTGGATCCGTCAAGCAATCACTCGTGGTATTGCAAATACTGGCCGAACCATCCGTCTCCCAGTACACGCTGGAGATACATTAGCGAGACTACAAAAAGCTCGCTCTCGTTTAGAACTTAAATATGGTCGACCTGCAACAATTGCTGAACTTGCAGTTGAAGTTGAAATGCCAGAAGACAAAGTGACTGAAGCTCTTCGTTTTGCTGCAGAACCACTTTCTCTTTCTGAACCACTTCGTGAAGATGGAGATGCAGAACTTGGCGATATTGTTGAAGATCGCTCTGCAGAATCACCGTTTGAAACTGCTGCAACAGCATTATTGCCAGACGAGATCGCAACATTGCTTTCTCCACTTGATGAGCGTGAACGCGAAATTCTAAAACTTCGCTTTGGTCTAGACCGCGGTGAGCCAAGAACACTTGAAGAAGTTGGAGAACACTTCAACCTAACTCGTGAACGTATCCGTCAGATTGAAGCACGAGCAATGTCAAAGCTTCGTCACCCATCTGCAGATACAGGCGCACGCGACCTATTAGCTGTCTAAGAAAAAAGCGGGCCCACGGTGGGGGATGGGCTCGCTTTTCCTAGTCTTTTTTAGGGTTCGATCCAAAGATTGGATAGGAGCCTTTTAGAGAACAAGGAAGAAAATGACACATACTATTTATTCAAAGCCAAATGGCAGGGCTGAGCAGTTGCTTCAGCGTCTAGTTGATGCAGTTAGCCCAAAGCCAACAGAGGTTATTCCTGCGGGAGATCCTAAACCTAGATTGTCGACAAAGACTCTAGCTTTAGCAGCAGGTTTCCAAATAGCTGTTGCGGTATTCGCTGGTAAAAAAGCTGTTAATGCTGAATCGAAAAATAGGGGACTCATATATGCAGGGATCGCAGGCTCATACATTGCGACTGCTTCGAATCTAACAGAAGTTATTGCAAAGCGACTTGAAGCTCAAAGTACGTTATATGGAGTCAAAAAAGCATTTTCGGATACCGGATTGTCTAGATAATTCATCTAGACAATTAGATCCAGTGGTATTAGGATAGGAAATTAAAGGATTAACAAATGAGACCAATACAATTATTAGCTAAAGCAATTACAGAGCCGATTAAGAGACTAGGAAGAGCGTTATTAAATACGGTCGTCCCTTCTCCTGAAAAGCGTGCGCGTATTGAGAAAAATCAAGCTATACAAGCCGAGACAAATGCGCGATATGCTCAAACGCAGGCTAGCAATTCAGAAAATAATGCCAAAAGGAAAGAACAGCAGACAGAAGTGGAAGCTGCATTGGCACAATACGATCTAGCGGCGAGTCAAGTAAATGATTTCAATGCGGGTGTTAGAGAGCAACAAGCTCGTTACGCAGAAGCTCCAGTTTTGGAAAGAGCTCCAATCGGTCGATAATCCGGAGAATCCGGAGGACTGACCCTCCAAAAGGTATAAACCCGAAATTAAATCAAGGAAGAAGATGACTAATCGGCAACCAAATGTTCCCGCGAGTCGACATCGCGCAGCGAGTAAAGCTATAGATGCTTTTGGGGTAGCTACAGCCGCAGTTGGAATTGGAGTTTCGTCACAAGCCTTCGCCATGTCACCGACTCTAAGCAACGTTTTTGCATTAGCGGCAGCATCGTTGGGTCTAGGTAGCATTAAATTGGCAACTAGTGCAGTAAGAGAATTTGTACAAAGTAATCCTTCAGATGGCTTAACACGGTAATTCCAGTTGATTAACCTCCCCTAAAAAATGGCGCAAGAAGTTTTAGTTTTGGAGCAACCTTCTATTGTTAGATAAACATTGGAAAATAGAGAGAAAATCTTTCGATAAAACGCTATAGTCATTGATATCTGTTCTAAGGAGTTGTAATGGCTAAGGGTCGAGATAAACCTAAAAAAGAAAAGAAGAAGCCTAAGAAAGATAAATCTCCAGGCAACAGCTAAATCGGAACATCGGCAATTTAAGTAAATTGTCCTTCTTTTAGTAGAATGATCCCTTGATTTATCAAAGGATTGAAATGATTATTTCTTCAGTAGAACGGTCTTGCTCATGAGCGAGCCAAATGGAGTTACCCGTAGAGGATTTCTCGCCGGAGCAGCTGCAGCTGTTGCATCAGTACCTATTGCAGGAAGAATTACACCCAACCAGCAAATAGATTTTCATCAGACTCAGTTACGTTTACATCCAAAGAATACAGTTGCATTGCTCAGCACCTCTGCACAAGACATTCCTATTATTGAACTTCGTCGTGCTTACGTCAGAGGACAAGCTATCGATGTAGCGCTTCGGGCTGATGATGACGCAAAAATCACTCGAGCTACAATGTCAGTATATGGAACTGTAGATAATGTTCACAACGAACGTTTCACACTTGACTTAAAGTTAAGCTCAGTAGATCAAGATGGCGGAAACTTTACTGTTCGGTTCCATTTCTTCAATGAATCAATCGAGCATGTTCAACTAATCGATAACCTAATTGAAATTGATTACACAGACGAAGCATCTCAACTTCGCACAACACAGCAGAAGTATAAGACTGTTTTTGGAGAGCAATGGACAGACGGTCCTCGAGCGATTAGCTTTACTCGAGTTCCGCGTCGATTTACCTTGGATATATCACAAGATGATGGGGTCGTGAAAGTAGCATTTGGTTGGGCAGTTGAAAATCCAGATAATGTAATAGAACAATTACCTGATGGTTCAATTAAGAGTGAGCCATACATCTTTGCTCTTGAATCAATTGATGTACCACTTAGTTCGCTTACTGATCTAACCGTAACTTCGAATGTATCTCGAGAAGTCGAAACACTGCTTTCATCTTCGCTTCATACAATGACTGAACTTAGTGAGGTTCAACTTGAAGTTATAGTTAACGAATTGAAAACGTCAAGAGAAAGAAATACTCCAATCCAAGATCCTATAAATGTCAACATAGTACGTCCAGGAATGGTTGAAGTACAGCGATTTACCACAAAGACTGATTTTGAGACAAGAGAGCCAACCGAGTTTGAAGATGTACTAGTTATCGAGCCTGCAACTGGACATGTGGAGATATATAACGAAGAAAACACCTATATTGCTGCAGGTACTGGTGAACGGTATCTAGGAAATGAACCGAATTTATCTATTGGAGTTTTACAACCTCAAGCATATAGCGAGAAAGTGACTGCTCCATTTGGTTTGAAAATCAACTCCGGAGTTTATCGTGGCATAGATGCGTTGGGCGCTTCAGTTGCGCTTGTAAAAAATCCAAATGTTTCTTCTGTTCCTCAATTTGTGTGGTTACAACCAATAATGAAGTCAATTGCGGATTATGCATGCGATGCAATTCCTGCAGTGTTAGCACGAAATGAAGAACGAAGAAGTGATTTCTTGGAAGTCACCGACGAATTTGATGCATCTAGACGATTTTTAACGCCTACAGAATTGATGATTCTTATTGGGCACACTGATGATATTCAGATTGAGTTTTCTCAAAACCGTATTGAAGGTATCGATGATTACAAAAATAAGAGAAGATTCTCAGTAGTTGGTTCTGAAATTCTACGAGGCAAGTGCGACATCCCCGAAGATTTTGATATAACAAGAGATATAGAAGTAGTAATTGCGGATAAAGGTTGGAGAGAACTCTTTAGTGCTGTCGTACCTGTGCGTGAGCTTGAATATCCAACAGTAGAGCTTGGTTTACCGACGCCTGCTTTTTGTAATCCAATAGAGCGAATAGTATAAGTTCGAACAGCAGTCGAGTTTATTTTCTGCGTTTTAGTTTGAAATAAAGAGTCGCTGCGCCAACCGAACCTACGATTAACGCACCTAGAATTATCTGAACGTTAGGCGATGCAAAAAACTTTACAGGAATACGATCCCACATCGTAACAGGATGAGTGAATTTTTCAATTCGCCATCCTCTTTCTCTAGCTATTCGAGCTAAGTCTCGATCCGGATTGACGGCTATTGGTTTGCCTACGCATTCGAGCAAAGGAATGTCGGTAACTGAATCGCTGTATGCATAAGAGTTCTCTAAATCAATGTTTAACTTTTCTGACATTATTTGCACTGCTTGAGGTTTGAATGAACCATAAGCATAAAACTCGAGTTCGCCAGTGTAATTTCCATGTGCTTCTAGCTTTGTTTCAGTGGCAATGTATTCGTCAGCACCCAAATGTTTTGCCATAGGCTCAACTATTTCAGCTGGCGCTGAAGACACAATGACTACCATTCGACCTTGTTCTTTATGATATTCAATCAACTCAAGCGCATCTTCATAAATGATAGGAACAACAACTTCTTGCAGCGACTCTTGAACAAGCTCTTTTACGTGGTCATGATTCCAACCCTTGGTAAGCTCTAAAGCTACTTGTCTCATTTTTTCCATCTTGGATTCGTTTGCACCTAGTACTTGAAAAATGACCTGACCATATGCGGCCTTTGCTAAGGCTCGACGATTCAATAGGCCATGGTTTCTAAATGTTTTCGAATATGCAAGAACAGAAGACTTTGCAATAATAGTCTTATCGAGATCAAAAAATGCTGCTTGTATTTTTGAACTTGATGGCAATTTTTTCTTAACCCCTTGACATATAACTTTATTGCCTATAACTTTATGGCATTACAGTTAGTAATTGCTATAGCAAATGCTAATTAATGCAACTTCCCTTGATGTTAAATAGGGAGTTGTCGTGTTGATTTCTATCATTTCACCCAAAGGCGGTACCGGCTGCAGCACAACGAGTGCGCTTTTTGGAATAAGTAGTGCAAAGGATGCCCAGACACTACTAATAGATGGATGCAATGGTGATCTGCACGGGATAATAAATCCGGATTCAGCTTCAAAATATAGCTTCTTGCAGTGGTGTATCTCATCAGCCCCTGACACTCTGTCGCTAGAAAAAATAGCTCACTCGATAGATAAACATCTGTTTTTCGTTTCATCTGAGTATGACGAAAAAATGGAAGTAGACAATGCTGCCCTTAATGTATTGAAGTCAACGTCTACAATCACTTACGAGAAACGGCATTCGATAGTTGAAGCCATATCGAGATACAACGGAAATTGTGTTGTCGATTTAGGTCAACGAAACGACCTTCTAGCCCAAGCAATTCTGGATGCATCTGATGTAATCGTAATGACATTAAAACAATGTTTTTTGAGTCTGACTGCGGCAACACGTCACCCATTTATCGACAAAGTAGATGTTATTACTGTTCTAAAAGAGTCAGGAAGATCGATATCTTCGCAGCAAATAATGAAAACGCTATCAAAAGAAGTTTTGATTGAAATTCAAGCAAGAAGAGACTGGGCAAAAACTATTGATGCAGGAGTGCTTACGCGTCGAACTCCTGCATCAATGATTGCACCAATCGATTTATTTATGCAGGATCAAAGTGAAATCCATAGAGACAGGTATGACCCAAATGAAAAAAGAATAGAGTTTGAAGACAAAGACAATATTGATTTCTGGTCACGAGGTGTTGAACATAACACCAATAGTTTTAGTAGTGCAAGGAAATTCTTCGAGCAAGTGAGGTTGCAATGAATCTCAATCCAACTCTAAAAGATATTGTTCATCGAGATGTTCTTGGTAGAGTTCACCAATCAGATGGTGTCGATATCGAGGAGGTACTGAGTACTTCAATCGCTGAGAGATATCCTCTCATGTCAAAGCAAGAAGAGGAAATTTTATTTGAAGATGTGATCAGAGAAATCAAAGGTTTTAGTTTCTTAGATACATATCTTAGAGATGACGATATTACAGAAATAATGATTAACTCGCCTAGTTGCGGTTACATTGAAAAGTGCGGGGAATTGCGCCAAATTGAATTTCAGAGTTCTCGGGAAAATCTTATAAAACTGATACACAAGATAATCTCATTCTCTGGTTCGAAGTTCGACAAGCTAAACCCAATAGCTGATGCTTGGCTTGATGATGGCTCTCGTGTTAATGCAATAATGCCTCCCGTTTCTGCTGACGGACCTTGCATAACAATTAGGAAATTTTCTAAGTCAGAAATTGATGTGCATGACTTTAGCAAGTCTAATGAACAAGTAGAGATTGTAAAATGTGGACTAGCTAAGGAGAAAAACATTGTTGTCGCGGGATCTACAAGTTCTGGCAAAACCACTTTACTGAATGCACTTATAAACTCAGTTCCACTTTCTCAACGTATCATTTCGATCGAAGAGACTGCAGAACTAAAGTTAAGTCATCCTCATCATGTCCGGCTAGTTTCTAGATCAGCCAATAGTGAAGGCGTCGGAGAAATTACTATGGCTGATCTAGTCAAAACTTCTTTGCGGATGAGACCAGATCGCCTAGTGGTTGGAGAAGTTAGATCTACAGAAGCATTTGATCTTATACAGGCAATGAATACTGGCCATAGCGGGTCGATGTGCACCATTCATGCAAATGGGCCTAAAGAGGTTCTGCAAAGAATAGCGTCATTAGCAATGTTTGCTCATAATGGCCTTGATTATCAGCCTCTTTTCGATCAAGTTGTTTTTGCTATTGATTTGATTATTTTTGTATCAAAAAATGCTAAAGGTGATCGAAAGATTTCAGGTATATACGAAATTACTCGTTCAAGCGAGAAATATCAGATCATTGATCTAGAGACTGGTGCTGAGATATGACTTGGGTTTTTCCAGTTAATCAAATCATCACTTTTCTTGCGCTAATTATATGTTCTGGATTTATTTACCTCTTGAACCTAAATGCTATAGATATTGATTTAAAGAGACGTGTAAGAATTCTTTTCTACCGGCTGTATGAAAATACTTATGGTAGGAGAAAACTAACTGAAATTGATGACAAAGTATGTTTTTTAGTAGCGAGGTCACTTCGAGCTGGAGCACCACTTGAACGTGCAATTATTCAAACAATGGAGAAGTTTCCTCAATCTTCTCTGACTTTTCATTTAAATCAACTGGTGAATAGAGGTATAGGGTTCTCTCAATCTCTTGACTATTTGATAACTAAAAAGTCCCAGGAAGACAATAGTAATGAAAAACTGTTTCTCTCAACAGTCCATATTGCAAAGTCTATGGGGGGAAACTCTGCTCGTATATTTGAAAAGCTAGGCGATTGCTTTGCAAGCATTTATGACCTAAGGCGAGAGTGCTCTGCATCACTTACTCAGGTAAAGCTATCTACGATGATGATCTCAGTACTTCCAGTTGCAATGTTATTCCTATCGAATATTTTTGGTGCTAATGTTCTTGAGTTTTTGTTTACTAATCCTATTGGACTTGTTTGTCTTTTCTTTGGAGGCATTTTTCAGATTTTGGGGTTGATGTGGATGAAAAAGCAAATAAGAAAAGGGGTATCAAAGTGGATTTATTAGCTTTTGTAGCTCATCTAAGAGATAGTTATAAGAAATTCAATCAAAGAAGATATGATCAAGTGGAAGAAAAGAAATCATTACCATTTCTCTATAGCTTATTTTCGATTTCGTTAAGTTCAGGTCAAAATATCGAACAAACTTTAAAGGCAATCTCTCATTGTGTACCTAGCTGCTTTGAATTACCAATACGAAACACTCTTAAAGAGATTGATTTAGGAGCAACTTTTCCACAAGCTGTTTTACACATGGAAGAAGTTGAAATACTTAGACCATTAACACATGTAATGTTAGAAACCTATGATCTAGGGAACAACTCCGTATGGATTATCGATTCGATGAATAAAGATGCCATGGCGACGATAAAACGGGAAACAGAAATAGCAATTAAAAAACTTCCGATCACAATGCTATTACCCTTGGTTTTATGTATTTTGCCCGCGTTTATTTTCCTAAGTGTTTTACCAATATTGATAAATGGAGTTCTATCTATCAATTGGTGACGTCTTCCCTTACGAATGAAAAGGAAATATATGTTTGAGAAAAAATATGACCAACTTCAGAGTTGGTTTATGCAATGCAATGATGAAGGGCAATCGACGGCAGAGTACTCTCTAGTGATTTTAGGTGCTGCGGCAATTGCAGGATTGTTACTTGCTTGGGCTGGATCAAGCGGTGCTATTGGCAATCTATTTGACTCGGTCATTGACAGTGTTTCATCAAAAATATGAAAACTCTTTGGGTGGAGATAGAGAACTGTCTTTACCCAAAGACTCAAATGATAGCGAAAGAATTAATTCCGCAGGGCAAGCGACAGTGGAACTCGCTCTTGTATTACCTGTGATTGTTTTTTTCTTGTTGTTGATAATCCATGTTGGGATTATTGTAAGACAACACATGTTAGTGACTCATGCATCCAGAGAAGCTGCAAGAGTACTAAGTGTAGACAACTCACGAAAAGACGCAATTGAAGTGGCCAAGAAAAACTTGCCGAACGCGAAAGTGGAAATATTTAGACCGCTTACCTCTGGCGAGTACCTCAATGTCACAGTAAGAGACAACGTAAAGAGTCCAATACCTATTCTAGGGAGAGTAATACCAGAAGTGACTTTAAGTTCAACGTTCGAAATGCGAGTTGAAAAGTGATTAAGGATGATTTAGGGAACGTTTCAATTTTGATTTGTGGATTGTGTTTTGTGATTATGTTGTTTGCAATTGGAACCTTTGAGCTAGGAAGAGCACAGATTATAAAGTCGAAAATGCAGAATGCTGCTGATGCTGCAGCATTAAGTGCAGCATTTGATGTGTCTAAATACGAAACAGAAAAAGCTTGTAGTTCAGCAGTCAGAACTGCGCAGAAGAATAGTGCAAAGATCGTTTCATGTGATGTTTCTAGCAATATAGTGTATGTTGAAGTATCCGATAAGACCGGCAAGGTAGTTGCTCAGGCCAAAGCGGAAGTTGATTAAGTATTAACGATATGTATCTAAGATTACATTGTCTTTAAAATCTGTAAACAAGTCGTTCGCTCTTGGAGACAATGTGTTTGATCCGGACCAAGGTACCGTCATATTCGGAACGTTTTGAGGGTCAATTTTACTCGCTAATTCCATCAAGAAATACAGGTTTCGAAGGCTCAAGTTTGTTAGCTGTGCATTCCTAGCAATAATCGAAGCTGATTCAAACTTTGCAGAGATACTCGTTTTTGATTTCTGCATCTCTTTGAGACCAGAAATTAAAAGGACTCCATGATTTGTAGTTCTTGAAATGTCTCCATCGGAAAATGAATATCTATCTCGCGAGAATGCGAGTGCTTGTCCACCGTCCATTCGTATTGTTCCTGGATCAAAATTGGTTCCGGAGTTTTTATCTTTCATTGGTTTAGTGACTTCAACATCAAGTCCACCAAGCTCATTCACTAAATTTGTAAATCCAGCAAAATCTACTTCCATGGTATAAGAAATCTTGAGTCCCATTAACTCTTCTATTGTTTGACGTGTGAGATCTGATCCACCCAAAGCATTGGCAGCATTGATTTTGTTTCGTCCTCGTCCAGGAATATTGACATTTGTATCTCGAGGAAAATTGATAATCGCAGCACGATTTTCAACCGGATTAACTCCTACGACATGTATGCCGTCAGCTCGTCTTCCTTCTACTCCGGGACGATAATCATTTCCAATTACTAGGACAAAGAAAGGTTGCTGTTCAACTGGAATATAGGGTTCTTTTACTAATGCTTGTTCAGGTCTCGCATTAACGTTATGTGCTTCAATCGAGATAGCTGGATTATCATTTAGAGAAATATTTCCCGAAACAAAAGAAGATGTAAAAAGAACAATTCCTATAGAAATTGTCACGAAAATCATCAATAGTTTCTGGAGTTTTCTCATGTCGTGGCTCCAGTGTTTAAAGCTGAATCAAAATTACTTAAATCGAATCCGACGATTAGTCCTTCTTCGTTGAAGTATATTTTTCCTTCTCGGGTGCTTTGGGTTCCTGTTACCTCTAAGGTTTGCTTAATGTCAGCAACTATTAAAACTCGTTCTTTATCTAAAGTCTGCATTTCAAATATAGATAATTCAACCGAATTCGAATCTGCATCAGTATTGTCTCTGAAAATTCCGTTTGCTTGTTCCAAAGCTTCTGAGCTAAATAGTTCTTTTTTGGTTGTCCCATTTATTAGTGCTTTAGATATCGAAGAGGAGACTAATTCCTGAGTATCATCACCAATTCCATTTTGGCTAATATCTCCAATAGTTGTTGAAGTATTAAGAACCTTAATACCAAGAACAGGTTGGGTTTCCTCTTTTTGTGAATCATCGGAATTTGAGCTGCACGAATACAAAAACGATGACAGTATTAATACTGTAAACAGCAAAAATATTCGAGGCTTATGCACAGACTTTATTATCTCAGAAATTTCCAAGTTTTAGTGTGATATGCGCCGGAGTATCCGATATTTTGGACTTTGGATAGGCAATAATACAGTTATGTCTTTAATAAAGAGAGTGCTGGTAGGCAAACCGCTTCCGAGTGATCAGCTAGAGCATCAAAGATTACCGAAAAAAATAGCGTTAGCAATTTTTGCATCTGATGCTATTTCCTCTACTGCTTATGCGACACAAGAGATTCTTATTGTTATTGCTTATACAACAACACTGGCGCTTGGATATGAAGCTTTAATGCCAATTGCATTTGGAGTTGCTGCTTTATTGGCAATCGTTTCTTTTTCATACCGTCAGACTATTAAAGCTTATCCAAATGGTGGAGGAAGTTATGTAGTAAGTAAGGAAAACTTAGGAAAGCGTCCGTCAATGGTTGCTGGTGGCGCATTATTGATCGACTACATACTTACGGTTGCAGTAAGTGTGTGTGCTGGAGTGCGAGCGATTACTTCTATTCCCGCATTTTATGACTTGCGCGAGCATACGGTTGAATTGTGTATTGGTGTAATTCTTATTGTTATGATCATTAACTTACGAGGTGTTAAGGAAAGCGGGAGAATTTTTGCTATCCCTACATATATTTACATTTTTGCATTGACTGCTTTGATAGCATATGGTTTTTCTAAAAGTACTCTTGGGTGGTTTGGAGGGATAACACCGAATGATCTTTCTAATTTTCCGAATAATTTAACCCCCGAAGTAAAGAATGCTTTAGAGATATCTGCTGAAGAAGGGCATCCGTTAAAAGGAGCAGGCGGATCATTCGACAGTCTCTTTATTTTGTTTATCTTCCTTAAGGGATTTGCATCAGGAGCGGTCGCTTTAACCGGTGTCGAAGCAATAAGTAATGGAGTATCTGCATTTAAAAAACCTGTCGCTAAGAATGCTGCGACGACTTTGACCTTTATGGCTGTGATTTTAGGTACCTTATTTTTCGGTGTGTCTTATTTGGCTACTCAATTAAATCCCGTTCCATTAGAAACAGGTAAAACTGTATTTGCTCAAATGGGTGTGATGGTATTTGGTGGGGATAGTTTTATGTTTTATTTATTGCAGTTCTCTACCTTTATGATTTTATTCATGGCTGCAAATACTGCCTATGCTGATTTCCCAAGGCTGTCTTCGCTTATCGCTAAAGATGGATATATACCTCGACAATTAATGAATAGGGGTGATCGATTAGTTTTTTCTAATGGGATAGTTCTACTTTCAATAGCAGCGATAATGCTTGTCATCATATTTAATGGTTCAGAAACCGCGCTTATTCCTTTATATGCTGTAGGTGTATTCACCGCATTCACGCTTTCGCAAAGTGGAATGGTGATGTACCATAAGCGGATAAAAGAGCCCGGCTGGCAACGAGGGATACTGATAAATGGCATTGGTGCTTTTGCTACTTTCATTGTGTTAATCATTGTTGCAAGTACAAAGTTCCTCGACGGTGCTTGGGTGTCAATTTTTGTAATCGGTGCCGTATATTTTCAATTCAAATTCGTGTCAAACCACTATGCACGAGTACAAAAGGCTATTGCTGTACCTAAAGACTATAAACCCCAACGAATGAATCACACAATGGTGGTACTTGTCGGTAGGTTGCACAGTGGAACTTTGCAATCCCTTGAGTATGCAAGATCAATGGCTCCTAATCACTTAGTTGCGCTAAGGGTTGTAAGTGATGAAAGCGAGCGAGAACGCGTAATCTCACAATGGGAAGATTTCAACCTTGATATTGAACTAGAAGTTATTTACTCTCCATATCGAGAGCTTTTACGTCCAGTATTAAATGCAATAGATGAAATTGATGATCGATATGACAACGATATAGTCACAGTTGTAATACCTGAGTTTGTAGTGCATCGTTGGTGGGAACATCTTTTACACAATCAATCGGCTTTGTTACTCAAGGGTCGCTTATTGTTTCGAAAAAATACTGTAGTTACTTCAGTTCCTTACCAGGTTGAGTGAAAATCACAAATATTAACTTAATTTCTTTATCCAATAAAGAGTGATGTAACCTTTCTTATGCTCTTGGCCATAAACTATTTGAGCCAAAAATAATAAGGAGAAAATATGTACGTAGTTGCGGAAGGGGGATACCAAGCATTTGAATTGACTTCCACTGATTGGACGTGGTTGTGGTTTGCGTTTGGTGTCGCAATTGTTGCTCTAATTTTGGGAGTAATACTTACAAAAAGTGTATTGGCTGTTGAAACAGGCACTGAGAAGATGCAAGAGATTGCAGGTGCAATTCAAGAAGGTGCAATGGCTTATATCTATAGGCAATTCAAAACAATTCTTGTGATTATTGTTCCATTGAGCGCTGTAGTGTTTTTTACCTCCAGAGCGATTGAAAAATCAAACAGTGTAGAAGCATTAACGTTTGTCCAAAGCGGTACTTTCAGAACTTTGGCATTCATACTCGGTGGTGTGTGTTCTGGTGGAATTGGGTTCTTAGGAATGTGGCTTTCGACTCGAGCCAATGTTCGTACTGCGCACTGTGCAACACAAGGTTCAATGAACAGCGCTTTGAGTGTCGCATTCAAAGCTGGTGGAGTTTGTGGTTTAGCTACTGCAGGACTTGGATTGTTGGGCGCTGTTGGAATCGTTATGATTTTCCAAAATACTGCTTCAGCAATTTTGGTTGGATTCGGATTTGGTGGATCACTACTTGCTCTATTTCTAAGAGTTGGTGGAGGTATCTTTACTAAAGCTGCAGATGTGGGTGCTGACCTAGTCGGTAAAGTTGAACAAGGTATACCTGAAGATGATCCGAGAAACCCTGCAACCATTGCAGACAACGTTGGCGACAACGTTGGCGACTGTGCAGGTATGGCATCAGACTTGTTCGAAAGCTTTGGAGTTGTACTTGTTGCCTCAATCATTTTGGGAGTAACAGCATTTCAAGGGATAGGCTTAAGTGGAGATGCTTCAAAAGGTATTGTTTTCCCGATTGCAATTATGGCAGTTGGTCTATTGGCATCGATGGTTTCTTTGTTTTTAGTTAAAGCTAAAAAGGGTGAAAAAGATGCATTAAAACCAATCAACCGTGGATTGTTTATTGCAGCGATACTTACTTTATTGGGAACTGCATTCGTGGCGTTTTTCTATATTGGAAATGAAGAGGGCACTATTGCTGAAAGTGTAAGTAATCCAGGAACAAGAATGTTCTTGGCAATTGTTGCCGGACTTGTTCTAGGACAAGTTGCATCTCGAATTACGCAATATTACACATCTAGTCAATTTAAACCAGTTAAAGATATTGCTGAATCAGGAAAGACAGGTCCTGCAACTGTAATTCTTTCAGGAATTTCGTCAGGTACAGAATCTGCAGTTTGGGCAATTGTTGCAATGGCTTCATCGATTGGTGTCGCAATAACAATTGGTGGAGGAAACATAGCATTTTCGTATTATCTAGTTGCGCTTACCGGTATAGGAATGTTGTCTTCGACAGCACTAGTTGTAGCAGAAGATACATTTGGTCCTGTTGCGGATAATGCTCAAGGTATTGCAGAAATGTCAGGAGTTTTCGAAGGAGAGACCGAAGAAATTCTTGATGGATTAGATACTGTTGGTAATACAACTAAAGCGGTGACTAAAGGATTTGCTATTGGTTCTGCAGTTATTGCTGCAGTTGCTTTGTTTGCAAGTTTTGTTGAAACAATCTTTGACTTTGGTCAAGATGAATTCGACTTGGTGGTCACCACTGCGAATGAAAAAGCAAGCGCATTTTCTTCAGTTGCACTTAATGTTGCTGATCCAAAAACATTCATTGGCCTCTTAATTGGTGGATCTGTAGTGTTCATGTTCTCATCTCTTTCAATTTTGGCAGTTAGTAGAACAGCTGGAACGATCGTTGAAGAAGTGCGTAAACAATTCCGTGAAAAGCCAGGGATAATGGAAGGTACAGAAAAACCTGATTACGCTCCAGTGATTGATATCTGTACAACAGCTTCCTTAAGGGAGCTTGCTACACCTGCATTGCTGGCAGTGTTAACTCCTGTGGCAATTGGTTTTGGATTAGGTCCATTTGCGCTAGGTGCATTTTTAGCTTCAGTGATCGTTGTAGGTCAATTGATGGCGAACTTCTTATCCAACTCAGGTGGAGCTTGGGATAATGCGAAAAAGTATATTGAATCTGGACACCATGGAGGAAAAGGTAGTGATGTCCACAAAGCTGTAGTAATTGGAGATACTGTTGGTGATCCGTTTAAAGATACAGCCGGACCTGCAATTAATCCATTGATTAAGGTAATGAACTTGATTTCGTTGTTGATTTTGCCTGCGGTAATCACAATGAATTCAAATGATACTAAGTACATTATTGCCTTAGTCGCGGTAGTTGTTATTTTGGCTGCTATCTGGTATTCAAAATCAAGACCAGCAGTTCTAATAACCGATTCAGAACCTAAGGCTGAATCCGTAGCATCTTAGATTTTGTCTTTGATAGTTAAAGTGCCCTCGAATTTCGAGGGCACTTTACGTTGGTAGCCCATTTGTGGGTTATTATTCATTAGTGTTTTCTAGTCTTAGTAATGAAGTAATTCTTGGCTTGCTGTTTGCTTTTGGATCTTGTGTCTTATTTGGTGTGGCGGATTTTGTTGTTGGGGAATTTGGAAAGAAAATTACACCTGCATTGATTCTATCGGTGTTGTATTTAATCGAAATTCCAGTTTTATTTGCTCTCTTGATGGTAACCAGAGACTTTGGTTCACTGGGTCCAAACTTGGTGTTGCTATTATTTGGAACATTTTCGACAGCCGGATATTTCGTATTTATATATGGCTTAACACATGGTAAAACAACAATTGTTGCACCCCTGACTGCGTTGATTGCGTTGATACTTCCAGCTGTCTATTCCGTATTTGTTGGCGATTCTATAGGTACCTTAGTTTTGATTGGAATGTTCATCTCAGCTATAGCCATAGTTCTTATTACTAAAGATGTGGAGCCGGAACTAGAATCAGAAAAGTTTGATCAAAAGAAAATAGTCAAGTATTCAATATTTACAGGAACTATTTCAGGAGTTGGCTTTGGTTTCGGGCTTACAGGACTAGGAGCAATTGATACACCACTTATAATGAAGGTGTTCTTGATAGGTCTTCCTGGTTTCGTTGCGGGTTTGTTCTGGGTGATCAGAAATAAACCTTCGATTAAACCTCTGAAGAAATATTTTGCAACATTTATAGTGATCAACTGTGCCTATATTTTTGGTCAACTATTTTTTCCGTTAGCAACAAATCGAACATCATTGGTGATCACAAATATAATCGTGAATCTATCAACAGGAATAACAGTGTTTTTGGCATGGATTATTGGTAAAGAAAAAACCAGTAAATATCAAAAGCTAGGGTTTATTTTGGCGATTATGGCGATTATTACCGTGACTTTAGGATTGTGACTATCTTCCTAAAGGTTGAGGAGGAATTACTATCTTGCCTTGAGCGTGCGAAGACGCTTTAGGCGAACTTTGTTGCCAGCGCTGTTGATCGAAAAAGTTTGAATGCAAAGATTCGCTTACACTAACTGCTCTATCGTGTTCTGTTATATCTTTTGCCCTCGATACCTCTAGAAAACGTATATCTTCAAAGCTAGCTGGATCCACTTTACTTTCTTCTATCTTTTTAGTCTTGGGATTATATTTGTGTTTTATAAATTCGTTAGTCCTTGGATTCCTTGTAATAACTGATGCACTTTGACCCTCCACAATGCAGGGTACACCTTCGATATTGGCAGCAACACTTACATGAGTGAACTTTTCTCCACGCCATCCATTGAACATAACGCCTACTGTGCCTGGAGAACTTTTTTCCAATGCATTAAATAATTCACCCAGGTCTCTAACATTTCGAAACGTTCCTGAATACGTTGATTCGTAAGCATTTTTCCAATTTACTCTTATTGCTTCATCTCTAAGTTTGTCGTCTAAGGCTCCAAGTGCTTTAACTTTACTGCCAAACATAGTTGCGATCGTTGCAGGAACTACTCGCGTACAATTATAAGTGCGGTTGTTCGCTTCATCTTTTTTAAGTTCAGATAGGATAATAGTTCCACCTCTCATTAGTAATGAACTACCAGTATCTTCGCTTGTAGGGTTTATTCTTTTTATTGAGTGCAAGATGACTTCTGCTGCAACTTCAGTTCTAATTTCTTTATGAAATGCAACCGCTGAACTGCTTCTCGTTATCGCATCAATTGCTAGATCGCGGACAATGGTGTTTGCTAGTTCGATATCTTTAATTATCTCTTTTGGCTTGTCTATTCCGAGTTGAGGAAGTTTTTCATACATGTCCAACATTGTCTCTTGCATTCTTGACCATCTGCGATAAGCAAGCATCCGATCGCCATATGATCTGTTTTCATCAAAGAAGATGTCGATCTGGTTTACCCCATATTTGTAAAAGGTCTCCATCGCCAGGTTGAATTCTTTGAGCGCTTTAGCTTTGGCTTCGAACTGCTGATGTGGATTATTTTCGGGGTTTTTAAATTCGTCTATTGATTCGAGGAATCGATCTCTCGCTTCAAATGCATCAACATATTTGTTTCCTGCAACATAGAGATCAGGTTCTTCACTTGGTTTGAATAATTCATCTATTTGATTTTGAGGAAGATTGAAGGATTCGGTATAAATTTGATATGCACTTGGCCGATTGGAGATCCCAGAGATAGATTCTTCGAAAAGTGATCTGAACAGCGCTTTAAATCGAGACTGTACTATCGAGTCGGGTTCCATAGATATATAATGACCTTTTTAGGTGATATATGCAATATGTGTATTGTGAGTCCATAATATTGCGATACATTGCATAAATGGATATCTGTAGACACAAATACGGCTCTCAATTGTGCATATACGTTAGTTTGTATGTTCTAATGAATAGCTATAAAGTCGCATGAGGAAAATATTAAGAAAGTATAAAAAGTGACAAAACCACTCGTAATAGTCGAATCACCAGCTAAAGCCCGAACGATTTCAGGATTTTTGGGTGATAAATATGTTGTTGAATCAAGCGTTGGGCATATTCGCGATTTACCCCGTACAGCTGCTGATATCCCCGAGAAGTATAAAAAGACCGAAGCTGGTCGACTCGGAATAGATATTGAAAATGATTTTGAGCCCATATATATAGTCCCCGGCGAAAAGAAAAAAGTTGTAACAGATTTAAAGAAGAAATTAAAAGATGCATCGGAACTATATCTCGCAACTGATGAGGATCGTGAAGGAGAAGCAATTGCATGGCATGTATTGCAATTGCTAAATCCTAAAGTTCCCGTCAAGCGCATGGTTTTTCATGAAATCACAGAAAGTGCGATTGAAGAAGCAATTAACAACGCTCGAGAATTAGACATGAAGCTTGTTCAAGCTCAAGAAGGGCGAAGAATTTTAGATCGTCTTGTGGGCTATGAAACTTCTCCGATTCTATGGCGAAAAGTAATGCCAAAACTATCTGCAGGACGTGTACAAAGCGTCGCGACTCGATTGATAGTCGACCGTGAGCGCGAAAGAATGCTTTTCAAATCTGCAAAATATTTCGATGTTGCCGCTGTTCTTGAAGCCAAAGACAAAAGTGCTTTTGAATCGACTCTCACTCATTTAGATGAAACGCGCATTGCTCAAAGTAAAGACTTTGACGATAAAACCGGACAAGTTAAAAACGATAAGGTAATTGTTGTAGACAAAGCTGGGGCTGAAGATTTAGCAGAAAAAGCAAAAGGTAAAGACTTCGAAGTTCTATCTGTTGAAGAAAGCGATTGGAAGCAATCACCATATCCTCCATTTATTACTTCTACACTCCAGCAAGAGGGTGGACGCAAACTTAGATTTTCGTCAGCCAGGACAATGGCAATCGCGCAACGTCTTTATGAGCGAGGTTACATAACCTATATGCGTACGGACTCAACTTCGCTTTCGGAACAGGCTATCACTGCTGCTCGAAACAGAATTGCAAAACTTTATGGTGCTGACTATGTGCCAGATGAGCCTCGACAATATAAGCGCAAAGTAAAAAATGCTCAAGAAGCTCATGAAGCAATCCGACCAGCTGGCGACGAAATGAGAACTCCAGAAGACGTTGGTAAAGAGCTTGATTCTGATGAAAAGAAACTTTACGAACTTATTTGGAAACGAACTATTGCTTCGCAAATGTGCGACGCAAGAGGAAAAAGAGTTACCGCGAAACTTAAAGTAAGTATTGAATCGCAAATTGAAACAAGTGGAAAGAAATTTTCCTCTGCAACTTTTTCAGCAAATGGAAGAACAATAGTTTTTCCTGGGTTTTTAAAGGCCTACGTGCAAGGGTCGGATGATCCGGATTCTGATTTAGAAGATCGCGAATCATTTTTGCCTGACTTGGTAGTTGGAGATAAAACAAAGTGTAAAGAGATAGAAGCAAAAGAGCATTCAACTCTCCCTCCTGCACGCTATACAGAAGCATCACTTGTGAAAGAGCTTGAAGCCAGAGGAATAGGTCGTCCATCTACCTATGCTTCAGTAATGCAAACAATTCAAGATAGAGGATATGTATGGAAGAAAAGCTCCGCATTGGTTCCATCTTGGGTAGCTTTTGCAACTATTCGACTACTCGAAGACCATTTCGCTCATCTTGTTGACTATGAATTCACGGCAAAAATGGAAGAGGATCTAGACGCTATTGCTCGTGGTGAACAAGACTCTATCGAATGGCTCAAAGATTTTTATTTCGAGCCAAATGAGGGGTTAAAAGCTCTTGTTGGTGATGAACGTGTAAGTGATATTGATGCGAGAGATATTAACTCGATTGTCATAGGTAAAGACAATGAGGGGCGCGATGTAGTTGTTCGTGTTGGACGATATGGTGCATACCTAGAACGAATGATTGGTGAAGAACCTCAGCGTGCAAACATTACAGATGGTGTTACACCAGACGAACTCGACGTTGAATTGGCAGAGACATTTTTTGAACGAGCACAAGAAGATGGTCGAGAGCTGGGCTTGCATCCTGACACCGGAGAATCAATTGTCGTGAAAGATGGAAGGTTTGGACCATATATTACTGTGCTTCCAAAAGAAGAAGAGTCTGAAGAGAAACCTAAAACAGCATCACTGTTGAAAAATATGGATATTGCCACAGTTACTCTAGAAGATGCATTGAAGCTGTTGTCACTACCTAGAGTTGTAGGGAAAGATGAAAATGGAAATGAAATTACAGCTCAGAATGGAAGATATGGTCCTTACATTTCTCGTCAAGTCGATGGAAAGAATGATTCTAGAACATTGGGAGATGAAAACCAGCTTTTCGATTTAACTATTGAACAAGCACTTGAAATTTTTGCGCAACCTCGACGACGAGGAGGCGGTGTTGCAAAACCACCTCTTGCTGATTTAGGTCCTCATCCTGAAACTGGTAAAAACATAATTGTAAAGGATGGAAGATTCGGTCCATATGTTACAGATGGTGAAATCAATGCTTCGTTGCCAAGAGGTCAAACTCCAGAAACCCTCGAAATGGAACAAGCGCTGGATCTTCTAGCTGCTAGAGCCGAAAAAATTGTTCTACAAGGTGGCCCCAAAAAAGCTGCTAAAAAAGCAACAAAGAAGAAAACAGCTAAAAAAGTAGCTAAGAAGTCAACAAAGAAGTCGGCAACCAAGAAATCGACCAAAAAAACAGACTAAGCTCGTTTTCTCATGAGCAAAACAGCTCCATTTACCTCCAACGAATTTGAAGAAGATTTAGACCCAGAAAATTTGTGGGCCGCTTTTCGGCAATATGGATATTGGCGGTTGTTTCTAGCCCAAGTTATTTCTTCGCTGGGCGATTGGATAGGTATTTTTGCAATTATTGCAATAGCTGCGCGTGTTTCAGATTCACCTGAAGCTGCAGTAGCGCTTGTGATGGTGGCAAGAATCTTGCCAGGATTTTTTCTAGCCTCAATTGGCGGTGTATTAGTTGACAAGTGGGATCGTCAGCGCACGATGATTGTATGTAACTTTATTCGTGCCGGACTTTTGATTCTTTTGCCATTTTGGAACACGATTTTAGGATTGATTGTAATATCACTGCTTCTAGAGATGTGTACTCTTTTGTGGGGTCCAGCAAAAGATGCTTCTGTCCCACATTTGATAAGTCAAAAACATTTGGCTACCGCTAATTCTTTGGGGCTTGTAGCAGCGTATGGAACGTTTCCTATTGGATCAATTCTGTTTGCATTAGTTTCTAGATACTCTGACTTTTTAGATATCGATGAGGTTTTCAACATTGAAGTTGATCAAGAATTTCTCGCACTGTGGGTTAACTCTTCAACATACATAATCTCTGCAATTTTGATTTTAAGTCTTTCTCGCGTATTTAAATCGATTCGAGAAGCGAAAAAACAACGGATTGCTGCAGGAGAAACTACTGAGATTAAATTCAACTTAAGAGATGGAAAACGTAATGCTGTCAAAAATGCTGTAGCAGAAATCGTAGATGGATATAAATACATTGCAAAGCATCGCATAGTGCGTGGAGTGATGATCGGTTTAGGCCTAGGTATCATCGGCGGTGGAGCATTGGTGCCTTTGGGTTCTGTTTATGCTTTGCAAGTTCTTGAAGGTGGGGCTGCAGCATATTCATTGTTGATGACGGCCTTAGGAACAGGTGCAGCGATTGGAATCATTACTCTGCAATTTGTTCAGAAGAACTTAAAACGAGGAACAGTTTTTTGGGTGGCTGTTGTGCTTTGTGGCGTTTCGATGGCGGCTACAGGTGCCTCATCATCTTTGGCTTTAAGCATTGTCACCGTAGGAATTTTTGGTGCATGTGCAGGATGTGCCTATGTGACAGGATTTACGATCCTGCAAGAAGAAGCTCAAGATGAAGTTATGGGTAGAACTTTTGCTGCTCTTCATACCATTATGAGAGTTTGCATGCTTGCTGGAATGACTATTGCTCCTTTATCAGCGCGTTTATTCCAATGGTTAATTGAAACAATATTTGGTACGACTCAATTTCAAGTTGGGGATTTTGTATATACCGTTCCTGGCGTTCGAGTCGCAATCATTGTTGGAGGAATCGTAATGCTCTTCGGAGGATTTGTGAGCAGGCGACAAGTTGTAATTCCCGAAAACGAGATTAAAAAGGAAAAAGCCTAATGGTTAATAGAGGTATTCATGTCGTTTTTGAAGGTCCAGAGGCAGTTGGTAAGTCAACACAGATCCAAAAAACTAAAGACTGGCTCGAAGAACAAGGATTTAATGTCGTTCTTACCCGTGAACCTGGTGGAACAGAAATTGGCTTAAAGCTGAGACAACTTCTTTTAGAAACAGATTATGATTTTGATTATCGAGCTGAGGCACTACTTATGGCAGCTGATAGAGCACAAAATGTCTCTGAAGTAATTCACCCTAATTTATCTAAGGGAAATGTTGTTATATCTGACAGGCACGTACCGTCTTCGCTTGTTTACCAAGGTGTGGTGAGAGGTTTGGGAGTTGAAGAAATCAAAGCGATAAATGATTTCGCATGTGGATTTCATACCCCAGATTTGATTTTATGTTTCGATTTAGACGACGATTTAGCTAAATCAAGAGCAAGTGACAAACCCGATCGTATTGAATCTGAAGGCGAGGAATTTCATCAGAGAATTAGAGACGCATATCGTGAACTTACTGAGACCTTTAGTTGGTCTCGAGTCGATGCTAACGGTAGTCAAGATGAAGTATTCATGCGTATTTCGGATTTGATATCTGCAAAATTATGAGTCAAGATTAGACTATGTTCGAAGAGATTAAAGGCCAACAAAGTGCTGTATTTTATCTCGACAAAGCCTTGATTGATCCTGTACATACTTATTTGTTTGTTGGCTCGAGAGGAACCTTTATCGAAGAATCAGCGAGGCTATTTGCAGCCCAATTGATAGGTTTAAATGAAGACGCAATAGAGCGAGCAAATAAAAAACTACATCCAGACATCATTGAGTATGAACCAATTGGAGTCACATATAAAGTCAAAGAAGATGTTCGAGATCAGATGTTAGTACAGTCGAGAAAAACTCCAGTTGAAACTTCTAAACAAGTACTTATTGTTCATGATGCTCACCTGCTTAGGCAAGATAGTGCAAATACTCTGCTGAAGTCACTAGAAGAGCCATCAGACAACACGCACTGGATTTTAATAGCTCCTTCAATTGATTCGATTTTGCCTACAATTAGATCGAGAAGTTTCGTTATCAGTTTTGATCGGCTTTCAAATGAACTGATTGTTCAGGAATTGATCGAATCTGGAATTAATGAAAAGCTTGCACGTGAAATATCGAGTCGTTGTTCTGGTCGAATGGATCGAGCTAAAGCGTTATCGAAAGAGTTTTATCCAATTATCGAAACTTCGAAGTATGCATGTCAGGCGCTCGATGGATCGATGTCTAGCGTAGTCAATGCTGCCAAAGCGGTTATGGAGTCTTTTGACAATGTTTCTTCTGACGTAATTAAAGTAAACAAGGATTTATTGGCAGATATTAAGAAAGATGTAAAAGATTCGGGATATTCAGATCGTGTTGCAAGTTCAATCGTTACTCAGAATAAAAACCGCATCGAAGCACAAGAAAAGCGTTTGAAAACAGAAATGATGAAAGAATTTTTGGACGCCCTCGAGTTTGAATATCGACAAATTGCTATTGAGGACTCGGGTAATAAAGTAAGGGCAGTAGAGGCAATCTCAATTATTGAAGAATACAAAAAGCGGCTTACATATAATCCTTCAGAGTCGCTTTACTTAGAAGCATTGTTTTCAAGAATTAACGATTCGCAAAGTGTAAAATCGTAACTGGAAATTTGGCCGAGGTAGCTCAGTCGGTAGAGCAACGCTCTCGTAAAGCGTAGGTCACGGGTTCGATTCCCGTTCTCGGCTCCAGCGTTGCTCTGCA
>CAZLQP010000001.1:88202-158915 GCA_964561855.1 uncultured Burkholderiales bacterium | reverse complement strand
GTCACGGGTTCGATTCCCGTTCTCGGCTCCAGCGTTGCTCTGCAACGGCGGTAACGTTTCTGGTAAAGCATGCGTCACGGGTTCGATTCCCGTTCTCGGCTCCAGCTTCTATTGAATCTATAATGTACAATATCGAGGTTAATTTGGGTCTAAATTAAGGTAAAACATTGTTATTTAGTTCTTCTGTTTTTTTGTATTTGTTCTTACCTTTCGTAGTAGTTGTTTATTATCTTCTTTTTGATAGGAATGCCAAAAATATCTTTCTTCTTATTATGAGCACGATTTTTTATGCTTGGGGAGGACCAAGATTTCTACTCCTTATTTATGCGTCGATAACTATTAACTATCTCGCAGGACTATTTGTCTCATCTGCAAGTTCTCGAAAAATAGCTAAGACATATTTGACGATTGCAATACTTATAAATTTTGCTCTCATTGGGTACTTTAAATATGCGAACTTTTTTGCCGACAATTTAAATGCTATTGGTCTATTTGATCTTGAGCTACAGCAGATTGTCTTGCCATTAGGAATTTCATTTTTTACATTCCAGTCTGTAAGTTACATTATTGATGTCTATAAGAATCAAGTAGAAGTTCAGAAGAACTATTTCAACTATGCGCTGTACATTATTTTCTTTCCACAACTAATTGCTGGTCCGATCGTTCGTTATTCTGAAGTAGCTAAAGCAATAACTTCCAGAAAAGAAACCCTTAATGACGTGACCATTGGAGTTCAAAGATTCATCATTGGTTTAGCTAAGAAAATGATAATTGCCAACAACGCAGGTGCCATTGCCGATGAAATATTTAATCAGCAAGGAAATATCAGCACAACTACAGCATGGATTGGAGCAATTGCCTATACGCTCCAGATTTATTTCGATTTTTCTGGATATTCAGATATGGCCATAGGTATCGGCCGAATGTTTGGTTTTAGGTTTCCCGAAAATTTTAACTATCCATATATATCAAAGAGTATTAGTGAATTTTGGAGAAGATGGCATATAACGTTGGGTAGATGGTTTAGGGATTATCTCTACATTCCACTTGGCGGGAACCGTGTTAGTGGTTTTCGACTTTATTTGAACCTTTTCTTGGTGTGGTTTGCAACGGGATTCTGGCATGGAGCTAGTTGGGTATTCATATTTTGGGGATTGTATTTTATGGTTTTAATGATTTTCGAAAGAAAGTTTTTATCTAAGGTCTTGTCTAAATTACCGAATGCCTTTTCTTATACTTATGCGCTGTTTGCGGTTGTGCTGGGTTGGGTTCTTTTTCGTTCCCAAGATGTTTCTTCAGCATTGAGTTACTACAAGACTATGTTTGGGATAGACGCCGAGCTAATTGATACGCAAGCTTTGCAATACTTATCTCAAAACTATGTGATTCTCCTAGCTGGAGTTATATTCTCTACTCCAATACTTTCAATGATTCGAAAGCGATATCTAAAGTCAAACAAAAAACCGGTAAATCTATTAGGTATTAATGTGTTGGAACCAGCATTTTATATTGCAGTATTTGTTATGTCTTTGGTGTACATAACATCATCTACGTTTAATCCGTTCATTTATTTCAGGTTTTAAAATGAGTATGTCTGCCAAGAAAAACATTGCAATTGTGAGAGTCTTTATTTCATTAGTATTTTTTGTCTCAATAATTTCTATTGGAGTGGTATCGATTATTGATCCTGATCGATCAAAATCTGAATTAGAGAACCGTAGTCTTGTAACTACCAATGACCTAGATGAGCATCGGAAGTTAAGTAGCGCCTATTTTTCTACTTTCGATGATTATTTTAATGATCAATTATTTATCCGCGACTCATTCATTGAACTAGACGGACAGATCAAAAAGACACTGCTGAGACAAAACATTGTTGACGGGGTATATATAGATGAATCCGGAGAGATGTATGAACCTGTTCCTAAAGGAAAAGTAGATCCAGAAAAAGCCGGAGAGGAAATTTCAGAATTTGCCAAGATATTGAAACTAGAGGATATAAATGTAGTTTTTGCTCCGGCTCCAAATAAAGCTACTTTTTTTGAAGATCGATTACCGTTTTACGTTAACAATGCCAAATACGGCAATGATTTTTTAGATCTGCTAATTGCTAATAGTTCCAAAGAGACAAATGTTGTCGATCTAAGACAAACTTTAAAAGAAGTAAGTAAAACACACGAGCCGTATTTCTATACAGACCATCACTGGACAATTGAAAGTGTCTATGCGGCTTATCAAACAATTATGGAAAAGTTAAACTCGTTGGAAAATGGGTATTCACAGCCATTGCCAAGAAGTCATTACTCTACATTCGTTTACAGAGACCAGCCGTTTTTTGGATCTTTTGCAAGGAGAGTGTCTCTTGCAAATTCCAACAAAAGAGACTACATAAAACTACTTGAACCCAGAAAAGTGGATTCACAATACTCGATGAAGATAAATGAAAACATTTATTCCGAGTTTAATTTTCTGAATAAGTTGATTAATCCGAACAAGTTTGCGAATCGTTATGAAGCTTATGGTTCTGACAACCCAAGGATCGTCATTACTAACTTATCGAGATCCTATGGAAATCGCCTCCTTATTCTAAAGGATTCATATTCGAATCCGATGCTGCAGTTTTTGGCTGCTCATGTAAGTGAGCTTCATGCTCTAGATATTCGCCATTTTGATGAAATGTCAGTTCTTGAATATGTCAGAAAATATCAAATAGATGATGTATTGATAGTCCAAAATAACCTCGGTATGTCCTTGAATCCATCTACTTCGAATCTCTTGTGACAAGCAATCTTTGCGAGCATTACTTGGTCAAAGGGCTAGTATATAAACATGGCAAAGCAAGAAAATTTTATGGATGACGTGGATCAATATCTTGATTCACTATATTCAACTGCTTTGCGTCTGACTCGCAACCCCCAAGATGCGCAAGATCTTGTTCAAGAAACTTTGCTAAAAGCCTATAAGGCTTATGCGACATTTCAAGCGGGAACTAACTTAAAAGCTTGGGTCTTTCGAATTTTAACTAATAGCTATATCAACATCTATCGCTACAAGAAGCGAAGACCTACCGAAGTTGATCTTGACAATGAAGACACAATGTTTATTTATCATAAGCTCAGAGGTGCGCAATCAGCAGATTTAACTCAAAGTGTGGAAGCTACATTTTTCGAATCTCTAACTGATTCAGCAATTTCTGAAGCCTTAGAATCTCTTCCTGAGCAGTATCGAGAAGTCATATTGCTTGCGGATGTAGAAGGCCTAAGTTATGCAGAAATCACTGAAATGCTCGATATTCCCTCGGGTACGGTGATGTCGAGGCTGCATCGTGGAAGAAAAGCTCTTCAAAAGGCGTTGTGGAACTATGCACAGGAAAATAATATCGTTCCTAAAGATAGTGACCTCGCTTACACTGCAAATAAATCGGGAGGAACAAGCGATGATTAATAAAGCAACCTCTGGTAACGATTGTGGGGATCACGGGGGAGATTGTGATAAAGCAGAGAAATTAATCCATAGTTTTATTGATGGATTATTAAAGGATGCTGAGGATATATTCATTAGAAGGCATCTAGACAACTGTCCAGGATGCAAAGATGGATATCGATTCGAAGAAACTTTTCACCTTCGGGTTAGAGCATTAAAGCCTGTTTGTATGCCCAAGGAAGTTAAAGACCAGATTATGATCGCTCTAGGATTTCCGAAAGCTTCAGCAAACGAGGATGGTTCTCCTATTCCCAAGGGTGTTATTCCAAAAGGTGAGATTCCTAAAAGCGATTTTTTTGACAGTTCTGGCGACTGATCTAGAAATTGAGTGGCATATCCCTACTAGTATTTAGGTATGACTACTAACACTTCACGGCTACTGATTAAGACTCAAATCTTCGCTATGAGCATTATTACTTTCTTGTTGTTTGCATCTCCAGCATTCGGCGCTGGTGGTGCGGTACCTATTGAAGACCCTGCAGCAGATGCTACAAACAAAATTGCATCAGCAGACACTGAGTACCGTTGGTTTTATTGGCCAGGGTGGGCATTTCTTGCACTGAGTATTTTGGTGATCGCTGCTGTAGGTTTCTTTTATTACCGAAATGTATTAGCTCCAAAAAATCAAAGCAAAAAAGCTCAAGCTTAGATTCTGTTTCGGAGATTTATTTAAAACCATGTTGAAAGAAGTTATTTCTAAACATTGGGAAAAATTTGATCCCAATATAGAAAAAACAAAAGAACTACTTTCAATCGTTGGCAAAGAAAGAGTAGTAGTAGCATGCAGCGGAGGGGCTGATTCCATAGCTTTAAGCCTAATTGCCTATTGTAATTCTTTGAACTTCTCAATTGCTTATATTGAACATGAGATTTCTACTTATACTTCCGAATGTGCGGTAATGGTCAAACAACTTGCAGAAGATTTAGATGCTGAATTTAATAGTATCAACTTGAAAATGTCTCAACGGTCATTGGCTGATGGAAATATCGAAGCAAATGCTAGGGAGTTGCGTTACCAGGCCCTTTCAGAAATTCGTATTCAGACGCAAAGTAAGTTCATTCTTACCGCACATCACAAGGATGATGTAGTCGAAACATTTTTGATCAATTTGCTCCGAGGTTCAGGTTCAGGTACTGCATCTCTTTCACAGCAACGCGATTCAATTTTTCGACCCTTGTTACATTGGAGAAAAAAGGAACTTGAGGATTTTGTAACTTCTTGTGGATACGATTTCTTTGATGATCCAGGAAATACAGATCCTCGTTTCGTTAGAAATAGAATACGTCACGAAGTGATTCCTCTTCTCAATGAAATAGCTGATAGAGATATTGTTCCTTTAGTATCTAGAACAGCAGAGCTTCTTTCGCAGGATAACTCGTTTTTAAATGAGTATGCTTCTTCATTGTGGCCTAACGGAGATCCTGATACTAGAGAGCTTGCAAAGCTAGACCTTGTATTACAACGACATGCCTTACGAACTTGGATAAAGGGGTATCCTCCAACCTATGATGAAATAGAACGAATACTAGATGTTGTAAACCACAAAGTCAGAAGTACCCAGTTATCTGGTAACAGGACAATTTGGAGATCAGGTGCAAAACTTTTTCAAGATGAAACCGACAACTTAAACGAAGGAAAATAATGAACAACGATAAACCTGAATTAGGAAAAATTCTTGTTACTCAAGACGATATCCGAAAACGAGTAGCCGAACTTGGTAAAGAGATATCTAAAGATTACGAGGGAAACAAAATTCTTTTAGTTGGAGTACTTAAAGGAGCTTTCATTTTTATCGCTGATCTTATTCGTGAGATTGATTTGGATTGCGAAGTTGATTTTATGGCCGTGAGCTCATATGGAGCAGCAACAAAGAGTAGTGGTGTAGTTAGAATTATCAAAGATTTAGATGCCGAAATTGAAGATAAACATGTATTGATAGTCGAAGACATTGTTGATTCTGGACTTACGTTGACATACTTACGTAAAAACCTCCAAGCTCGAAATCCAGCATCTTTAGAGGTTTGTTCTATGTTTGTAAAAGAAGGTCAAATAAAGACGAATCAAAGAGTTAAATACAAAGGTTTTGAGCTTCCTTCAGAATTTGTTATCGGATATGGTTTGGATATTGCAGAAAGTTACAGAGGTCTGCCTTATTTAACAGTTTTAGAAGGGCAATAGTATTGAACCTAAAGCGTTATGAAAGTTGGGATGAATTTTTAAGTCCTCACGAGGTAGTCATTTGTGGAATCCTCAATATAACACCAGACTCTTTTTCTGATGGGGGAATGTATCTCGAAGAGAATGAGATAAAAAATAGAATTGAAGCGCTTATAGATCACGGTGCGAAAATGATTGATGTAGGTGCTGAATCAACTAGACCTGGTTCGGTTGAAGTAACTTCAGATACTGAGCTAGAACGGCTAAAACCATTTTTTAATATCTTGAACGACTCTAACTTTGACGATGTTCTTTTCTCGTTAGACACTCGCCATAGTGATACTGCAGCGATTGCATTGAAAGAAGGGGTTCAAGCTATCAATGATGTTTCCGGTGGAAGGTTTGACGAACGAATGGGGCAAATTATCGCAGACTCGTCTGCGCTCTATATTGCAATGCATTCTCGTTCGATACCCCAAAAGATGCAAGAACATGTTGAGTACCAAAATATTATTGAAGATATTGAAAATGAGTTGAAGAGTTCCATTGAGAAATTAAAAGTAGCAGGCGTAAAAGATTCTCAAATTATGATTGATCCAGGGATTGGTTTTGCCAAGACTTCAGAACAAAATCTTTCAGTTCTCGAAAATATTCATTTATTAAAACAAGCTTTTGACTATCCGATGATGGTCGGTATTAGTAGAAAGTCCATGATTGGCCACTTAATAGCCCAAAAGGGATTAGTGGACGATATCGACTCGCGAGACCAATTTACGGCTGAAATATGTCAACAACTTGTTAACGCTGGGGTTGAGGTACTTAGGGTTCATAACGTTTCAATGGTAAATCAATACCTGACTGCTTGATATATTTTGCGTATAAAAGGTATAAAATACCGCAATTAGTGCGAAAAATTTTGTGCTGTAGAAGCCATGATTTAAAAAAGTCTTGTAGGATTTTTACCTATGGTAAAAGGTCGATGGGCACAAGGCTTAGAACCGCGAAATTTCACGTGGATAATCAGAGATAGATTGGCTATTTCTGAGCGTCCTGGCGGATTTGCGCGGAACCATCGAAAAGTTCGACGGCAAGAAGAACTCATCTGGCTCGACCTTCATGGTTTTACGAGAGTCGTATCACTTTTAGAGTCTTCTCATAATCTTCACGCCTATAACGAAGCTAAGTTACTATTTGAACATGTTCCGTTAAGTAAACCTGATGAGTATCCACAAAGACTTGGTCATGTTTATGCACAACTAGATCGATTTATCTCTGATCCTAAACATAAAATTTTAGTGCACCATGAAGAGCTTGGGGATCTGATCTTAGGTTTAATGGGTGGATACTTAATATATGCAGGTCTTGCATCTAGTGGACCTGAAGCAATTCAAATCATCGAATCCATTACTTCGCGCGAACTTCAAAGTGAAGGTCGTGAGATGATTGCTATAACAATCGAAAATCGTTTAATGAAAGATAGCGTAAAAGAAGCATTCGAGTTACGCGAATCAAAAGCAGAGTTGCAGAGAAAAGCGCGTTTAGAAATTGTGCGTAAGCAACAAAAGCTTGCCGAGAAAAGGGCCCAAGAGGAAGCTGCGAAAAAACGTCAGGCAACACTAGCTGCTGCTGAAATAGCAAGAGTAGCTTTTGTTGCAGAAAAAAAGCGAGCTGCAGAAGAAAAGAGACGTTTAGCTAAAATTCGTGCGGAGCAAGCTAAGAAAGAAGCTATCGCAAAAGCTAAGGAAGAAAAACGCATTGCTGCGGAAAAAGAGCGCGAAAGAAAAAGACTAGAAGCGCAAAAAGCTAAGGAAGAAAAACGTATCGCTTTGGAAAAAGAGCGCGAACGCAAACGTATTGCTGCGGAAAAAGAGCGCGAGCGAAAAGCTAAAGAAAAAGAGCGCGAAAGATTGCGTAAAGAGAGAGAAGCTGAGAAAGAAAAAGCAAGAAAGAGACGCCTTGCTGACCAGAAAAAGAAGGCTTTGGAAAAAGAGCGCGAGCGAAAACGCAAAGAGGCAGAGAAAAAACGTATAGCTGCACAAAAAGCTAAGGCTGCTAAACAAAAATCTCGATCCCGTAGTTCTGCAAAGACAAAGTCTCCACAGAAATCGAAAACAAAATCAGTTACTCGTAAAAGTCCGGCTAAAAAGAAGGTAGCGAAAAAAACAGCTGCTAGAAAAACGACCGCAAAAAAAGCAGTAGCGAAAAAGACTGCGAAGAAGAAACCGGTAACTCGTAAATCAACAACCAAAAAAGCTGTAAGTAAGACAAAGTCAAAAACAGCTTCTTCAAAGCGATCTACAACTTCAAAAGCTAGAAAAACAACTAAGCGAAAATAATTACGCTCTTAGAACTCGAATAGAGTCAGTAGTCCCAGCAGTTTGTCCTGGAGCACCTGCAGCTACAGCTACTAAATCTCCCTTGGATATAAATCCTGCTTTAATACTTAAACTAACAACTTGATCAACTTCTCTTGCAATGTCGATTTCCTCGCTCATAAGTAATGGTTGTACTCCCCAAAATAGAGAAAGCCTTTGTAATACTTTTTCGTCTCTAGATATACCGACAATGGAAGCACTTGGTCGATACGAAGCAATTCTTTGTGCAGTTGCTCCTGACTTGGTAGGGCACAATATCGCCGTCACATGTAAGTCTTCTGCTGCTTGTACAACCGCATGAGCTACTGCCCAAGCTACTGGATCTTCTCCGAGTACACACATATCAGGAACTCGACGTTTTCTCCAGGCCTCTGCGTTAAGAGCGACTTGAGCCATGGTAGAAACCGTCTTTGCAGGAAATCTTCCAACAGCGGTTTCGCCAGAAAGCATTACCGCATCTGTGCCATCTAATACAGCATTTGCAACATCTCCTACTTCGGCTCTTGTTGGAAGTGGAGAAGTAGTCATTGATTCGAGCATTTCGGTTGCTGTGATTACAGGTCGACCTGATTGATTACACGCTCTGATGATCTCTTTTTGAAGGAGAGGTACTTTTGTAATGTCCAGCTGGATACCTAAATCTCC
Source organism: uncultured Burkholderiales bacterium (assembly GCA_964561855.1). Taxonomy (GTDB): domain Bacteria; phylum Actinomycetota; class Acidimicrobiia; order IMCC26256; family JAGPDB01; genus JAGPDB01. Next base: position 150,254 of record CAZLQP010000001.1, on the reverse strand, counting down.
ACGAGCAACCATTACTGCATCGGAAGTCGCAAGGATAGAGGGAAGTTCATCCACTGCAGCTCTCGTTTCAATTTTTGAAATCAAACGAACATCTGAATCTGTGCCTAGATGCTTGCGTATTTCTTCAACATCAGCTCCTCTTCTAACAAAACTTAAACCCAGAAAATCAATTTCGATTTCTTTTGCAAGATCAATGAGCTCAAAATCAGTGTCGGAAAAAGGTGTTATTTGGTCTTCAGCATTTGGAAGGAAGAATCCTTTTTTGCTTTTAAGTAAACCGTTTGTCAACGTTCGAACTACAATTTCGTTGCCCTTAACTTTAACTACTTCTGCACGAATTTGACCATCAGCCAATATTATAGGATCGCCCTTTTCCACAATTTTATAGAGATTTTCGACCGTTGTAGATATGCGCTCTGAGTTACCAACAACTGGTTCGTTTACGATCTTAAATTCATCTCCTTCATTTAGCGATATCTCTTCATTCTCAATGATTCCTACCCGCATCTTTGGCCCTGGCAGATCCAAAAGAATACCGATGTGTTTTTGTTTTGCATTAGCAACTGATCTGATTAGTTCAACGCGACTCTTAATTGATGCAGTGTCTCCATGTGCACCATTAATTCTTACTAGATCAACACCTGCGTCGATTATCGACCCCAAAGCCTGTTCGTTGCTCGTGGCTGGTCCGATAGTTGCAACAATTTTTACTCTTCTCATGATATAGATAAGCATAGGCGAATATTGGCTGGACATTAAGAATTAAGTGCATACAATTAGGTAGCATTGTATAAACTTAATAAAGGAATTATATGAAAAGTCATCGCGCGTATCTCGGACTAGGAAGCAATATCGAGACCCCTACTTCAACTCGATACGATTACCTATCGTTTGCAGTGCGCCAGTTATCTCAACATGAGAAGATAAAAGTTTTAAAAGCATCTAATGTCTTTGAAACACTACCAGTCGGGTTTTGTGATCAAGACAATTTTTACAATGCAGTAATTGAAATCGAAACAACTTTAACTGCACAGGAATTATTGAGAGTTTGTCTAGATGTTGTAGAAAAAAGAGCAGGACGGATCCGAACAGTAAAGGATGGTCCGAGAACACTCGATGTCGATCTTTTGTTATTTGATGATGAAACTATCACTGAAGCTGATCTAGAAGTTCCTCACCCCAGGATGAACGAACGCGCTTTTGTGATTGTCCCTCTATCAAAGATCGCACCTGAGAAAGTAAAACCGATAGATGAGTATGATTTTGTAGATTCTATAGAAGGAGTTGTAGAGCTCGATCTTAATTTTGATTCAATTATTGATTCTTATAAAGAAACCGATTAGTGGATTTAAGTTATTCAGCTGAAATACTATGTCAAAGAGGCATCAAAAAATTATTGTAGTAGGTTCCGGAATTGCTGGATTAACTTGTGCGCTTGATCTCGCTGAGTTCGGCCACGAAGTCGTGATTATCACAAAAGCAAAAACTTCGGATTCGGCAACATTTTACGCACAAGGTGGTATTGCGACCCAGCTATTTAATGACATAGATGATTCAGCAGACTCTCATATTGAAGATACCCTTAAGGCAGGAAATTTCCTAGGAAAGCGTGATGCCATAAGTTTGCTTGTAAATAGCAGTAACGATGCTATTGAAAAGTTAATTAGTCGAGGGGCACATTTTGACAAGGTATTAAGTGGAGCATTTGATAGGACTATCGAAGGGGGCCATAGCGTTGCGAGAATTATTCATTCAGGAGGAGATAAGACCGGTCAAGAGGTTGAAGTAGCTCTGGTTAACTCTCTTAATAAAAGTAAATTGTTGAATATTTCTGTTATTGATTTTAGTTTTACAAATAGTCTTCTAGTCAACGATGATAGATGTGTAGGCGTTAGTTATTTAGATTCCGACGGCAACGTGCATTCATTAGAGGCTGATCATGTGGTCTTAGCTTCAGGAGGTGCAGGACAACTTTATAGTGTTACTACGAATCCGTTGCTAGCAACAGGAGACGGAGTAGCGCTAGCGCTATCAAATTCTGTCATATGTTCTGATCTTGAATTTATGCAGTTTCACCCTACGGCATTGCATGTGAACAATATGCCCAGACCGTTAATATCCGAAGCCTTGAGAGGTGCAGGTGCAGTATTAAGGGATATTCATGGTGTTGAGTTTATGAAAGGTGTTCATGAACTTGCAGACCTTGCACCTAGAGATGTTGTTTCGAGAGAGATTTTTAAATCGATTAAACAAACTCAACATGAATGTGTTTTTCTAGATGCAACAAAAATAGATTCGATTAGCGATCGATTTCCAACAATTTATAAAAGTTGTATCGAAATCGGGATTGATCCTCGTATTGATATGTTACCTGTAAGTCCTGCTGCACATTACTATTGCGGAGGTATAACAACGGACCTTGATGGTGCAACATCGATGGCAAACCTTTGGGCTATTGGCGAAGTTGCGTGCAATGGTGTTCATGGAGCCAATAGGCTTGCTAGTAATTCGTTGTTAGACGGTCTAGTATTTGGTTCAAGGGTCGCGAGTGCTATCGATGAGCAGAAATCCAACTTTGAAAATTCAGCAATGTTTGCAAACTTTAATGAAGCTATTGAAATAGGTGAAAATTCCAACGATGTTGAACTTCATGTTGGTGAGATCGTAAACAGTGATGTCAGAAGTGAGCTGCAAAAATTAATGAATCAAAATGCAGGTATCATCCGTAATCAAGAAAGCCTGGAATCGTTAACTTATAGTTTTAAGTCACTAGCGGACCATTCTAAGGAAGAACCCCCCGCAATGATCAATGAGTTTGAAAAGCATGAGTTGAGAAGTTTGTTTGTAGTTGCTCAGGCGCTTGTTAAAAGCGCATTAAACAGAAAAGAGTCGCGAGGCTGTCATAGTCGTTCAGATTTTGATGCAGTTGACGAATTCTATTTTGGAAATATTTATCATTGTGGTTCCGATAAGCCTCTCTTATTTGCTAAGAATTAACATAATAAAATGGATTCGCAACCGGTACTAATGCACAATAAGGCTTACAATGCAGATCATATTCTCGATGAACTCATTGCATTTTCATTAGCGGAAGATTTATCGACTATTGGAGATATAACATCAGATGCTTTAATCGATCCCCAAAGACAAGCAGAAGTTTCAATTGTGACTAGAGCCGATGGTGTTGTATCAGGAGTCAAAACACTAGAGCAGTTAGTTAAAAAAGTGGATGATCAAATCGAGCTTGAGATAGTTAAAAATGATTCTGAAGCTGTAGAGAAATCTCAACCAATTGCTTGTCTAAGAGGTTCTTTGAAATCAATTCTGTTATTAGAAAGAACGGCTCTAAATTTTCTTTCCCATTTAAGTGGTATTGCAACAAACACTAGAAAATATGTAGAAGTCGTCAAACAAAGCGGTTCATCAACAATTATTAGAGACACTCGCAAGACGCTACCTGGCTATCGGGCACTTGAAAAAGAAGCTGTAATCCATGGTGGAGGACAGAACCATAGAATGGGTCTTTACGACGCATTCTTAGTCAAAGATAATCACATTTCATTTATGGATCTCGATGTAGTTGCTAAACGATGTAGAGAGTTTTCCTCTGAGGCACTGTTAGAGATTGAAGTTGATTCAATTGAGCAGTTAAAAGTTGTAATCCAATATAATCCCGACTTAATTTTGCTAGACAATTTCACTGTTGAAGAAGTAAAACATACTATTGAGTTCGTAGGGGATATCGAATTGGAAATCTCTGGAGGAGTGAATCTAGAAAATCTCGCTCAATATGCAAGTACTGGAGTTAAATATATTGCAGTAGGTGCAATTACTCATAGTTCGCCAATTTTAGATCTGGGTTTTGACATATCATGAGCGCATCAAAGGTAGTTTTTGATGTAGGTAATTCAGCTTTGAAGCTTTCAGAAGTAAAAGATAATGAGTTGTTACGCCCTCAGAGAGTTGCTATTGAAGAAATAACTAACTATTCCATGTTTGAGGATAAGTTTCGAAAGACTTTTGAAAAATCTGATTTAATCATTGCGAGTATTGGAGTGTCGAAGTTTGTCGATTACTTTGAAAAAGCATCTGATGTTTTTGGGAACGAACTCAAATTGGTGTCAGGAAAGAATCCCTATGGAGCTAAAATTGTTTATGGAACTCCTCAAACCTTGGGTGCCGATAGAATTGCAAATACCTTAGCTGTCAATTTTTTGAACCTACAACCTGCGGTAGTTGTCGATTGTGGTACAGCGATCAATATCGATGTTATAGATCAACAAGGCGCTTTTATTGGTGGAATGATAACTGCAGGAATAGAGACTACTAATAAGGCTCTTCAACATTTTGCTCCTGCATTACCTGATATTGAACTTGCTGCTCCGGAAAATATTTTAGGAGTAGATACCTTGAGTTGTATCGCAAGCGGGATAATCTTTGGAGCGGTTGGAATGATAGAAACAAGCGTTTCGAAGTTAAAAGAACTATATGAAGTCAAAAATGTAATACTTACAGGTGGGCACTCTGAGATATTGCATCCTTTGATTAATGTGGAGTCCACTTTTGATCCATGGTTTACGCTAAAAGGCTTGTCGAGCGTTGAAAATAGCGAATAAAACCTCTTCAGAGACAACCGGACTACAGTCGATACTTGAGTTATGAAAGTATTTATTACTGGAATTGGTAGCGATATCGGGACATCGATTGCAAGATCATTAGAGCATGATCCTAAAGTTACTGAAATTGCTGGGATTGATCTCTATCCACCAAGAAGATATTTGGGCCGAAGCAAATTTAGATTATATTCAATTGGTGAGAATGAAAAAATTTCAGATTTTTTAAACGAATTTCAACCTGACGTATTGGTTAATTTTGGATTGTATGAGCCTGGGTCAAGATTGGACTTACGTCATAGTCGATATGCGACTGAGACAATACTTTCGGGTATAGAAGAGTTCTATAGCAATAATAATTCGAGTTCAGTCAGACTCATTTCTCGTTCATCAATTGTTGTATATGGATTTAGTAATCCAGAACATGTTCTAGATGAAACTTCTCCAGTAAATCCTGATACAGATTACGGAGAAATTTGTTGTGAAGTCGAAGAGCGTTTGCGTAAGGTTGATCCTCAGGCAACCTTTATAAGATCTGCACCTGAAATCGGAGCTCATGTACCTCACCCTTTAGCTCGGGTACTTCTGCAGCCTTGGATACCTGTTCAGATTAGATTACCTTTTTCGAAAGACATAGGCATACCTGTAACTTCGCCAAGAGATACAGTCGAAATATTTTTAAAATGTATCTTTGATGATCGTTCTCAGTCGCGTATTTTTCATAGCGTTTCAAATGCGAACTTCACGATTTACGATGCATTAAGAATCGGGAATAGGATTCCGTTATTTTCTAGTGGCATCGGTTTTGGAGTATTAAAGAAGATCTCTTATTTCTCAGGAGCTCCAATTGATGATCACATTGAAATGTTTTTACGAAGAGGAATGAGAATTGATTCGACAGCGACTCGAATGCATTTCAAAATTACATCAACTGATAGTTCTAAAGAGATTTTGAAAAATCTTTATGGAGACATAGAAAAAGTTATTGATAATCCAACGGGATCTGAGGTGTCAAAGTGAAACACGCCAGAGCTAGCGATGGGCATGACATTTACTACCAAACTTGGGGCGATCCCAACAATACTCCAATGATTCTTTTACAAGGTCTTGGAGTTGATTCTCGTGGATATGGTTTGCAGCGGTACTTGTTAAGCAAAGACTACTATTGCGTTGCGATCGACCATCGTGGATCAGGAAAATCGACTACTACAGCTCCTTTTAATTTGTATCGTCTAGCTCGAGATGTTTTGAAAGTGATGGAGGAAGAATCTATTGATTCTGCACATGTAGTTGGAACTTCGATGGGAGGAATTGTTGCGCAGATTCTAGGAGTTGTTTATCCGCAAAAGGTAAAGACTCTAAGTTTGGTAGCGACTTCTTGTGTGCAAGCTGATTGGAGAGCAGAATTATTGCTTGGATGGAAAGCGAGACTTCAAAATAGGCACAGTCATGTTTTAGACAAAGATATTCTGACTTGGCTTATCGGACCAAGGCTATTGCACCGTAGTCAATTGTTTTTACCAATTGCCCAAGAACTATTTAAAGAGATAGATGTTGACGGATTTTGTTTACAGATAGATGCTGTTACGAGCTTTTCAGATGATTTTGCACGAAAGCTTTATTCAATGATGGTGCCAACAAATGTAATAGTTGGTTCCCAAGATACCCTAACTCCTGTAGGCGATTCTGAAAAGTTATGTATATATATTCCAAATTCAAGATTAAACATTATTTATGGTGCTGCCCATGGAATAGTGATCGAATCACCTATTGAAGTAGCGCGTGGGATAATTAGTTTCATCCAAGACATGGAAAATGAGAACTCTATAGAAGTTAGGCAATCACTTTTTTAGCTTAGAGCCTCGTTAACTGCTGCTGCTTCTGCATCAAACCTAAGACCGATTTTATCCCGTAGTTTTTTCTCTACCTGCGGGCCGATAAACATAATTTTGACAACAATGTCGCCGTCAATAGTTCGAGTTGTTACACCGTCTTCTTCAGTGTAAGTAATCTTTCCATCGAGCGTGCCTGGAGGTTTTCCGTTTGCATACTCAATATGTATAGTTCCAGTTTTTGTATTTTTATCAACTGTAATTATTTGTTCCCAAGTTAAAGTTTTTGTTCCTAAGACTGCTCTTTCAGCCATCTCAAGTTCGCCTTCGTACTCCCAGGCGGTAATACAAGTGATAACACCGTTTTCTTCAGTGAGACTTGTAACTTTTGGAGTAGAAACATCTTGGATGTTATCAAGACTATGAATGAAATCTTCTGAGTAGTTTTTCGAAACAACTTCTTCAAAAGAATGTGGATATGTAGCACTGTGTTTGAATTCCATGCTTTATTCTAAACATATTTTCATCATCTGTGTGGAGATTCTCTGTTTAAATCAAAAACTTCGATTTAATAGGCCTTCTGCAATGCTCATGAAGGCTTCTTTTACTTCGCTATTGATATCAATTGGATCAAGAGCTGCCCTTGCGCTATTTCCATAGCTTTGCGCCATTTTAAAAGTTCTCTCAACAAACTCTGATTCGTTAGCTTTAGAAAGAACATAGTTAAAGTCAGCTTCACTTAGTTTGTCTCCTAAAAGCTCACGTACTTTGGCATCTTTTTCTGCGGCAAAAATAACTGGGAGAGTATAAACCCCTTCTTCGATGTCATGGCCTGTGGGTTTTCCTAGAGTTTTTTCATCTGAAGTGATATCCAAAAGATCATCAATAATCTGAAATGCCATACCTATGTTGTATCCAAAATCATTTAACGCTTGAGTAGCTTCATCATTTGCGTCAGATACCGTTGCTCCAATTTTGCAAGAAGAAGCGAAAAGTGAAGCGGTTTTACCTTCAATAGCTTTTAGATAATTTTCTGTTGTGCGCTTTGAGTTGAATAAATCTTGTTGCTCAATAATTTGACCTATGCATAACTGAGAAATTGTCTGAGCCAATAGCTCACTTACTTGTGCTCCTAAGGATGCTGCAAGCGAAGATGCTAGGGCGAGTAAATAATCGCCTGATAGAATCGCCACTGAATTGCTGAATTGAACATTTACGCTTGGAATAGCTCTTCGACTTAAAGCATTGTCGATTACATCATCGTGATGGAGACTTCCGGCATGAACCAATTCAATCGCACAAGCACCTTTAAGTACATAGTCATTGGTGGGTTCAACACCAGAGATTGCATAGGCACTAGCAATGCTTAATGCTGGACGTAGTCTTTTCCCGCCTGCAAGAACAAGATATCGAGCGGAATCTCTCATTAATGGAAGCTCACTGGAAACATTTTTATCCAAAACTTCTTCAAATCGAATTAAATCGCCTTCAAGGGGATAAAGGTTCAGATCGGTAGGTTTCACCCCATAAGCCTACTCTCTGTAAAAGTGTCACTCTCATCCGGAGGACTGACCCTCCATAGTTCGTAAAAGGTACAAATGCGCTACTTAAAGGAGTGTTTAATAGATATGGAATATGCAAACCACTTAGGGTGTTAGTAACTACAGTTCACGCCCAGTTTGTACGAAATTATTAAGTAAGATCAATGAAACTTTTAGAGATTTAGCAATTAGAATCTAAGTTTCATCTAAGGAAAGGTTATACCAGTGTTTGAGCGCTTTACAGACAGAGCCCGCCGAGTAGTTGTTTTAGCACAAGAAGAAGCGCGTCTCTTAAATCATAATTACATTGGGACAGAGCATATTCTTTTAGGTCTTATCCACGAAGGCGAAGGAGTAGCAGCCAAAGCTTTGGAATCTCTCGGTATTTCACTAGATGCCGTTCGTGGTCAAGTCGAAGAAATTATTGGTCAAGGAGGAGCTGCACCTTCTGGACATATTCCGTTTACGCCTCGTGCTAAAAAAGTACTAGAACTTTCTCTTCGTGAAGCTTTACAACTTGGTCATAATTACATTGGGACTGAGCATATTCTTTTGGGTCTTATTCGTGAAGGCGAAGGAGTAGCAGCTCAAGTATTGGTAAAACTCGGAGCCGATCTTTCTCGAGTTCGTCAACAAGTTATTCAACTTCTTTCAGGATATGGTCAAGGTGGATCAGGAGCTTCAGGTTCTCGTGAAGCAGCCGCAACTGGTGGAAGAGACACGGAACAAAATGCTGGCGGTTCAACTGTTCTAGATCAGTTTGGTAGAAACTTAACCCAGCTCGCTCGTGAAAAGAAACTCGATCCTGTGATTGGTCGAGCACAAGAAGTAGAGCGCGTGATGCAAGTGTTGTCACGTCGAACTAAAAATAACCCAGTACTAGTTGGTGAACCAGGTGTTGGTAAAACCGCAGTGGTTGAAGGATTAGCGCAACAGATAGTTGCTAACGATGTTCCTGAAACACTAGAAAACAAACAGCTTTACACATTGGATCTTGGAGCACTTGTTGCCGGCTCAAGATACCGTGGTGACTTTGAAGAGCGACTTAAGAAAGTACTGAAAGAAATCAAAACTCGTGGTGACATCATTTTGTTTATTGACGAAATGCATACACTTGTTGGAGCTGGTGCTGCAGAAGGTGCAATTGACGCAGCTTCAATTTTAAAGCCGATGTTGGCTCGAGGTGAACTACAAACTATTGGTGCAACGACTTTAGATGAATATCGAAAGAACATCGAAAAAGATCCTGCGTTAGAACGTCGTTTTCAACCTGTAAAAGTTGAAGAACCAACTGTTGCTCATACGATTGAAATTCTTAAAGGTTTGCGTGATCGTTATGAAACTCACCACAAAGTAACAATCACTGACCAAGCTATTGTGGCTGCTGCGAATTTAGCTGATCGCTATATTTCTGACCGATTCTTGCCAGACAAAGCAATCGACTTAATCGATGAAGCGGGTTCACGACTTCGAATTCACCGGATGCAAATTCCAGGAGACTACAAGGAACTCGAAGACGAAATTACAAAGGTGCGAACTGAAAAAGAACAAGCTATTGAAGCGCAACAGTTCGAACGAGCAGCACAAATGCGTGATAAAGAGAAAGAGCTTCTAGAAAATAAGAAAGAAAAAGAAGCACAATGGAAAGCTCAAGGTGTCGATCTTTTCAATGAAGTTACAGAAGAATCGATTGCCGAAGTTTTGGCAATGTGGACTGGTATTCCAGTTTATAAATTGACTGAGGAAGAGACTGCAAAACTACTTCGAATGGAAGATGAGCTTCACCACCGAATCATCGGCCAGCATGATGCTGTGGTCGCCGTTTCTCAAGCAATGCGAAGAACTCGTGCAGGTATTAAAGACCCGAAGCGACCAAGCGCTAGCTTCATTTTCTTAGGTCCTTCTGGTGTTGGTAAAACCGAGCTCGCTAAATCGCTAGCTGAGTTTTTATTCGGCGATGAAAGTGCAATGATTCAATTAGACATGTCTGAGTACATGGACTCTCATACAGTTTCCAGATTGTTCGGTTCGCCTCCAGGATTCGTGGGATACGATGAAGGAGGTCAACTAACTGAAGCTGTTCGACGTAAGCCTTTCTCTGTTGTGTTGTTGGATGAGATCGAAAAAGCTCATCCGCAAGTGTTCAATACTTTCTTGCAAGTGCTTGAAGACGGACACCTAACAGATGCTCAAGGACGCGAAGTCGATTTTAAGAATACTGTAATCATCATGACATCAAACTTAGGTACGGCAGACTTGCGTAAATCTAATGTTGGTTTTGGTAATCAATCTGCTGGATATTCTTATGAAAAGATGAAAGACAAAGCACTGGAAGCTTTGAAAGGGCACTTTAGGCCAGAGTTCTTAAACCGTGTTGATGAAGTGATTGTTTTTGCGGAATTAACTAAAGATGAAGTTACAGAGATTGTTGATATCTTTATCGATCGTTTGCGAGTTCAGTTGATGTCTCAAGGCATAGGTTTAGACTTAACAAAAGAAGCTAAATATTTTGTTGCGGAAAAGGGTTATGATCCTGCTTTAGGTGCAAGACCACTTCGTCGTGAAATTCAGCGACGTATCGAGAATCCTTTATCAGAAAAGATATTGCATAAAGAGTTCCATGCAGGCGAAACGATCTTGGTTGACGTTGTTGACAAGATTGGTGAAGACGGTAACCCAGTTGCGGGCGAAAAAGATATTACCTTTAAGTCAATGCCGACTATTGCTGCACCTGAGCCAAAAGCACAAGAAGAATCTGAAACCAAGGTACAAGGTGGCTTAACTCCAGGCGGAGCCAAAGGGTCATCTAAATCTGGTGGTGGCGGAGCTTCTGCTGCTCCCGCTGCTGAGTAATTGTTCTTAGATTATTCTTAATTCTCACCTAGCTTTACCGATAGTAAAGGTGTTAGTGTAATTTGTTCCTAATTTTAAACAGCGTTAGAAAACGGACAATTAAGACACTACTGAGATATTGTAAAGCTTGGAGGATTAATGACAGCATCATTAGATGACATTCGCGAGTTCGTGGGTGAAAAAGTAAAGGGACGAAAGTTTATTTTTACTGGCGACGGTGCGTCTTCGTTTCAAGCAAAGATTGATCAGCTTAGAACTTTAGGTGCTGGCCCATTTTTAGCCATCACTTTAAAGACCATGTTGAATGCTGGAGTTGATTTAGGTGATGATGTTACGCATATTGAAGTAGAGCTTGCTATTGATCCTGAAGTTTACACTTATGAAAATTCTTGGAATGAACTATTTTCTAATCCCCCAGCTGAAATAAAGAAAGCAATCGATGATTTTGATCCACACGGAGAAGCATTTCTTTCTGTATTTAGATTCCGTACAGCAACGCATGCTTTTGGGCGGAAAATTGATGCTTCACGTCAAGAAGATTGGGTTCAATTAGAAGACAAAACTCTCATTGATGGTTTTTTTGCTCGGCACCAAATCCCAGCACCAAGATCAACAGTTGTCGACGCTGTTGGCGAAGCAATGATCCAAGCATCAAAAATGATGGATTCAGGCGATGGAACAGTATGGTCAGGAGACAATACGAAAGGAATGAATTCTCGTGGAAATATGGTGCGTTGGCTAAGGCCTGATGCAGATGATGAAGACGAATTTCATTTCATAAGAAAGTTTTCGAGTGCATGCGAAAATGTTCGCATTGCAGAGTTCGTCGAAGGTCGACCTTGTTCAATTCATGGCTTTGTTTTGCCAGATGGCGTTGCTGTTTTTCGTCCTGTTGAATTACTCGTATTGCGAGGCGAACATGGAAAGTTTTGGTTTGCAGGAACGAATACTTTTTGGCAACCTTCAATTGAACTATTAGTAGAAATGAGATCGGTTGCACGCCAGGTAGGAGAAGCTCTCAGAAGTGAATACGATTATCGAGGTGCATTTTGTTGTGATGGTATTGCAGGCAAAAATGGCTATGTCATTAATGAACTAAATACTCGTATTGGCGATGGTTTAGGTTATGTTGCAAATGCTTTACCTGATTTTCCTTTTGAGGTACTTCAAGATTTAACGATTGCAGGATTAGCTGAGGATATGCCTGAAGAATATATAGGTGCACTTGAAGATGCTGTAGTTGCAGCAGGAGATACTGTTCCTTGGGCAAAAGTTCGCGTATATCAAGCGGGAGATTTTGAAGAAGTCCGCACAATGGAACTATATGCACAGTTTGATGAAGTCGGTGAACAACATCTAGAAGGTGAAGCAGACCTAGACACATACGAAAATACTGTAGTGAAAATCAAAGATGCTAAAGCTTTAGATCCTCTCGGAACCGTTACTTGTCTACCGGGTACTAATTACGGAATCTTGGATTTCAAAATCAACTCAGATGCAATTTCAATGGGACCATCTTTAGCCAAACATATTGCTTCAGCTCTTCGTAGGTGTGCAGAAGAATTTGGCGCAGATACAGTTGCGATTAGTGTTGCGCAAGATGTTTATTATGAAGGTGCCGATAAAAACTAGGCTGCGAGTGCAATCTCTAATGAAGGTTTTTGTTCAGTAATTTTTTGGCCATGCTTTTGCTTGGCTGATATATAGTTGACATACGAAAGGCTAATTGCAACAAATACCACTCCTGTCAGTTGGTAAGTGGTCAAAGTCTCTCCTTTTAATACAAAGCCATAGATGCAGCTAAATAACACAGCGCTAGGTGCAATCAGTCCATTAAGGGTTAGTGTCGATATTTTTTGTACTGCTGCATAGACATAGTCTCCTACAAATCCAAAAAATGATGCGAGTAGAAGTACAAAAAGTTGTGAACTGTTCGGGATCAGATTGTTGTCAATTGCTCCAAGAATAACTAGGCCTGTCAATATAGGAATGCAAAATACTGAAGCCCAGCCATGCATATAAGTTAAGTGATTCATTGGTTTGAGTAACAGAGCGCATCTTCGAAATAAAACAAATGAACTTGCAGCTAGAAACATAGTTAAGAGGGCAAAAAGAGACTTTGTTTCAAAGGTATTGGTATTTGGAATTGCACCTGTTATTAATCCAACACCAATAGTTGACACTAACATTGGCCAAATAACCTTTGGATTGAATTTCTCTCCAGACAAAGGAGCAAAGACGCAAACTAAAACGAAAATATAGCAAGCTACGATAGTGTCTACGATGCCTACTTTAAGATGAAGGTATGTGTAATACAACGACCCTAAAGTAAGTGCTCTGAGGATTGAATAAGGTATTGTAATTTTCGATTCCTGAAAGCTCAAGCGGATCCCTTTTGCCCCAGAAAAAATAACAAGTACACCAAACATGAAAATACCTTGAACTAGTACACCAGCTGGCCCAAATGCTGCAATGGACGCTATGACGCCAGCTAATGACCAAGTCGCGTAAGTGAAGAGTAAGCCGGGAATAGCTTTTGAATTGTGCACCTACTTTATGTCATCCAGCAGACTCACTTAATGCAGGTTTACTTGACCTTTTTTCGGGCTTTGAACCTTGAGTTTCGTACCAAAATAATTGGATTTTCCAGGGTTGGCATATCTATTGACGGTTTTAGAGTTGAAGAGTTGAGCGTGCTTGCAAATGCGACGGCTGCAACAACTAAAAATATCCCAAGTAACTGGATTTCACCTAGTGTTTCGCCCTTAATGAGAAAACCAAATATTGTTCCAAAAACAGCACCTGCGGGAGCAAATAATCCATTCAATATATGGCTTGAATATCTTTGTACCCATGCATACATGAGATCACTAGATACAAAAGCAACCAAAGCTATTGCCATTAAAATCAGTTGAGAATTGCTTGGAATTAAATCAGTTTCGACTGTATTGGTTAATCTTAAAGTCAACACCACAGGGATAATTAAAACAACAACCCACCCGTGCAAATATGCAATGTACGCAGTAGGGGCAATTCCTTCAGAGCATTTTCTCCATAAAAATGTTGACAAACCAATCCCTAACATTGCAGCAAGAGCTACCAACAGATAAGGATTCTTGAGTTCAGCCATATTGAAACTTGATAGATCAAAAATCAACATCACGCCGAAGATAGCTACCATCAAAGGCAAAACCATCTTTTTATTTGCTTTTTCATTGCCAAAAATTGGAGCAAGAACAAAAACTACAAAGAAAACGCTACAAGCAACAATTGTGTTAACAATCCCTACTTTGACATTCATTAAAGCAACTATCAAACAAGAGATCCCAAATACTCTTGCAGCTGCATGAGGAAGAACTTGTTTTGATTGTTTGAAACTTAATTTATTGCCGCGAGATCTGGCGAAAAAATATAAAAACAAAAAAGCAGGAATCGCATGCCACAACATTGTCGCCACACCGAAACGTGATTTTGACACAATAACATCAGAAAATGACAACGCTATATATGTAGTAGATAGACCACCAATGGCACGAGTAGAATGCATTTGCTTCCTTGTCAGCTAAAAGACCTGATTCAGGTCGGATTATCTCAGATTTTTAGACTAAAAAGGGAGCGCCGTAGCGCCCCCTTCAAATATTGAGTTTCGGTTCGTATTATTCGGCTTGAGCTACTGCTTTTTTGTCTTCTGGCAGAAGGTAAAGTGCAACAATACCTGCGATGATTGCACCAAGTAATGGGAAAACTATAAAAGCCCATAGCTGACTTGAAAGAGCGTCTCCGCCTTTAAATAGTGCAGGACCGATACTTCTGGCAGGATTTACAGATGTATTGCTTACTGGGATTGTGATCAAGTGAACTAAAACCAATGCCATACCAGCTGTAAGTCCACCGAAACCTGCAGGAAATCCTTTACGAGTGGTTTGGATAACTACAAGAACAAAAATTGCGGTGAAAAGAACTTCGGTAAGAGCGACAGCACCTAAAGAGAAACCTCCAGGAGATAATTCATCGAATCCGTTTGTGCCAAAGTCAAAATTGCTTATCTTCCATTCATCGACTCCACCGGTGATTATTTTTAGAAAAATAGCACCTACTATTGCTCCAAAGACCTGGGCAATCCAATATATTGGGAGCAGAGAGCCTTTACATTTTTTGGCAATGACTAGTCCTAATGTGACAGCTGGGTTAATGTGGCAACCAGAGATAGAGCCGATTGCATAAGCCATGACGAGCAGAGACAAACCAAATGCTAATGAGACACCTAAAGGTCCAACATTTATTCCTTCTTCACCAACAGGAAAAGCTCCTGTTGCTAGAACTGCTGTTCCAACACCACCTAGAACGAGAACCATAGTGCCAATGGACTCTGCGACAAATATTTTTGCTCTTTCGTCTTTCACATCTCCTCCTTCAAATGGAATAAGTAAAAGTATTGGAAACACTAATACATTAAGTGGCAGACTTGACGGATCTATGGGTATAAAAAAATGCAAACTATTAGGTAATATCCTTATAGTTGTTATTGCCGTTATCTCACTTAGTGCCTGTAAAGCTACTGCAACTTTGAATATAAATGTTGAAGATGCTTCAGCTGGAAGTATGTCGTTAGTTTTAGAACTGGATGAAGCAGCCGCAGCCTCCTTGAGAAGCGATGCGTTTAACTCCAAGACTTTAGAAGAATTGTTCAGCACAGATACACTCCAAGCTGCCGGATTCAAAGTGTCGATAGAGGACGAACCAACGAAGTTAGTGTTGAGTGCAGAATTTAGAAATGAAAAAGAATTGAAAAATGCTCTATCTGTCATTACAACCGCAGATATCCTTGATGTAACACTTAGCTCTAAAGAAGATCTGATTTTTGAAAAAACTGAATTAACACTTAACGTCGATCTGAATAAACTAAGAGCAGACTACGTAGACAATGACGAGGTAAGGCAAAAAGTCATAGCTGCAGGAATAGAGTTCGAGGATTATGAAGCCTTAATTAATGATGCGTTTTCCTCTACCCGTGTAAACATTGAATTAGCTGCAGGAACTGAAAGTTCAAAAACTGCAATAATCACTCAAGAACAGTGGGAAAAAGAAGCGAAACTCGAATCTTCTGAAGTTAGAACTCACTTTTTGTTAAATATAGGTGGAGCTATTTTGAGTTTCATAGCTGCAATATTTGTTCTCTGGCGAATTCGTCGTAGGAGCTCAGTAGTATCGTATGGAACCGGTTATGAGACAGGAAGTGAAAATTGACGAAGACTAAAAGTGTTTATGAATGCCAAAATTGTGGAACTCAATTTCCTAAATGGTTAGGGAGATGTACTGACTGTGGAGGTTGGAATACTTTAGTTGAGTCTGTGGTTTCTAAAAGTTCAGATCCAATGGGATCGGTATCAATCAGTGATGCAAAGCCTATAGCTTTGAACGATTTAGACATTATCGAAGCAAATGCAATCCCAACTGGAGTTAAAGAGTTTGATCATGTTTTAGGCGGAGGTCTAGTTCCTGGATCCGTGACTCTTATTAGTGGAGAACCTGGTATAGGAAAATCTACTTTAGTAATGCAGATCGTAGGAGCAATGGCAGAAGCAGGCATAAGCTCGCTATACTCAAGTGCTGAGGAATCATCAGCTCAAATAAGAGCTAGGGCTAATCGATTAGAAGTAAATAGCGATTTAGTTAATGTATTAGCCACAAATAAGTTAGAAGACATATTGCATCACACAAAAGATCTTGAATCTAAAGTGCTTATTGTCGATTCAATTCACACAGTGACATGCGACGATATTTCATCAAGTGCAGGCACGGTTTCACAAGTTAGAGAATGTGCTCACCGTTTAACAGAGTTTGCAAAATCTACAACTACTTCCGTAATTGTTGTTGGGCAAGTCACCAAAGAAGGAACTCTTGCAGGACCGCGCGTATTAGAACATGTTGTTGATAGTGTACTTTCTTTCGAAGGTGATGATCATGCATTAGTAAGAACGCTGAGAGCTTCTAAACATCGTTTTGGAACTACAGATGAACTCGGATTATTTGATATGACAGAAAAAGGATTAGTTGCTCTAGAAGATCCAAGCGCATTGATGACTACTTCGGGAATCGATAGACCAAGTGGTCTAGCCATTGCTGCTGCAGTAGATGGATCTCGTCCATTTTTGGTAGAAGTGCAAGCTCTTGTTGTGCCTACAACTGCACCTATGCCTCGTCGAGTTGTTCAAGGCATAGATAGCGCAAGAGTTTCAAGTCTGATTGCAGTATTAGAAAAGCGATGCGGCGTAAAACTATCTCAATGTGATGTTTATGTCTCACTAGTCGGGGGAATAAAGGTTAAAGATGCAGGTTTAGACATGGCGATATGTATGGCTATTGCCTCAGCAGATAAAGACAAGACACTTTCTGCAAATATTGTATTCGCAGGCGAAGTTGGTCTCTCAGGTGAGGTTCGGCCTTCAATTCATGCGGGTAGACGTATTCGTGAGGCAGCTCGAAGAGGGCATAAAGAGATCTTTATCAACCTAGCCAAATCAGACATTAATCAAACTTCCGATGTAGGCATTCAGCTAAACGAGTGTTCCTATCTCAACCAGGTCATCGATCGCGTATTTGCAGACTAAAGCAGTGCAAAGTGCATAACTTTTCAAAATAAGGTAAAATATAACACTTAATCTTACACAAATTACCCATTAAGGAACAAAATGACCTTTAGTATCGGCGACAAAGTTGTATATCCTCATCATGGAGCAGCAACTGTAGAAAAAAGAGAAAAGCGCAAAATCGAAGTAGACGGTAAAGCAAAGAACGTTGAGTACCTTGTAATGCGTGTTGCTTATACCGATCTAGTGGTTAGAGTACCGACTGAGCGTGTAGAAGAAATTGGAATACGAGAAGTCATCAATCCTGAAGAAGTTGAAGAAGTATTTGCTGTGATCATGAAAACTGATGCACGAACACCTTCAAACTGGTCACGACGATTCAAAAACCACATCGAAAAACTTAAAAGTGGTGATATATATCAGGTAGCTGAAGTTGTTCGTAACTTGTCTTCACGTGATGGCGACAAAGGCCTATCTGCTGGAGAAAAGCGCATGCTATCTCAAGCTCGAAATATTTTGACTTCGGAACTTTCATATGCGCTTGATTTGGACCGCGAAGGTGCAGAAGAAACGTTGAATAAAGTTCTAAACCTTGAAGATGTTTCAGACGTCATTGCTGCAAAAAAGAAGACTTTCAAAGCTGCTAAAAAAGCTAAAGCAGAAAAAGAAAAAGCGAGAAAAGCTAAAGAAGCAGAGAAAGCCAAAAAGGCTCCAGCCAAGAAAGCAGCGACCAAAAAGGTTGCAACCAAAAAAGCAGCGACTAAAAAAGTAACTACCAAGAAAGCAGCGACTAAAAAAGTGGCAACAAAGAAAACTACTACTAAAAAGGCTGCAACAAAAAAGACAACTAAGAAGTAGTCATGTCTAAGCAACGCATGTACACAATTGTCGTTGCTTCTGGATCCTCGACTCGATATGGTTCGAACAAGTTAGCTGAAACTATTAATAGTAAGTCAGTTCTGAATCACAGTATTGAAACTGCCAAGGAAGTTTCAGATGGGGTAGTAGTTGTGGCAGATCCTCAAACTTATAAAGGGCCTGTTGTCGATGCAGTTGTGCCAGGAGGTGCAACTCGTTCTGAGTCTGTGAAACAAGGTTTAAATGCAGTACCTGATGATGTCGAAATAATAGCTATACACGATGCTGCAAGACCTTTAGTTCCTATTGAAGTTTACGAGCGAGGTAGGGATTTAATTGCTCGAGGCGAAGTTGGTGCTATACCGGCAATATCTGTTGTAGATACAATAAAAAAAGTTGACGACAGTATTATCGAGAAAACAATTGACCGTTCCAAACTTCGAGCAGTTCAAACTCCGCAGATTTTCAAAGCCGATGTAATACGCAAAGCACATCAAACTTTTGAATCTGACACCGATGATTCTGCGTTAGTTGAAAAGCTCGGTCAAAAAGTAGTTGTCTATCAAGGTAGTGAATTGAGTAGAAAAGTTACTACACCTTCAGATCTAAAGTTTCTCAGATCATATTTTGAAACATCAACTGAACTAATTTACCGCGTAGGTTCAGGATACGACATACATCCGTTTGGTGAGGATGAAAACAAAAAACTTATCTTAGGTGGAGTCGAGTTTGATCATGTCGGTCTTTTAGGACACAGCGATTCTGATGCTGTAGCTCATGGGTTAACAGATGCAATATTAAGCGCGATTGGTGCTGCTGATTTAGGCACTTTGTTTCCAGCAAGCGAAGAAACAAACAAGAATGTTTCATCATTGATATTTTTAGAAAAAGCAGTCCAAATGGCAGCCAACGATGGATATATGCTTTCCAACGCAGTGATTATCATCAATGCTCAAAAGCCAAAATTAGCAGGTAGTCTTGACGACATGAGAAAAAAACTCTCTGAAGCTATGTCTGAAATAATGGATCAAAACTCTCAGGTTACGATTACGCCAAAACATGGTGAAGGCATTGGTGAAATTGGCCGAGGTGAAGCAATAGCGGTTTATGCAACTGCCAATTTATATAAGGCTTCGAACTAAGCTGGTAAATATGTCTACTCCGAGATTTTCTGATATCGATATTGAATTTTATGATACCCGTCTGAAAAACAATGTTACTTTCGAGCCTCGTGACGAAGGTGAAGTGTCGATCTATGCCTGCGGCCCCACTCCTTACGATCATCCTCATTTAGGTCATGGTCGAACAGCTTTTACTTACGACATGATTCGAAGGTTTTTGCGTTATGTGGGTTACGAAGTAACTTTGGTTTCAAATATTACTGATATTGAAGACAAAATCATTGCACGTGCGGCAAAGGAAAATACATCAGAACCTGAGATAGCTGAGCGATTTGAAAAAAGTTATCGTGATCAACTCGATTCGTTAGGTATTGAACATCCGGACCATATACCGCATGCAACAAAATATGTTGATGAGATGGTTGAACTAATCGAGCGTTTGATTGAAAACAATGTTGCTTATGTCACTTCAACTGGAGTGTATTTTTCAGTTCCTGACTACAAAACTTATGGAGAATTATCTCACCGTAATCTCGATGATTTAATTGAGTCTGCGGGAGCTCGAGTTGATGTCGATGATGAGAAAAAATCTCCTTTAGATTTTGCACTTTGGAAGTTTGCAAAACCTGGTGAACCAAAGTGGGATTCACCTTGGGGGGAGGGAAGACCGGGATGGCACATTGAATGTTCAGCCATGAGTGTAGGTCTTTTAGGAGCAGGTTTTGATATCCATGGTGGAGGAAGCGACCTGATATTTCCGCACCATGAAAATGAAATCGCGCAAAGCCAAGGTGCTGGAGATGAATTTGCTAGATATTGGATTCATAGCGCAATGCTCAACATCTCTGGCGAAAAAATGAGCAAGTCTTTAGGCAATTTCATTATGCTTTCTGACGCGATTGGAGCTCACGGCCCAAGAGCACTGAGATTGTTTTTTTTACAAACTCACTATCGAACAACCATGGAAATTACTGACGATTCGTTAGCGGCAGCAAAGTCTGCACTCGATCGCTTCGATACTTTTGCGCGACGAATAATTCAAGCAGACATTAAAGGTGAAGATATCGATCTAGACTTTCAGAGGAAGTTCGTAGAGCTAATGGCTGATGATTTTTCTACACCTCAAGCATTAGCATTAATTTTCGAAAAGTTAAAAACAGCAAATCAATATTTAGAAGACAAAGAATTAGAAAAAGCAAAAACCTTAGCTAATACTATTTTTGAGCTGATGAAAGTTTTGGGTATTCAAGCAGAACTTCAAGATGAATCTGGAATTGATACAACTTGGGTCGAAGAAAAAATTGCTCAGCGCAACCAAGCTAGAGAAGAAAAGAATTTTGAACTTTCCGATGCAATCAGAGATGAATTAAAAGAAGCCGGAATAACAATAGAAGATACCAAAGAAGGAACCACCTGGTTCCCCTCCGTAACTTCCGGAGGACTGACCCTCCAAAAGGGACAAAAGGATTAGTTGTGGCAAGAAGAAATGAAGACAAGGTTGTCAGAACAAATAATAAAAAGGCTCACGCCAAGATTAAAGCTCAGAACCGCAAAGAAACTGGAAAACCTAAAGTTGCAAAAAAAGATCGTGACCAAAAAGTAGTTCGGGTACAACTTAAATACGGTTTAGGCGGAGAGCATGTTGAAGGGTTCCATGCAGTTGATACTTTAATCAATAAAGGAAAGCGTCGGGTCTCAAGACTTTTTGTGGATAAAGATCTAGCTGATACTCCGGAAATGACGAAATTGCTTTTCGAGGCCGAACGCAAACATGTCCGAGTGACAAGGCTCTCAAAAGAACAGTTCCTCGGTCGAGCAAAAACAGAAGCACCCCAAGGTGTAATTGCTTATGCATCAGAGATAAAACCAAAAGAGGTAGATGATCTTCTAATGAACCCTGATGCTTTCATAATCGCGTTAGATGGTATTACCGATCCGCACAACATTGGCGCAATCATACGATCTGCAGAAGTTGCTGGCGCCACGGGTGTTGTAATGCCGAAGCATAGAAGCGGGCATCTTTCTCCAGCAGCAGTTAAAGCTGCAGCCGGAGCTGTTGAGTTCATAAACTTTGCACTAATTCCTGGAATGCCGGCTTTTCTTCAAAAGGCAACCAAAATGGGTGTAGCTGCATACGGTATGGCAGGCGAAGCTTCAAAATCACTCTATGAAGTAAAGGAATCAGAAGGTCCTTTGGTGATCGTAATGGGATCTGAAGGTAAAGGATTAAGCCAGCTAACTCGTAAAAGGTGCGACGAACTTCTCAAGATTCCTCAAAAAGGTAAGACTGAATCTCTAAATGTTTCTGCAGCAACTGCGGTTACGATGATGCATTTCGCAAATATCCGTCTATAATATATCGCTGTGCCGGATTAGCTCAGTTGGCAGAGCAACTGATTTGTAATCAGTAGGTCGTCGGTTCGATTCCGACATCCGGCTCCATTTTTAACCTTAGGTCTTACCGAGACTCGTCTTGAGATTATTAAAATCTGATAGGTTAATAGTGAAACATTTATCGGGGGCAATATGGATACTCTTCAAGAACAGAAACAAAGTTCAGGACCAGTAAAACAAACTTTTACACCGCAGACTTCAACAAAAGCTATCGCAGTGGTAGTCGCAGCTATCATCGCAGGGTTTTTGATGGTGATGATTGTTAATTCGAATAACAGTAATGAAACTGCATCAACAGTAGAGACAACTGTTGCGCCAACTACAACCGTTGCAGCTCAAGATCAAGCAACTGAAACTTCAGCACCTGTTACAACAACACAAAGTATAGGCAATGCGAAAGATCCATCTGAAGTAAATGTCCTTGTGTTAAATGGTTCTAATGCCGCAGGTATTGCAGGAGGCGTGACTGAAGCGTTGGCTGAGCTTGATTACCAAACCTTAACAGCAGCAAATGATACTGCCAAAGGATCGGGTACAACTGTTTATTATAAGAATGGTTTCGAAGACGATGCTGAACAACTAGCTACGAATGTATTGCCAGGGGTGTTGAATAACTTGAACATTGGACAAGACGTTACAGTAGAACGATTCCCGCTTAGTGCACCAACAACTTGGGATCAACAAGATCTTGTTGCTGCAAACATCGTGATAGTCGTCGGCAACGCCTAATTAAAGTAAGTGCCCGTACTTGAGTCTATAGGGTCTGACCCTATAGACCTATAGCTAGCAATACTTTTCGAGGATGAGATCGATTGCTTGGGCGAAGCCTTCGTTGTGAGATTTCTCTAGTACAACAATGTTGTCGAATTGCTTAATGTATTGAGCAACCTCTTCATCACTTTGTGGTCCATTGCTTGGCATGTAAAGAGTGTGCACATTTTCATGGCAATGTGCATCAGCCATGCCATCACCGATCATGAAACTATTTTCTTTACTGATTCCGCGTAACTTCTGGTCAGCTGCAATACCAGAAGACTTTGTTACACCCTTGGGCGTTAGATGATAGATCAGTACATTTTCTACATTGGGCATTGTTCGCCTAAACATACCATGACCATTGGCGACAATCTCGAGAAATGGCCAGCCATTTTTAGCTAACAAATCATTCGAAGCAGCTACGTCAATATTGCCACGCATGAGAATCGAAGTATGTCGATCTCGATTGTATGGGGCATGCATCTCTAGCTGATCTTTGTTTTTTGAAATCAAGAAGTGTCCAGCATCCATTACAGTGTTGATAAATTCAACTTCAGATAGTCCATTTTCTTCTATGAATGCTCTTGCAAATTCTCCAACTTCTATTATTTCTTGATCAGTTGTCTTGATTACGCTTCCTAATTCAGCAATGAATTTGCTAATACCAACAGAGCGCGCAAACTCTGTTGTGCGATAAATATCTCTTCCGGTTGCGATCACAATGTCAGCTCCAGCAACTTCAGCTTTGTGCAAAGCATCGATGCCAACGTTGGTTCTATTGCCTTGCGCGTCATGCAAAAGTGATGCTCTATGACCTAAAAGGGTTCCGTCTAGATCTACATAAATTGTTGGTTTCATTATTCTCGATTTCGCGTTATTCGCGTTATGCGCTTGGTGCGCACAAAGCATCTTTTTTGTTATGTGTTTGAACTATTTATCCACCATAATAGGCTATTTTTTGTCTCTGGACTCTTCTCAAGATCACTATGCCATGGTTAAATAGTCTTATACATTCGCACCTTCTCGAAATCTTTCGAGTATTCCTTTCTCGGTGCGAATGCAGGACGCAAAATATGGATAGGCAATGAACAAGATAAGTCACAAAAAATATCTTCCCATTTTACTAATCGTTGTTCTTGTCGTGGGAACTTACTCAACAGCTTCAGCACTTTTAGGATCAAGATCTACATCCGCCCAAAATGCAAGACCACAATCAGTTCCAGCAGCGCCAATTTCAGCACCATCAGCTCGCCCACAAAGTGCTGGTTCGGGTTGTGTCGGTTTGAGCTGTCATGGAAATGCAGGTGGTTATGGAAATCACACTACCGGTTCAACAGGTGGTGCTGGAAATTTGTCTGGCTACAGCGCGGTTCGTTTTGATGTATTTAGGCCAGAACCATCACTAGAACGTTGTGACAGATTTAATAATCAAGACCAAAGAGTGATGAGTCAATTGGGTATCAATGGAAATCCAATTGAGGATCGCTTTTGGCACAGAAGAGTTGCGCAAGAACGTAGTTCAGGAGATATTGTTGGTGGCGTCCAAGATGCAGTTAATTTTGGATCAAACATTTTTTACAATGCTAACACTGGTGTTGAGCAAGCGGCGTTGCCTTATCCTTTGGACAAGGCACCAACTCAAGCAAATCCTTGGATCGGTCCAGATTATTTAGGTATTCGTTATTGTCTTCCACTATCTGGTGAAGGTCTTATAAGAAGTGAGCTCGAGAACAGACCTCCATCTATCAAAATAATTTCAGATGGGGTCGAGAGAGATTTCACAAGTCCTGGACCTGATGTAGGTCCATTAGAGTATCTAGCAAGTATAAATAAAGCTCTTATCGGATCGAAAAAACTCGTACTCAGGATCGAAATTGACGAGAGTACATCGACTGCTGGTATCCCAATTCGCTTTGAACACTTAAAAGAACACATCAAAATTAATGTTGGCGATGTATATGAGTTTTTCGAACTTCTAGAAGCTCAAAAGAATGGAACTGCTGACGAAGAATCTGCAAACGATATTTGGAAATTTAGTACAGATAGATCGACTGGCATATATGCTGATGTAAGAAAAGTAACTCCAACTGAATCATTTGATGGAACTACACGTCGATATGTGTATGACATTCCATTAACTCTAAAAAAGTCCGGGATCTTTCTTATTAATGTGCAAGTAAACTATCAAGCTTTTGTAGGTACAGCTACTGCACCATATACAGGACTCTCAGGTGTCTCTGAGACACTAGCGATGAACGTGTTCTCTGCAAAAGCAGTAAACCGTCAAAACGCAAGAGGCTAAATAACCTCAACGAACATTGATTCACTTATTTCTAGAGGAATACTTATTTCTTTATCCTTACTTGTTTTAACCAACACTTTTTTAGCATCACGATTTAGAGTAGAAACTTTCGTTCCTGGCACAAGATTATTGATAGCTACGAAGTTAAGAGAGTCATCATTTGTTTCGATTCTCTCACCGATTCTTCTGATTACAGCACTCACTTTGTTATCTAAATCCGAAAGAGGTTGAACATTTTTTTGAGTATTTCTGACTTCTTCTTTCATCGTTCCATCTTGGTTAGGAATTGGATTACCATGTGGACAGGTTGCAGGGTCTCCTAAAAGCGCAACCAACTTTTCTTCAACCGCGTCAGAGATAACGTGTTCCCAACGATCTGCTTCTTTGTGGGCTTGAGCCCATTGGAGCCCAATAATATCGACAAGCAATCTCTCTGCCAGACGATGACGACGGACAACAGAAGTTGCTTTCTTTTTTCCTTCTTTCGTTAAGGATATATTGTTATTTTCATCAACTGATACATATCCGAGTTTTTCCATTCGGTGAATGTGCTCGGTTACAGACGGTGCAGAAATACCCAGTCGTTCGGCGATCCGCGCACGTTTAATCTCAATTCCTTCTTCTTGGATCTCGAAAATAGTAGCCAGATAGTGTTCTGTTGAGTCGTGCAAGTCTGCCATCCGACTATTCTACGTGTAATTTTCAAGATCTTCCATTTCCTAGCGCTTGCATAAGGCACACCGAATTTGGCAGACTGTTAGCACTCTCACATAGAGAGTGCTAATGCTCCTTCTAGGCGGAATAAGGCCAAATGCCCGGCGTCTGAAAAGTATTAGCGAAACAACTCAAATTCGTTCACGACAAGTGAATAAGGAGAAAAAATGGCAAAGGTTATTCATTTCGACCGTGAGGCACGGCAAAAACTCGAAGCAGGTATGAACAAGCTTGCAGATGCAGTTCGTGTGACACTTGGTCCTAAAGGTCGCAACGTTGTGTTGGACAAAAAATGGGGTGCACCAACAATTACTAACGATGGTGTTTCAATTGCGAAAGAAATTGAACTTGAAGATCCAATTGAAAACATTGGTGCGAGCCTAGTTAAAGAAGTTGCAAAGAAAACCGATGACGTTGCAGGTGACGGTACAACTACAGCTACAGTTCTTGCATGGTCAATGGTTCGTGAGGGACTTCGTAATCTAGAAGCTGGCGCGAACCCAATGGTTCTAAAGCGCGGTATTGAAAAAGCTGTTGAAACTGCAGTTGAATCAATTCAAAACTCTTCACAAATGGTCGACACAAATCCAGAACAAATCGCACACGTTGCAGCAATCTCTGCAGCTAGCGATGAAATCGGACAACAAATTGCTGAAGCATTGGCAAAAGTTGGAAAAGATGGTGTGATCACTGTTGAAGAATCACAAACTTTCGGTCTTGAACTAGACCTTGTAGAAGGTATGCGATTCGACAAGGGATACATCTCACCATATTTTGTAACTGACTCAGATCGTATGGAAGTTGTTTTAGATGATCCATACATCCTGTATGTATCTTCAAAGATTTCAGCAGTAAAAGACGTATTGCCATTGCTTGAAAAAGTAATGCAATCATCACGTCCTTTAGTAATTATTGCTGAAGATGTTGAAGGTGAAGCGCTCGCAACTTTGGTTGTTAACAAGATCCGTGGAACATTCAAGTCAGTATCAATCAAGGCTCCAGGCTTTGGTGAGCGTCGTAAAGCAATGCTTGAAGACATGGCTATCTTGACTGGTGGACAAGTTATTGCTGAAGAAGTTGGTCTTAAAGTTGAGACTGCAACGCTTGACCTTTTGGGTTCTGCACGTAAAGTTGTTGTTACTAAAGATGAAACAACAATTGTTGAAGGTGCAGGAGACAAAGAAGCAGTTGCAGGTCGAATCCAACAGATTCGCAACGAAATTGAAGCAACTGATTCAGATTATGACCGTGAAAAACTGCAAGAGCGTTTAGCAAAACTTTCAGGTGGTGTAGCAATTATTAAGGTTGGTGCTGCTACTGAGGTTGAGCTTAAGGAAAAGAAGCACCGAATTGAAGATGCAGTTCAAACTACAAAAGCTGCTGTTGAAGAAGGTGTTGTTGCAGGTGGTGGACTTACACTACTTCGCACACAAGCTGCAGTTAAAGCACTAGCTGAGACATTAACTGGTGACGAAGCAACAGGTGCAAAGCTTGTAGCTCGTGCGCTTGAAGAGCCATTGGCTCAAATTGCTCGTAACGCTGGAATGGAAGGCGGAGTGATCGTTGAGAAGGTTCGCAACCTTGAAGGTACAACTGGTCTTAACGCGGCAACAGGAGAATATGAAGATCTCCTCAAAGCTGGTGTTATCGACGCTGCAAAGGTGACACGTTCTGCATTGCAAAACGCTGCATCAATTGCTGCATTGTTCCTAACAACAGAGGCAGTTATTGCTGACAAGCCAGAACCAGCTGGACCTGCAATGCCAGGTGCAGATGAAATGGGCGGCATGGGCGGTATGGGCTTCTAGTCCAAACGCTAACTTTAAAAGGACCTCTACGGAGGTCCTTTTTTATTGCCTGTAGCGCTTTCTTGTTTCGGATATTGCTTCAAAAAATAATGAATGATGGTCTAAAAGGTTAGGAGCTGTTGCACACTTTGCTACACCAAATTGTTCTCTAGCGATCCCTGCATCTTCACAGATTCTCCTAGGGATAGGCCTGTCGTAATCTCCACCAATGCTGTATTTTTCCATCTCTTTCGATTGACATATTTTTTGTAGAGGTGCAGAAAATCTTGCACCTAGACATGCTGTCGGGATATGGAAATATCCAGAGTCAAGTCTGAATTCTGTGATACTTTTCCCGAATATTCCCCTCTTTGGTAAACCCGGAAGCACAGCAGTATCTTTTTCCCAGATGAAGTCTCCATATACACCACTTAGTAGCGTTCGATTTCTCAACGCATCTCTCATCGGATAAAACGTAATATCATCTCCGATACCTACAGTCGCTATAAATTGATAAGCGATATTTTTTAGTTCTTTAGGAGTTTCGACATTTAAGTCAGCTATATCATCGTGGAGGATATGTCGGAAAACTTTTGTTTTCATATCAAGTTTTTTTCCAATTTCTAATCCGCAATCATTCAAATCAAAAACTGATACATCAAGCGTCAAAGCTTCTTTACAGCCATTGTTCTTTGCTATCACAGCTGCAGCTGGTGAATCGTAACCTCTTGAAATAGTAGTGATTGGAGGAAATTGGATAGCTCTTTGCTGAGACGTTGCATTTGCTAAAAGCTGATTTACTTTTGAATTCAAGAAACTGTAGTAGCTGTTGTAATCGTTGAAATATTCCCTTGGTTTTGACCAGTGTAATTTAACAGAACCTTTTTTGCCGATTGAAAAGTTATAGTAGACGAATCTTTGAAGTCTGTAGTTGCTTGACTCAAAAATAGTCGAGTCATACAAATCAATCCCTTGAGATAAGCCATGTTCCCGTGAATTGTCTAAACCTACTAACAGTTCTTTTTCAGCTATCTCATCTACTTGTGCGGCCTCTAAACAAAAGCACATAGAATTAGAGACATAGCCTTTATCGTTGGATTTGTCGTAAAGAAAGAAGAGTGATTCAGAGCAATGCTTTGGAGGAACAAACACTAATTGATCACCTGAAGTTTTGATACCTGAACCGAAAACAAAGTCCGACTCGGTAAAGTCTGATGAGAAATCTTTATCCCAAATACCTTCAATCAAACCAAAATTATTTTGTTCGACATCTCTTCCCTTTATTATTTCTGTCGAACTTTCATCAATAATCGCTATCCAAGATAGCCTCGGAATTGACTCGTTAATATGGAAACTATAATTTTGATTACTAGCCTGAAAGTTAGAGATCCTATTTAGTTTGTGTTGTTGATTTTCGAACAAAATTCGAGATCCGAATTGATTTAACGCAACGTATTTAGAGCCGTAGACTTTATAAATGAATAGCTGTTTTATCTTTGAAAGAAACACCATTTGGTAATGCTAACATAGGCATTGAAAAGGACTAAATATGAACGAAAAACTTTCTGAAAAAATTGGCCTGTATGTATCTCATCTTATGTTTGATGTTCCAGCTGAACCTAGGGAACATGTAATATCAGCTTTTTCGAATGTGGTGTCAAAGTATAAATCGAATGATACTCAGATAATTGTCGGCTCAACTTTTGGTCATGAATCAGATGGAATCGTGATGATACTTTCCAAAACTGCTGATGAGATTCTTGAAATAGAGCGGGCGATAAAAAACTCTGGATTGATAGTAACTGATAGCTTTTTGTCAATTACGGAGCTTTCAGAATATACGACTACTGAAGAACAAGAACAAGCTCGCTTAGATGGACTTGATGAAACTGAAGAAGAAAAACAAAAAATGATGAATGCTTGGCGCGAGCGTATGGAGATTTATGAGCGCCATAGATTATTTCCAGAAATTCCAGAGAAAGAGTTCATGTGTTTTTATCCAATGTCTAAAAAACGTGAAGTTGGTGCAAACTGGTTTTCTCTTCCATTTGAAGAGCGCGTCAAACTCATGCAAGCCCACGGTCAACTCGGCCGAAGTTACTCAGGTCGAATATTGCAACTAATCACAGGTGCAACAGGTCTGACAGATTGGGAATGGGGTGTGACTCTATTTTCAAACAAACTCACAGATATTAAAGACATCATTTATGAAATGCGATTTGATGAAGCAAGTGCGATTTATGGAGAGTTTGGACATTTCACTGTTGCAAAGATATGTGATCCATCTGAGCTTTAACTTGGAAGCTGATGCTAGCGACTCGATTCAGCGACATTTGGACTGAGCGAGTTTACGAGCGAGGGAAACGGAGCGAATCGAGTTGGTAGCATCAGCCAACAACTAGTTCTGAATTTGTTGGATTAACAGTTTTACTATTGATACCTGACCTTGAGAGCGCTCAAATTCCTGAGCGATTGCTTCGTGGTCTACAAGTCCTGAAAATTCTGGGTTTGAACCTAGGATTTCTGAACAATATTGCGCTAGATCAACAGGTGAAAGTGTTGTGTCGTCGAAAGTAAAAATCTCAAGACCTTCCCAATAATGCGTCGGGTCAACTTGGCCCTCTATAGCTAGTTCAAATAGTTCTTCAGGTCTCGCACCTTCAGGCATCGTGAAACCTGATACAGGATGTAATCGCCACTCGAGCTCGGTTTCATTTGCCTCGCTAAACCAAGTGTGCGAACCATTCCAATAAGAATCCACTGGATCTCCCAATTTGTCTTGAATTTTTCCTAATAAATTGACGTCATTGGACAGTAAAAATACGCAAGAGACATCGAGAGGACCTAATACCATTAGATGAACTATAATGGAATTTCACAAGGATTGTTATATTTCGGAGCAGCTATGGGACAGGCAGAGCACTATTTTTCTCGCAGAGGCGAAACTCTAGATCAATGGGTAGACGCAGCGAGACAAGGCGCAATTTTGATTTTTCCTCATTTGGCTGAAAATCACGATACCGTAAAGACTTTGGCTAAAGATCGTATAAAAAAAGAACAAGAATTCGATCGAATTGAAGAGCTCGTCTTTGAAGTTCCTGCTGAAATTACTGCCGATACATCAATTAACTTGGTAAGAGATTTAAAGAAAGCTTTTGAAGAACCGACTAGCAATGAACAAAGAACGTTGAGGATTGCTGTGTTTCTTATTGAGACAGATGAGAAGGGTAAATTTCCTCCAGGCGTTGATACGTTTTGTCACATCCTTTCTGATCTATCGGAAAATGACGGCACAAAGATATATGCAGATCCTAAAAAAGGAAACACGATTATTTTTCCGATTGTTGATATTAAGTCTTGTAATGTGCTCGACCGTCCAGCAGAGACAATCTATAGAAAATTACGAGGAAGGCCTCAACAAGGTAAACCTGCGAAACGAGTAAAATTCGATATTAGAACCTTTGATAAAGAGCACCTATGGGAATTGCTCCAACCCGAATTTCCTGATGAAGACTTGTTAAAGAATCCTGATTTTGAAGAGTTAGCAGAAACTTATAAAGGTGAATCTCGTCTAGCCTTTGCAGTTCGCAACTATCGCCGTAAAAAAACACTGGAGCATTTTAGAAATGCAAAGGGTGGGCCGCTTACGGGTAACGACTTCAGCACGGTATTTGGATTTGTTAAATCTCTTATGTTGGACATGGACGTAGTAGTGGTTCCTAAATCAGGTAAAGGTCCTGCAGGTAGATAAGACTAGACTGATATCTCATGTCGAATCGATCTATTGAGCTACTACAAGCTTTGATAAGAAACCAGTGTGTCAATGACGGTACGGTCAATTCCGGAAATGAATCAAAGAATGCGAATACTATTGAGGCGCTATTTAGTTCTAATAATGTCGAAATCGAAAAAATATCAAAAGTAGAAAACAGGGATAACCTCATCGTCAGAATTCCAGGTTCAGATCCTGATGCTCCCACCTTGTTGTTGCTAGGACATACAGATGTTGTGCCTGCTAAATCTCAAGACTGGGATTTTGATCCGTTTGGTGGCGAATTAGTTGATGGTTTTATACAAGGCAGAGGTGCAGTCGATATGCTCAACCTCACTTCCACGATGGCAGTTGCGCTTAGTCGCATAATTGAGGAAGGATACAATCTCAAAGGGACAGTCATCTTCGCAGCGGTCGCTGACGAAGAAGCTGGCGGTAAATATGGAGCAGAGTTTTTAGTTAATGAATATCCAGATCTCGTAAAAGCAGATTATGTTTTGACTGAGTCGGGTGGAATTCAAATGAGTTCTGGCGATAAAACTTTCTTGCCTGTAATGGTTGGAGAAAAAGGTGTTCATTGGCTCAATCTCACCACGACAGGTGTTCCTACTCATGGATCTAAACCTTATGGTTCAAATAATGCGATTAAAACTATGTCATCTATTGTGGAAAGAATTAAGCGGTACCGTTCGCCAAGTGATTTTACTGATGGATGGAACGACTTCTTAAAAGCTCTTGGATTTAGGGATGAATTGATTTTAAAACTTTCAGACCCAAGCACTCTCGATGAAGGACTTGAAAATCTTGAGCCGAATCTTGCATCTGTGATTCATGCTTGTTGTCACAATACGATTTCACCCAATACTATTTCTGGTGGAACAAAGGTCAACACAGTTGCAGATGAATGTGTTTTAGGTATTGACATTAGATCTATGCCAATGCAGCAAAACTCCGACGTTGAAGCAATGTTAAAAGATATCCTCG
Source organism: uncultured Burkholderiales bacterium (assembly GCA_964561855.1). Classification (GTDB taxonomy): domain Bacteria; phylum Actinomycetota; class Acidimicrobiia; order IMCC26256; family JAGPDB01; genus JAGPDB01. Next base: position 118,137 of record CAZLQP010000001.1, on the reverse strand, counting down.
CAGACGATTTCGAAAACGTTTCTATAGAATTCACCCAACATGATCCAGGAACAATATCTCCTACCCAAACCAGTCTCTGGCAATCATTACATAAGATAAGTAATGATCTAATCGGCGCGAGCGAACTCGTCCCTACAATTGCACCTTTTGGTACGGATGCGAGGTTTTTTAGAAGAAATAATTCTGTGGCATATGGATTTGGACTATTTTCTCCAGAGATTAAATTCGAACAACATTTGTCGATGTTTCATGGAAGAAATGAAAAAGTTGATGTTGAATCAATTAAATTAACCGAGGAAATGTTCTATCGAGTTATCCTAGATATTTGTATGTAGATTATTGTTCTGGCGGTTGATCCCTTAAGAACTTTTCAACCTCGTCAGCAAGATCATCTGCGGTAGGGAATTCTTCATCAGCAAGCTCGTAATCTTCATCAAGGGTTCCATTGTCATAACCATCTTCTAGGTGAGATACGTATTCGAGCGCTTGATCATCTTGTTCAACAGCGTCGTTTACATGTGCAACCCATTCTGCTGCTTCGCTGGCGAGTTCTCCAGTATCAAAGTCAACTCCTATCAAAGCTGCAAAAGTATTTAATAGTTCTGTGATCGCAGCTGGTTGGGGACGTTGAGCAACATAATGTGGAATAGTAGCCCAAAGTGAAACAGCCTCTTTTTTATTGGATGCAAAATGTTCATGAATCACTCCAACTATCCCTGTTGGCCCATCATAGTTTGATGGGATTACTTCCAATGCTTCGATTTTATCTTTAGAAAGACACATTGCAGATAACCTGATCGGTCTAGTGTGAGGAACTTCAGCCATTAAAGATCCAAATGTAAATACTTCTTTACACTTAAGTTCATCGACGACTTCTAATACAGTCGAGCAAAAAGATCTCCATTTATAGTTTGGCTCATGGCTCAAAAATGCGACAATATCTCTTTGAGCTTCAGGTACTTTTATGGAATAAACTCGATTTCGAGGCCATGAAATTTCTGTTAAATTACCTTCACCAACTGTGATGTTAGGGCGTATTGCTTGGTAGTCAAAGAACTCATCGCCTTCAATTTCTGCGATTAACTGGCTGTCATAATTATCAACTAGCCAAGCAACAGAGTCGCTTGCAGCTTCACCTGCATCGTTCCATCCTTCAAATGCAGCAACAAAAACAGGATCTTTTAGTCTTGGTTTTTGGTACCACGTAATTGCATCTATATTTTCTTGCACATGAAAATGCTAGAGAAAACTAAATATAAATCTCTTATTGAAACAAAAAACGCCATACAAAAGTGTATGGCGTTTAGAGTTTTGTAGAAAAGAATTAGACTGTTACATCTTCTCCACGAGGTTTGACAGGAGCGCCATCACCTTTAGGGTAACGTGCTACACGTCCTACTGGCATCTCTACACGATAGCCAGCAGCTGCGCGATCTTCTTCTGATTCGCCGCCCCAAAATCCGTATTCGCGGTGATTGCGTGCCCAATCTTTGCAATCCTCTTGTACTGGACACACTGCACAGATAGTTCGAGCTTTTGCTTCTCGTCGAGCTCGTGCTTCTGGTCTCTCACCTGGAGGCGGAAAGAATAGAGAAGTCTGGCCGCTACAAGCAGCTTTGTTGGTCCAAGTTAATGGTCCTGTGAATATTATTGTTGATTCCATGTTTTCCTTCCCGCGAACAAAATAGTATAGGGGGTTTTTTACAAATGAGCCAGATGGTTATGTCAGAAGGCCAGTGGGGGAACTAGCCCTCTAACATGGATGGGGGAACTGATATATTCTCTCATAAACAGATCTATCAGTCAAACGCATACTCGAGATAGCATAAATCTGTATATCTGATATAATTGTTACTTGGGTGGGATACCCGGAAAGCCAAGGAGCCCAAGATGGACTTACGTCAACTCGAAGTACTTAGTGCGATTAGCCAAACAGGAAGCTTTACTGCTGCTGCCGATTTCTTAGGAACAGTGCAGTCAAACGTTTCTGCTCAGCTGCAAGCCTTAGAGAAAGAATTGCAAACAACACTTGTTGTGCGTTCGCGTCAGGGAGCGCGATTGACTGAACAAGGACAAGTTGTCCTAAATAGGTCTACTCGTATAAAAAGTGAAATCGATTCCATGCTTGACGATCTCTCAATGCTACAAGGCTTAAAACGAGGACATGCAAAAATCGGTGTTATCGGTACTGCTTCAAGATGGTTAGTTCCTACGCTTGTCCAACAGATGAGAGAAAATGCTCCAGGTGTGACTTTACATATAACGGAAGCTCCTTCAGAGAGGCTTTTAGCTGATGTGATTACTCATGAAATTTCTTTAGCCGTTGTGACCGAACCAGTTGTTGATTCCAGAGTTGAACTCACTGAACTTTGCGATGAAGAGTTGGTTGGGATCTCTCCAAAGGATTTTGGTTTAGATGACAAACCAAAGACATTCGATGAACTAAAAAAATATCCACACGTTTTGACTCCCATTGCGAACCCTCTAAGGTTATGGATTGATCGAGCAGCAAAAGAACAAGATGTTGTCTTGGATGTCCCTGTAGATTGTGAAGGTATTCGTTTGTTGCCGAGATTGGTGAGAAGCGGAGTCGGCTGTTCTATATTGCCTCGAACTGCTTTACCTGATGATTTAAGTGCCTTTAATGTCTATCCAATCAATGGATTGCCACCACGTCACTTGGCATTGATCTCATCTAAAGATGCAGTCTTATCAATGGCAGAGCGCGTCGTTTTTGACGAGATAATCCGACTCACTAAATAAGCGAAACCTAAAATCATCCATCCTACAATTGCATCGATAAAGTAGTGATTAGCGGTAATGACAATCACAAAAACTGTAGTTGCAGGGTATCCGATGAGAAATATTTTGTAGAAAATGTTTTTTGAATAAGGATATAGAGCATACGCTACCCAAGTTGCCCAAATCACATGCACAGAAGGCATTGCTGCATACTGGTTTGAGATTGCAGCGAATTGTTCTGAGTTAAATGACCAAAATGTTGGATACTGTGCCAACGTATCAACAAATCCATAAGATTCAGGTAATAATCTTGGCGGCATTAAGGGATATAGAAAGAATCCAATTAGTGACAGAACAGTGGCCAAAACAATAGTATTTCTAACTTTAGGATAGCGCTTAGGAGATTTAGCGAACACAAAGACAAGTGCAAATACTGTTGCAATAAAATGAAGTGAACCGTAGAAGTAATTAGCGAAAACAATTATTGATTTATAGTCTAAGAAAAATTCGTGAATTTGTTGTTCGACTGAAATTCCCAATCTCTCTTGAAAAGCAATGACGGACTGAGCATTTTCAAATGCTTTAGCTGCAGAAGCATTAGATGAGTTTCGAACCCAAGAGTATGTTAAATACAGCACGCCAAGTATTGCTGCTTCTATAGCGATCCTCTTTTTAAGACTTTTAGATTTTGTATGGGCTAACTCTTTTAGAGGATGCTCTGATTGACTTATATGTTCGAGCTCTTCTCTAACTTGTTCGTTTTCTATCTCATGTTGTTTATTGGTCACGGATTTAAACTCCTTGGGGTACCAGATTCTAAAACATTGCAGACTTTTTTCTCGCCATTTTCTTCAACTATATCAATAGTTGCAAAGATATTGTCCCTACCGCTTCTATTTACATCTCCAGTGACTGTAGCTTCATTATTTACAATCTCAATATTGAAAAAATCATATGAGCGAACCTTTCCGTTATTTTCCTCATAGTCATTCAATAATTGATCAAATTCTGCAGAGTTTTTTAGATCGTTGCAAAGATAAGGATCAGGATTTTGCCCATCACGAAGTGCTGCATAGAACTCATTAGTTACATCAAAGTACGGCCTTTCAGATTCAATCAAAAAGTACGTGCAACCTCCAATTCCTAAACAGCACAAAAATAAAGGTGTGACAATTGCCAAGGTGATCCACAGCCAAGTTTTACTTCTTTTCGGAGTTTGAAAATTATTGAAATTTGGTGGATTGAGTGAACCGTCAGAGTCTCCACCTGGAGGCGGTTGATATGGTACCGAAGTAAACTTGGGTTCTTCATGATTGGGGGAATTACCAAAAAAGTTAGCCATTTATCCCTCCAATAAAATTGCACTTATAAAGCTATCATGAAACCATCTATCCGAACTAAATAGTTCGAGATGAAATGAATTTAGATACTTAAGCGTTAAATCAATTAGCTGTACTTGAGATCGCTTAGGATATATAGCAAAAGGATTTATTATGAGTTTTGATCAAGAATTAATAGAAAAGTCACTTCAATACGCCAAATCTAAAGGCGCGGAATTTGCAGAAGCTTTTTGTGAAGAAACCAGCTCGTTTTCTACATCGTTAGATGAAGAGCGAATTGATTCGAGAACCACAGGACACGCTAAGGGTGTTGGTATCAGAGTTATCAATAACTCGAGAGTTGGATATGCTTACACTTCAACGCTTAGCTCAGAGGGTTTGAATGTAGCTGTCGATGCAGCATGTGCATCTGCTGGCGTTGGTTTAAAAGCAGGCGGAAAAGGAATCGATGCAAATATATTTCCACAAAAAGGAAAACTTAAAGGTCAAGATCCACAAGCTCAATATGCTTTAGCTCCGAAACAAACAGCTGAACGTCTAAGAGAAATTGATGAAAGTGCTCGTAGTTTTGATAAATCTATCGACCAAGCAGCAGCAAGTATTAATCAAAGTCAGCGTGAAGTATTGATTTTAAATACAGCAGGTGTAAATGTAAGCGATACCCAAACTAGAACTAGATGTGTAGTTCAAGCTATTGCAAAAAACTCCGAAACAATTCAGACAGGTTTCGAAGCTCCAGGAAGAACTGTAGGTAGTCAATACTTCGATATTTTTTCGGTGGATGATATTGCCAAGATCGCTGCAAAAAGGGCAGTTACATTATTAAATGCAGTACCTGCTCCAAGTGGAAACTTTCCGGTTATCCTCGCTAAAGGTGCCGGGGGAGTGCTTTTCCACGAGGCCTGTGGTCATGGTTTAGAAGCAGACCATATTGATAAAGAGCAAAGTGTCTTTGCCGGCAAAGTAGGCAAAAAGGTCGCATCAGATTTAGTTACTCTTGTAGACGATGGGACTATGGGTAATGAATGGGGTACATATAAATTTGATGACGAAGGAAATCCTGCAAGTAAAAATGTGTTGATTGAAAATGGAATTTTGAATGATTACATGTGGGATATTCTAAGGTCAACAAAACTAGGTCACAGTGTTTCAGGAAATGGAAGACGAGAAACATATGAGTTCATGCCAATGGTAAGAATGACAAACACTTATCTACAAAGCGGAACTTCAACTGTGCAAGAAATAATCGAAGCAACAGATTACGGAATTTACTGTGTAGGGCTTGGCGGAGGCCAAGTCAATACTGTTACAGGTGAATTCGTTTTTGGAGTTACCGAAGGATACCTGGTCGAAAATGGTAAAGTGACCAGTCCAATTAGAGGTGCAACTTTGATCGGTAATGGACTAGAAACAATGCTAAATGTCGATATGGTTGCAAACGATTTCGAAACTTGGACAGGAACATGTGGTAAAGATGGGCAAGGCGTGCCAGTATCAGCTGGTCAACCTACTCTGCGGGTGTCTTCAATGACTGTTGGAGGTACAGCTTAATGAGTACTGAAGTCAAAGATTATAAAGACACTTCACATCTCGAGAGTATTGCATCTTCACTTGCATCACAAGCAAAAGGTAATGAAGAGATAGAAGTATATGTTTCGCAAGGAAGCGAAGTTGAAATTTCTGTGTATGATTCTGAAGTCGAAAATATGACTATGGCATCTTCGACTGCATTAGGAGTTCGTGTTGTAATCGATCATAGAGAAGGCCGGGCATGGACTGAATCGTTGGAGAAAGATGCACTAGATAGTGCTTTAGAAAACGCTCGACTTAATGCTTCGATTGCAGAACCTGATGAGTTTGTATCTCTCGTTAAACCAAGTGATATTGACGATGCGGAACCAATCGAGCATGATTGTTTTGACGAAAGCGTGATAGCTACTTCTTTGGAAGAAAAAATCGCTCTAGCTTTGGAATTAGATAAGCGTGGTAAAAAATACAATGAACTAGTTAAAGATATATCATCGTCAGATTACGATGACTCTTGGGGACATAGCGTTTTAGCAAACTCTCACGGCATTGTAGTTAAAAATTCTTCTACTTCTGCTTCTGCATCAATTACTATGATGCTCGGTCTTCAAGATTCACAAGAGTCAAGTGGATTTACTTTCGCAAGAGGTTTTCAAGACTTAAATACAGAGACTGCATTAGATATGGCTTTTTCTAGAGGTGCGCGATTGCTAAATGGAACTCAACCAATTAGTGGTCACGTTCCTGTTATTTTTGATCCGCTAGTTACATCACAGTTTTTAGGGATAATCGCTTCAATGATAAACGGTGGAGCTGTATCAAAAGGTCGAGCATTGTTAGCTGATCGGCTTGGAGATCAAATAGGTAGTTCTATATTGACATTGATTGATGATCCGACAAATGAAAACTCGTTTTCTTCAGCTACTTATGATGCAGAAGGAATGCCGACTAGAAGAAATGTATTTATAGAAAATGGAGTTTTAAAGCAATTCACGCACTCGATGTACAGTGCTAGAAGATTAAAAATGCAACCTAATGCTTGTGCAAAAAGATCAGGTGTTTCTTCTAGGCCATCATCTGGAGTTAGAACTTTTTATGCTGAACCAACGGGCAAAAGCGTAGATGAGATTTTTGCAGATGTAGGTGAAGCTCTTTACGTTCAACATTTATTGGGTGTCCATTCTGGAGTTAATCCACTTTCTGGTGATTTCTCTGTCGGAGCACAAGGAGTTTGGATCAGAAATGGTTCTATGCAAGATGCATTCAAAGAAGCAACAATTGCCAGTGATTTATTAACAATGCTCTCTAAAGTTTCTCAGGTTGCCAACGATACTTGGTGGCTACCTGGATCTACTGTAGGCAACACTATGTTGATAGATGAAATGGTAATGACCGGTAAATAATTACTCCAAGATCAATGCGATAATCACTATCAAGCCAAGTGCAACACGATAGATAGTAAACATTGCAAAGGTTTGAGTTTTTACAATTTTCAGTAAACCAAAAACTGCCAGCCATCCAGATATTGCAGCTGCAATAGTACCTACAATCATCGGAAGATAAAGATCTGAAGAAATTCCTTCACCAGTAATAGCCGACAACAAAGAATAGATTGTTGCTCCTGCAACGATTGGTAACAACATCAAAAAACTGTATCTTGCAGAAGAAACTCTATCGAATCCTCTTACTCTTAAGATTGACATAGTGATTCCGCTTCTACTTACTCCAGGCTGGAGCGCTAATGCTTGTGCAGAACCGACAATAATTGCATCTTTGAGATTGAAAACTCTTTCAGGTATCGATTTCGAATATTTGTCACAAAGATAAAGAATTATTCCGAAAACTATTAATGCACTTGCAATCAAATATGGGTTAGACAGCGTTTCAACAATTACGCTTTGAAATAATGCGCCAACTAAAGCTCCAGGTACGGATGCAACCAGTAGTAAAAGTCCAAACTTTGCATGTGAATCAAGTTTTTTTGTTTTCAAGAACTTAAGGAATGATATAACGATTTCCGTAACTTCTTTTCGTAAGTAATAAAGAGCTCCAAGCAACGATCCAAAGTGTAAAGCAACATCGAAAGTTTTTTCAGTATATGGATCTAATTCAGAACCTGGAAAAAAGTAGTGCATCAAACTCAAATGGCCGCTTGATGAAATAGGCAAAAACTCGGTAATTCCTTGCAGAATGCCTAAAATAATTGCTTGGATAATCGACACACTAAAAGATTAGTCTTTTACGAGAGACAACTTAACATCACCAGTGCTTAAAGCCTGCGAAATTCTCAAGGCTTCGCTTTGAGTAACGATAATCCAGTATCCCAAATTCTGATCGGTCTCAATGTTTTGAGAGTTGTTAAATACAATCTTTGCTTTTGAAGCAATTGTGTCTGCTGAAAATCTATCCTGTGCAATAGCAATAACATCTGTATGCTTTGCGATTTGAGGATCGATTTTTTCTTGAGTCGGGATAAATACGATTCTTTCGTTTTTATCAAGCGAGTCTGCATTGGATGAAGATATCATTTTTTTAGTAATTATCGTTCCTTGCTGTATTGGTGACAGCGCAATAAAGGATTCACTAAAGTCACTTTTGCGAAATGCACCTTGGGGAGCATCTGAAATAAACATTTCATGGGACACTAAGTCCGCATCCTCGATTTCTTGTCCTAGTTCGATATCAACTTGTGCAACTAAAAAGGTGGTGCGCTGACCATATTTTTGGTTGAGAGATCGCATGTCTATGATTGCATCGACTAGAAGTAATGTGGCAACAATAGCTAAAAACAAAGAAATAGATGTGAGAACTTTTGATTTTGGAGATCGTTGAAGCACAAAAAGATAGTACTATTTAATACAAGATTAAGCAAGCGCGACCCTGTAGTCAAGGGCTTAAGTTGAAGGCTTTGAAGGCTTTGACTCCGATGAGGTACTCGTTGACGTCTTAGTTGATTCAGAGCTAGATTCACTCTTTTTACTTGGACTGGCAGGCTTTGAAGTGCTTGAAGACCCTCGCGTATCAGTCTTATAAAAACCTTGACCCTTCCATACAATCCCTACACTCGAGAAAACCTTGGAAAGCTTTCCTCCGCATTTTTCATGAGTAGTAAGTGGATCATCGGTCATTTTCTGTTCGACTTCAAAATTCTCACCGCATGAATCGCATCGATATTCATATACTGGCATGGGTTTTATTTTACCTCTAGATACAATTGATATCCGCCTTGAGAGGAAGTTTTAAGATTTGTATTAGTTCTAAAGTATGATTGCTGAGTGATTTGGCCTTATTTTTTGCTCGCTATTCCATCGTATTTTTTCGGAATGCTTGGATTTTCAGTGTTCGTAGCAAAGCTTGCAGGCCATGACATATACAACGAGGGATCTAAAAATCCTGGCGCATCAAATGTTGCAAGAATAGCCGGCTGGAAATGGGGTTCACTGGCAATGCTATTGGACGCGCTTAAAGGGTTTGTCCCTGTTGTGCTTTGTTTATCTATATTGCCAAATTTCATTGGGGTCGAACAAACAAGAATCGTTGCATATATTTGTGCAGTCGGTGCTGTGTTAGGACATGTTGTTCCAATTAGAAGAAAAGGTGGGAAAGGAATTGCTACTGCTGGGGGAGCAGTTTTAGCTCTTTATCCCATTGCCGGATTAGCTGTAGTGATTGCATGGTTTGTGATGATGAAGTTGGTTAAGTTACCTGTAGTTTCATCTTTGGTTTCAGCACTTGTTTTTTCTATCTATGTTTCGCTCTTTAGTAATTATCTTTGGGAAATAGCTGTGGTTTACGCGCTAGTTATTTTGGTTTTTGTTCGTCACCTACCTAACATAAAGAGGTTAATTGCTGGAAACGAATCTAAAGTCGAAAATGGAAATAGAGAATAAAAATAGCAGGAGAGATTATGAGTCAAAATAAAGTAACAACGGCTGTAATTCCTGCTGCAGGCTTAGGTACGCGATTTTTACCGTTTACAAAGAGCCAACCAAAAGAAATGCTTCCTATTGTTGACAAGCCAGCAATTCAGTATGTAGTTGAAGAAGCAGTACGCGCTGGAATAACTGATATTTTGATGATCACAGGTCGCGGGAAGCGAGCTATCGAAGATCACTTTGATCGCAACTTTGAACTAGACGTTACGTTGCTGAAGAAAGGAAAAATTCAAGAATTAGAAACGCTTGAGGAAATCGAATCGTTAGCAAATATCCATTACATTCGACAACGTGATGCTAATGGCTTAGGTCATGCAATATCTGTCGCTCGACACCATGTTGGTCCTAAAGCTTTTGCTGTGATGTTAGGTGACGACATCATGGTTGATGACTCAAAATTGTTGAAAGATATGATAGCTGATTACCAATCTGAGGGATCAAGCGTGATTGGACTAATGAAAGTTGACCCTCAATCAATATCTTCATACGGTTGTGCAACTATCAGAGAAGATCTAGATCAAAATTTGGATTCGCAAAGAGTGCAAGTAACTGGTGTCGAAGAAAAGCCAGCAATTGAAGATGCGAAAAGTAACCTTGCAGTCATAGGAAGATACGTTTTTACCCCAGAAATTTTTGACTATATAGAGAATATTGAACCTGGGTTCGGTGGAGAAATCCAGTTAACTGATGCAATATCGGAGTTGATAAAAAATGGCAAAGTATTTGGCAGGACTTTTACTCATGGTCGATATGATGTGGGACAAAAAGCCGATTGGTTAATTGCAAATATTGAAATAGCTCTTATGAGAGAAGATCTATCAGAGCAAATAAAGTCAAAGCTTATCTCCATTCTGAACCAGGGTTCACCTAAATAAGGCTAGAATAGCTTCATGCCTTCTGAATATACATTTCTAGACCCTATTGGTAGAGCTCGCATTGGTGAATCTTCTGCAAAAGAGCCTGTACATCGTCGTGCTGTGGCTCGATGCAAAGTGAGAATGCTTCCAGATACTGCTGACAAGATAGCAACTGGGGCCATCTCTAAAGGTGATGTGTTAAGCGTCGCTCGTGTTGCTGGTATGCAAGCCGCCAAGCAAACTGCGAACTTTATTCCATTGTGTCATCCAGTTTTGGTTCAAAGTATTTACGTTAATTTTCGTTTGGAAGAAAATTTTGTAGAGGTTGAAAGTCAAATAGATACAGTTGACCGCACGGGTGTTGAAATGGAAGCACTAACTGCGTGCACAATGGCTGCACTTACCATCTATGACATGTGTAAAAGTGTTGATCGCACAATGGAAATTACCGATGTGGCGTTATGGGAGAAGAGCGGTGGCTCGCAAGGTTCGTGGCGAAGATCAGCTGATTTTGGCGATGATCTAGAGTTTTAATTTCCGATTTTTCACTTTTGTCACCACAATAAAACTGCAACGAGTGTGCCAAATTGCATTGATGTAGTTATCTCGACTTGACTAAACACTTATGTCAAAACCGAAAAGCACCAACTCCGGAGCATTATTGGCTAGCATCTATGTTGAATCAACGGCGGAGTTGAAGGAGTGACTATTCCTGTACTGATTATTCTCGGTATATTGTGGGCGGCAGTTTTGGTGCCCCCTCTAATTCGTGCGTACTCAGAACGACGTGGTGGAACCATGGGGGATTACTCAAATACCATTGGTGCACTAAAGCCTTCTGCGAGAACTCTGAAAACAATGTCTCGGCCTACAGCTTCATTGGTGAATGGCTCAATGCATTCAACTAGAGCTTCTAAAGCTTCTGCTACAAAAAAACGTCGTCGCGATGTATTTAATGCTTTGCTTGCAGCAGTGGTTGTGACTTTAATTTTAGCTATTGTTCTTTCAAACCCGGCTGTATGGTTGATCCACGTTATATGTGATATTGCATTTGGGGCATACGTATATTTACTCATTCAAATTAAAGAGCAAGAACGTCTTAAAACCATCAGCGGGCCAAGATTAAGAAATGACTAATTTCTCCGTAGATGTTGATGAATTAGAACAACTATTTAGTGCTCAGCATCAAGCTCGCGAATCAATGTTAAGTATTTGTAGAAAAGTTATACAACAGTGTTCTACATCAATTCGAAGTACTCACCGTGGAGAATTTGAAAAAGCTAAACAAATAAATACTGAATCTGAACAAATGCTTGATCAATGTGCTTCAGAACTTTCAGATTTTCCTGAGATCTCAGCTAATTCACTTTTTTATGATGCTCAAAAAGAATACGCAGAAAGTTGTGTAACGCTTGCGTTAATACAAGGACATGAAATCCCTACACGTGACGAATTAAAAGTAACTCCTGCTGCTTATATAAATGGTGTTGTAGAAGCCGCTAGTGAGCTGAGAAGATTTGTGTTAGATGTCTTAAGGAAAAAAGATGTTGCTCGAGCTGAGGAATTGCTCGAGGTTATGGATAGTGTCTATGGAATTGCAATTTCTATTGATTATCCCGATGCTTTAACTCATGGGTTAAGACGAACTACAGATGCATTTAGAGCAGTTTTAGAGCGGACAAGATCAGACGTCACCACTGCAAGCATCTTTTTAAGTGTTAATCCTCAATAGTTCTTGATAGCATGAGTTTGATTAACTATGACAGATGCCCGAAACGATATTGATTTACAAGAACATCTATCACCAATAGGTGTACGCATTGAATCTAAAAGAGAATCCTGCAGTAAGTCTGAGGTGGATTCTCTAATCCCACAGTTAGATATTGCACGTGGAGTAATGCTCACTTCTAGGTATGAATATCCGGGTCGCTATACAAGATGGGATATCGGATCAATCCATCCACCTATTGCTATTGAATCGACAGGGAAGATGATCAGTGTTTCTGCACTGAATAAACGTGGTGAAGTATTACTTGAACCTTTTGAAAGATCTTTGGCCAATTGCCAATATTGTGAGGTTATCAGTAACGACGGAAATGCAATTCATGCAAGAGTATTTGATATAGAGGCCGATTTCATTGAGGAGCACCGCTCGAGGACTCCGCATGTTTTAAATGTCATTAGGCATTTAAGACATAGTTTTGAGATTGAAGATTCAAGACTCGGTTTTTATGGAGCTTTTGGTTACGATCTCGGAATTGATTTTATGGGAATTGAAAAAAAGCTGCCCAGAAATGATCAACGAGATCTGGTTTTGTATTTAGTAGACCAGATTTTCATTACAGACCATGCACAACAAGAATCTTATAAAATCAGTTACGAGTTTGATGTTTTAGAAGATGACGAACACATTGTTGCGTCTACCAGATCTTTTGACCGAGTTGGAGAACGCGTCGAATACATTGCGAAAGACGTAGAAGCTACTCGAGATATGAAGAAGGGAGAGTATGCAAGAATTGTTGAAAGTGCCAAAGATTATTTCGCTCGTGGGGATCTATTTGAAGTAGTTCCTTCGCAAACTTTCCATGAACCATGTGCATCATCTCCGTCAATTGTGTTCAATAAGTTGCTAGAAGTTAACCCTGCCCCCTATGGAGCTTTGATCAATTTAGGATCCGAAGAATGGACGATCTCGGCTTCGCCTGAAATGTTTGTTCGAGTTGATGGAGACTATGTCGAAAGTTGTCCGATTGCCGGCACTATTGCAAGAGGTTCTGATGGTATCACTGATGAAGAGCAGATAAAGAAACTACTCGATTCTGAAAAAGAAGCTTCAGAACTGATCATGTGTACAGATGTTGATCGAAATGATAAATCTCGGGTGTCAGTCCCAGGTTCTGTGAAAGTTATCGGTCGAAGACAAATAGAAATGTATTCTCGCCTTATTCACACAGTGGATCATGTAGAGTCTCGCCTTTTAGAAAACCTTGAGTCTATTGATGCATTTTTGACACACACATGGGCAGTTACCGTAACTGGAGCGCCGAAGATGTGGGCGATGAAATTTATCGAACAAAATGAGGCTTCTCCTAGAAAATTTTATGGCGGGGCAATGGGATTCATTGCTTTAGATGGAACAATGAATACGGGTTTGATGCTTCGTACGATTCATCTACATGGTGGCCAAGCTCACATCAGAGTTGGGGCGACGCTACTAATGGACTCTGATCCTGCAGCAGAAGAAGCAGAAACCGAGCTTAAAGCCAGCGCGATGCTTGATGTCGTTAGGTACTGTCACGCCAAAGCAACAGGTGATCAATTTGATGAATTAAAAGTTGGCGAGAGCATCATAACTAATATAATCAATCAAGGACAAGTAGATAGTGGATCGAAATTGGAAGAGCAAATATCAAACGATGATGTAACTCTCAAGCGAGACGTCAATGTCTTGTTGATTGATTGTGAAGATTCATTTGTTCATACATTGGCCGGTTATTTTCGTATAGCCGGGGCATATGTAGAAACTAAAAGAATCGGATTTAGTGCTGAAGACTTACAAGCTGATATCGATCGACTTAATCCAAAACTAATTTGTCTGTCTCCTGGTCCTGGCTCTCCAACTGATTTCGAATTAAATAAAGTGATCGATATTGCACTAAAAAACAACCTTCCAATTTTCGGTGTATGTTTAGGTTTGCAAGCACTTGTTGAATATTATGGAGGAACGCTTGGCCAATTGAAAGAGCCTATGCATGGCAAAACGTCGCTCGTAAAAGTTAAATCACGAAAATCGAAGCTATTTAGTGACATTAAGTCGCCTTTTTCTGCTGGTCGTTACCACTCACTTTATGCTGATGCAAAAAAGTTGCCTAAAGACTTCGAAGTGACAGCTCAGACTAAGGGCGATAAAGTAATCATGGCTATAGAACACGAGGATTTACCTATAGCGGCAGTCCAGTTCCATCCGGAATCTATTATGACTTTGGAAAATGGAACAGGAATAAAGATTATAGAAAACGTTTTGAAAAATATAGCTTCTGATTAAGAGGGGACAAAAATGAAGAAATTATTCGAAGAATTTAAGGCTTTCGTTACAACTGGAAATTTGATTGCGATTGCGATCGGTTTATTGATGGGAGTACAAGTCGGGAATGTTGTAACCAGCTTTACAGAGAATCTCTTCAATCCAATTTTTTCAATTTTCGGAGATGCTGAATCTCTTGATGGTACTTTAATATTAGATGTGAGTGATACAAAGTTTTACTTTGGTGCATTTTTGGGAGACGTAATAAACTTTCTGGCAGTTGCTACTTGTGCTTTCTTCATTGTTAAAGCTTCGTTGAAAGTCTTTCCGCCTAAAGAGGTTGAGTCCGGCCCGACTGAAGTGGAACTTCTCACAGAAATAAGAGATTCCCTTAAAAAATAGTGTTTCTTCTCGGCAATAAAGCTCGATTGACCGATTCAAGATAAAAACCGTCAAATATTGCAAATATCCACCATAGCTTCCGATTTTTTTGGCAAAATAGACAACAACCAACAGCGGAGGTGAAAACTTGTGGGTGGTTTAGAATGCATTACTGTAGTAGATGTTGATGGAATGCACGCTTACGTTGTCGGTCATTTCAACGCAGAAACTCCATCTGGTGAATTTGAATGCTACGACATCTACATCCGCAACGAAAGATCTAACGTTTACGAGTTAGTCGATTTAGGACAACCATTTGTAAAGATGCCTACAGATGACGAAGTCGCAGTTGTAATTAAAGAAATTTTTAACCCTACTGCAGTTCGTGTTTTGGCTAATGCGTAAATAGGTCAATCCGCTAAGATAATTACCTGTTTATGAAAAAAATACTTTTAGCCTTACTTGTTTCTATTTTTGTATTAAGTGCGTGTACTTCAAAACCTTCAAGAGGCCAAGTGGAAGACGCATTCAGAGAGCAAATTTTGGCGAATACCGAAATCGATACCGACAAAGCTCGTAAAGCTGTTGATACTTATGTTGAATGTTATATCGGAGAAATTTACGATGATGTAGATGCACAAACTTTGCGAGATTTTGTTGAAGCAGACCTTACAGAACGACGAGACCCATTTGCATCTGATCAAGAAGGTATATCAGACGCGGCGTTAGAGAAATGTTCTGACAAACTTGTTGAAGAGAACTAGCTATTTAGTAAGTTCCATTATTGTAAAATCTAGACATTCAATCAGCTTTGATATATCCTCAGGATCGATCGAAGGAAAAGTAGCAACTCTTATTTGATTTCTTCCAAGTTTTCTATAAGGGTCACAATCAACAATACCATTTGCTCTTAGAGCTGCAACTACGTCCTCAGCATCTATTGAAGAATCAATATCTATAGTCGCAGTGACTAATGATCTTTCCTTTTCATTTTGCACAAACACAGAAGCAAGCTCGTGATTAGTTGCCCAATTAAAGAGTTGGGAGGATGAATCAGTGCAACGTTTTTGTGCAAATTCCATGCCGCCGTTTTCTAGAAACCAGTCGAGTTGTGAATCCAATAAAAACAAAGTTGTTAACGCCGGTGTATTTAGAGTCTGGTGTAAACGTGAATTCTCAACTGTAGTCTTAAGATCAAGGATTGCTGGAGCAAAACGATCGATAGATTCAATTCTTTCAATCATTCTTGGTGAACAAAGAGCAAATACCAATCCGCCTTCGGCCCCAAAACTTTTTTGTAGAGAAAAATAGTACATGTCGTAGCTCTGTGGATCAACAGCACAAGACGCTGCACCTGATGTTGCATCCACCATAACTACAGAATCTTCATTACCCACGCGATAAAGATCAATCATTACACCTGTAGACGTCTCATTGTGAGTTAAACAATAAGTATCTACGTCATCAATCGTTTGTAGATATGCTGCAGTTCCAGGCTCGGCTTCTACAATCAATGGTTCTTGAATATGAGGAGCCTTTTTTGTGATATTGGCAAACCTTGAAGAGAATTCTCCATATGTAGCATGTGCACTTTTATCTTTAATTATGCTGAAACTTGCCGCATCCCACATCAAAGATGCGCCTCCATTGGTGAGTAGAATTTCATAATCAGAAGGTAGTGCAAAAAAGCTAGCCATTTTTTCTTGGATGCCCTTAACTAGATTCTTGATAGGTTTTTGACGATGAGATGTACCTAAGAATTCTTTATTTTGCATCAAGTGATCGAGTTGTGCATTTCTAACCTTTGAAGGACCTGAACCAAAACGGCCATCAGCAGGTAGTAGATCTTTAGGTATCTTGATTTGAGTAGCATCCATGATTATTAGGTTAGCCGAAATAGGTCTCTAATAGACTTAAAAAGAGTAAAGAGTTAATAGTTCTTTGAAAACTAAATCCGATACAATATTTCCACCTGCACGGGTTAAATGGATGCCATCTGGAGCTCTTAACAATGTAAGGTTTCCATTTATTGGCAGTGAATCTTGGTAGCTGCCATCAGGGAGGGTAAAAGCAGCTTTAGTTTCAATATAGCGCGCAGATGAGCTTTTAGATGCAACAACATTTCTTGTTACTTCATTTATGATTGCATAGCGATCGTTTCTCACGGGGTCACGTGTGGGAGGGATCTCAATCCATATAGAAAAAGTGCCTTGTGATTCCAAAAAGTCGATAGTAGATGAGATTCGTTTTGCGTATTCATCTTTCCAAGCTTGGGAGCCGAAGGGGCCGATAAAACCATTTTCCGTGTAGATCGACTGATCGTCATTCGCACCGAAAGTTGCTACCATGACTTTTGGCTTATTCGCCGCAACATATTCTCTAATGTGGCTAAACCAGTTGAAAACATCGGTTCGTGCCATTCCTGTTGATACTCGACCATCAATTCCTAAAATATTGAAATGTTCAGTCGAGAAATTTCGAGCTATTGATTCAGAAGGAATAATGCTCAACGAATCTCCTACAAGCCACATCGTTAACTTATTTTGTGGAGTAATGAGTGGCAAAGTCGTGGTAGGCGGAGTCTCAACTTCAGTTTCTTCAAACGTAAATGTATCTACAGAGTCATCTCGAGGAAGAGACATAGCCTCTCGGGTGCTTTGACGAACTGAAGTCAATCCTAGCGCTCGAGATGCGTAATCAAAAGGAGACAAAACTGTCGTGATGGTATCTTTCATGAAAGAATCTTCAATGGTTTCTGCCCGGGTTATGAGAGCAGAAGCATTAAGTAAAGCTCCAATCAAAATTGTCAGAAAAACAAACTGTAAAGTCTGTGCAACATTCATCACCTTATGGGGTTGATCAGCTTTAGAAACCAAAACATTTTTAGGATTTTGATTAGCTATAGGTTCTTTATTCTCGTCATTGTTCTTGTTTAAAAATGCAAATGTCATGTCACGCTCCTAAAAGAATCCATAGACGAATGCAGACACTCGTCCAGATAGAGCGGACAATAACATCAGACCTACACCAAAGAATAAAGCTTGGACAAAAATTGGCTTAGACGAAAGATAAGTGGAGACTTGCGAAGTGTATTTCGGAGGTATGAACTGAATGCATATTCCAGCGAGAACAACCAAAACTATTGTTGCAGTCACCAAAGATGGAGAATCATTTAATCCGCTAAATACTCTTGAAAACATTAATTGTGCAGAGGATAGAGATTCAGAAGCAAATATTACCCAGCCAAATGCAACAACATGGAAAGTAATAATTCTTCGGATGATTGCTGGAACTTCAATTTCATGTCTTTCATTGAAATTGCGAAGTATTCTCTCAATTACCAAAACCACACCGTGGTAAAGACCCCAAACAACAAATGTGATGTTTGCTCCATGCCATAATCCTCCAAGAGCCATAGTTAACACAACATTAAAAGCGACGAATTTTGCGCCGAAAATACTTTTCTTATTTCCTCCAAGAGGGATATAAACATAGTCTCTTAGCCAGCGCGACAAAGTCATATGCCATCTTTGCCAAAAATCGCGGACTGATGTTGCGGTATAAGGTCGATTGAAATTTTGAGGAAATTTGAATCCAAGTAGTAACGCTACACCGATAGCGATGTCTGTATATCCTGAGAAATCAGCATAAAGTTGGGCGGCATAGGCGTAAATGGCGACAATAGCTTCTAGCGAGTCGAGATTGCCTGGTGCTCCAAATGCTGGACGCACTATTTGTACATACAACAAATCCGCAACCACCATTTTTTTGAACAAACCTCGGGCAATTAATGTTGCAGCTCTTGTTGTTTCAACAGCACGAGGATTATGTGGGTTGCGTAGCTGAGGGATAAATTCGCTCGCTCTTACTATTGGGCCTGCAACTAAGTGTGGGAAGAAAGACAAAAAAACTGCAAAGTCCAAAAATCCAACAGGTTCAAAATCTCCGCGGTAACAATCAACTACATAACTAATCGCTTGAAAAGTAAAGAAAGAAATTGCGATAGGTATGATCAGAGAGCTCAATCTGGGAAGCTCGGCATTTTGACCAAAAATGTTATAGGCATTTTCGAGAACGAAATTACGGTATTTGAAATAGCCTAAACCTCCAACATTAAGAGCTACAGTGAGGCGCAGTATCCAGACCTTTAAATGGTGTTTGGATTGAGCCATCATCAGCTTTACTAGGAAATAATTGCCGATCACTGATAAAGCTAGAACCCCAACAGGAAGTGGAATTGAAACAAAACCGAAATCCAGGAGAGGTTGATTGAAGCCTAGAAAAATATAGCTAGCAATCAATATAGCTATCTTCCAGGGAAGACGATGAAGCCAATCGTTGCGATTAACAAACAAAGGAAGTAACAGCCACGATAATGGCAGTACAACCAAAAAGAAAATCACAAACGGCATCGTCGGAAATAACACCCCTTTATGATCTCACAAAATGATGTCACTTATCACTTTTTTGAGTCACACACTTTTGTCGAAAATGTGTGTATTCTCTATTGCTTATGCCAAGAACTGACTCATATCAAGATTACGAAAATTTCGATGACTGGGAATCTTTTGAATTAGACGATGATATCTATGCTGGCACTGAGTCTGACCTGCTTGATGATTGGGAAGATGACGGCGCCATAGCCGAGATTCGCGAGACCCCAATTGTTAATACTAAGCCAGAAAAAGAGGTAGAACTTGACGAGAGTCCTGCAGAAGTGTTCTCATTGTTAGAGCGGGTTCAGTCAAAAAGAGACGCAAAATTGGATGGAATCGAAGGCCCTTCGGAGGATGAATTGAGCAAGATAGAGAATATCGGTATCGATGAATATATCGATGAAGTGCTTAACGAAGAGTCTCTTGTTGCTGAAAATAATAGTGTCATAACAGATTTAGTTGAAAATGATCAGGATGAAGAAGAAGTGCAAGACAAGGATGATATTCACGTGGAAGTGATAGAGGATCTCGAAACTGAACAAGTTGAGCCAGAAATCACAATGAGTTTTGGTGAAGAATTTGAAAACGATGAAACCGGATTAGTCGTACAGCCAATTTTTGAAGGCATCGCTTGTGCATTGCCAACACTATTTGATGAAGAAGGCGAAGCAGAATACAAAACTACTGCACGTTTAGCAAAACGATTAGCGCAACAAAATGCGACGGCAATTTTTGTTGCAACTCCAGCCGGTGAAGGACAAACTCTTTCAGTCGATGAACACAAAAATCTTGTTGCCGAAGTCGCTAAAGCATTGCCAGAAACTATTCTGGTAGCAGATGTATCTGCTCCAAGCATTCGTCAGAGTGTGGTATTAGCTCACAATGCAGTTGAAGCAAAAGCAGATGCTTTGGTTGTTGAGTTATCTTCAAATACGAAAGATGCATATGCATTGTGCAATGCAATTCACGAAAAAGAATATGATGTTCCTCTTTTGGTAAGACTCGTGGGTAATCCGGCTGAATTGCCAATTACTCCAGAATTCTTATTTGATCTACCTATAAATGGCGTGATTGATGAAACAGCGAATGCTGATTTCATGTTGCATCTAGCCAGCATCTATACAGGCCCTATTTATTGTGGAGCTATTTCGACAATTCTGCTGGCATCTGCATTGAATCTTGCAGGAGTAGTAACTTCGAGTGCAACGATTGCTGACGATTTGGTACAAAATGCCTTCGAAGGAGATGTGCAAGCGCAACTAGAACTTGCTGCAAGTGAGCGTGAATTTGGTGGTTTTTCACCTCTGAGAATCAAACAGGCATTGGCGGCACAAGATTTAATTAGCTCAGAAACTAGAGATTAATTAAAACAAGCGCTATCGGCGACCGCAAAGCGGTTTTTTGCCATGATTAGCTTTTTTACGTTTAGCGTTAAGCTGTCGTTTTTTCGATTTCTTGCTTGTCATAAGAGATACATTCTAGCCCAAGGATAGCTATCTCTGTCCAAGCGAAGGGAGAAAAGGGCCGTCTGAGAAAAGGTCCGTCCTTTTCCCCCGAAAAGGACGGACCTTTTCTCACAGGATGTAATTAGCAAAAGTTGCATATTTTTCGTTGAAGTTATCCTGCAGATCTGCAATGCTTAGTCGATGCAAAGCGAACTAGAGATCCAAATCGGCCAGTACTTTGAGCCTTCTGGTAATTATGCCTCTACTCGATCCAAGCGATTTAAAGGATTAGCCCGAATAGCTCTTGAACAAAATCCCGAACCGCTTATTTTTGAGAATTGTCGATCGATACATACTTTTGGAATGAAATTTGATTTGAAAGTTGTTTTTCTCGATTTGGATAATCGAGTGTTGGGCTCAAGAAATGTTCCACCAAGGCGAATAGTTTTTGCTCCAAAAGGGACTCATACGATAGTAGAAATTCCTATACATTAAACTTGGTAAATGAAATCAAGTAATTTTGGACCCGGACTCTACTTGGTCGCGACTCCCATTGGAAATATGCAAGACATCTCTGCCCGAGCAATAGATGCATTTATTAAATCAGATGTAATTGCATGCGAAGACACTCGTGAAACAAAGAAACTTTTACAGCTTTTAGATGTTGATTATAAAGAAAAAGTTTTTTTACCTATTCATGAGCACAATGAATTTGAAGATTCTAAAAAAGTCATTGAATTTATAAAAGATGGCAAAGTTGTTGTTTACTGCTCAGATGCAGGTATGCCTGCGATATCTGATCCAGGTGCGATCCTCGTTGATTTTCTTCACCAAAACGATATTAAAGTATCTTCAGTTCCAGGGGCTAGTGCCTTAACAACAGCATATGCGCTAAGCGGATTTAAATCTACGAGCTTTAGTTTCATAGGGTTTCTCCCAAAAACAAAGCAAGCCAAAATTGATGTGATTAATTCTTTCAGAAACAATTCAGTGCCAGTGATTTTCTATGAGTCTCCTAAAAGAATTGCAGATACCATTGAATTATTAAGTGAAGCCATACCGGATCGAGATGTATTAATCGCCCGTGAGCTGACTAAGAAATTTGAAGAAGTAAGACGTGCCAAAGCTCAAGATTTAGAAAAGCACTTCTATGGAGATGTGAAAGGTGAAATCGTAGTTGTCGTTGGTGCTGCTCAAATTCAAGTGGATTTTTCGAAAAGAGATTCTATAATCGAGAAAATTAACATCATGAAATCCAAAGGCCTATCAAGTAGAGACACAATTGAGATACTTCATGACTTAACTGATCTAGCGAAAAACGAAATCAAGAAAATTTATCAAGACATAAAAACGATAAAAGGTGACGAAAAATAGCTTTTAGGACTATATTTATTAGCTATGTCTAACTCTTTTTATATCACGACTCCGATTTACTATGTAAATGATGCACCGCATATGGGAAGTGCATATACGACGATTTCTGCAGATGTCGCAGCACGTTGGCATCGACTTATTGGTGACGATGTAATGTTTCTAACAGGAACTGATGAGCACGGTTTAAAGCTGCAACGAGCCGCCGAAGAAAAAGGAATGACACCTCAGGAACTCGCTGATTTTTATTCTCCGCGATTCAAAGAACTTTGGAAAGATTTAAACATATCCAATGATGATTTCATTCGAACAACAGAACCTCGTCACAAAAAGGCAGTTCAAAAAATTTTGCAGACCGTTTATGACAATGGATTTATTGAGCGCGGAACTTATGAGGGCCTTTATTGTGTAGCTTGCGAAGCATATTACACAGAAGAAGATCTGGAAGATGGAAATTGTAAATATCACGGCAAACCCGTCGAGACTGTTAAAGAAGATAACTATTTTTTCAAACTAAGTGCATTCGAAGACAAACTAAAAGAACATTACGAACAACATCCAGATGCAATCAGGCCGATATCTCGACGGAATGAAGTTATGAGTTTCATTGAACAAGGCTTGCGGGATTTTTCAATCTCGAGAACTTCAATCAGCTGGGGAATTCCAATACCTTGGGAAGAAAAACACGTTACTTATGTTTGGTTCGATGCGCTTACTAACTATATAACTGCAATCGGCTATCCAGATGACGACAAGAAATTCAACAGCTATTGGCCGGCAATTCATTTCGTTGGCAAAGATATTTTAAGATTCCATGCCGTATATTGGCCTGCAATGCTCATGGCTGCAGGGCTTGAGCCGCCAAAATGTGTATTTGCACATGGTTTCTTAACTGTTGGCGGAGAAAAGATGAGTAAGTCAAAAGCCAATCAGATTATCCCTGGAGATTTGACTCCTACTTTTGGAGTTGATGGCTATCGATACCATTTTGTTGCCGACCAACATTTCGGAGGAGATGGAGATTTTTCATACGAAGCAATGTTGGCAAGATACAATTCAGATTTAGCTAACAATTTTGGAAACCTAGCTTCACGAGTTTTAAATATGGCAATTAAATATTGTGATGGTGTGTCTCCAGAAAACAGGGCTCAAGGTCCATTGCGAGATGCGATAGCCAAAACTTTTGAAGAGACGAATCAATTGATGCTGGACTTCAATTTCTCTCAAGCACATGCAACAATCTGGAAACTGATTGGTGATGTTAATTCATATATTGAATCTACAGAACCTTTTAAGGTCGCGAAACAAGATATTGAAGCTGCGAAAGACATCCTTGGAGATTGTCTAGAAGCTTTGCGAGCAATTTGTTTGTTCGCATATCCTGCAATGCCACAAACAGCTGCTGAGCTATGGAGACGTCTTGGTCTTCAAGAAGAAACTCCAATAGAGAAGATGAGACTTCCTGACGATATTGCCTGGGGTAGCTATAAGGCTGGATGCAAACTTGAAAAAGGCGAATCCCTCTTCCCCCGCATCGACGCTTCGGAGGACTGACCCTCCAAAAGGGACGTAACGCCCAAAGCTTTGGGCGTTACGTCCCTTTTGGAGGGTCAGTCCTCCTATACTGTTGGGATGTTGTTTGATACACATTGTCACTTCGATTCTCTTGATGATGCTCATAATCAGTTACCAATTGCATATGAAGCTGGACTTCGAGCGATCAATATCGTGGGTTGTGACTTAGAGACCTCTCAACGTTCTATTGATGTTGCACGACTTATCGAAAAACAGCGTTTTGATCTCGGATTTTCCGCTTTGGATGGTAAAGCAACAGTTGGTCTGCATCCACATGAGGCTCAACATCTAGATTCTCAACGTGAAGAACTGGAAAAGCTAATAGATCAAAATATCGATGTTATCTGTGGAATTGGCGAGACTGGATACGATTTCTACTATAACTATTCAACCAAGCAAGATCAGACGAAGTCATTTATATGGCAGATCGAACTAGCCAAAAAACACAATAAATGCCTAGTCATCCATACTCGTGATGCTTGGACGGAAACTTTCAGCCTTCTTGACGAGCAAGGTTGGCCCCAAAAGTGCGTATTTCACTGCTTTACAGGTGGACCCGCAGAGGCCCTAAGAGCAGTTGAAAATGGAGCATATGTTTCAATTTCTGGGATAGCAACCTTTAAAAATGCTCAAGATATCCGAGACGCCATTGAGGTTGTACCATTACAAAATCTGCTTGTTGAGACGGATTCACCTTATTTGGCTCCCGTTCCTCATCGAGGAAAGACCAATCAACCCTCATTTGTTCACTTTGTTGCAGAGCAAGTTGCCGATATAAGAGAATCGAAATGCTCCGAGGATCGAGAACAAGTCTTCCAATCTCTGTTTGATAACTCGGTTTCAGCTTTTCGTTAAGCGTCCATTAGCTGTCCGATTTTTCAGTTGTGACATAGCGTAGCGACAAAAATCCCAGTACAAACACTACAGAAACAGGACAAAACGACGAATGAGTGGAAACTCTAGCAAGCTATGGCTAACGTTTATAGCTTCATGAAACCATCGCCGGCTAGAGCGCTAGCCCCTGAACCCGAATCCTGGCTACCCATCGATTCACTCGAGTCTTTACCAGAGCTCGAAGATCTTTTGGATCCGAGATTATTGGTAGATTCCGGCCAGACCCGTGCCGTTAAGGTCGGGGCAGATGGAATTGGATATTTCTCAAGCAAAACGGAAGCTGCTCCAAGTTTTGATTCGCGAGCGCACACTAGACGTAAGAGGCTTTCAAAACATCGAACACTCAAACTTAAACGTAGAGCTAAATATCAGCGCCTTGTAAGCGCCGTTTTAGCGGTTGTTGTGCTCAGCTCAGCAATCGCTTTTTATTTGGATCAGAACTCAACTGACAATGCTTATGCTACTGAAAATTCTCTCGCTACAATTCCGCAGGCTGTGCCAATCTATGTGCCCGTAGTTATTGAGGGCGAAAAAGAAATGAGACTGAGTGTCGCGCAGGACTTGCAGAGCTTTATTGAAGAACAAAACTTAGGTGAGCTAGCGAGTGTCTCTGCATATTTCTCCAGAGCTAATTACACGACTAAAAGAACCGCTCCTGCGATGGAGTTTAACTTCGTTAAAGAGTTGAAAATAAATGTAGATGGTAAATCTGTTGAAGTGAAAACTTCAGGTTTAACAGTTGGTGATGTACTGAATGAGCGTGGAGTTGTCGTAAAGGGAAATGACATTGTTACACCTTCAATTGAATCCAGAGCAATGGGAGTAGAGGCAATCACAATTCAACGAGTAACTACCCAAACTAGAACCGAAGAGAGAGTAGTTCCATTTATAACGCAACGCCAGAATGATTCTTCTTTAGCTAAAGGTAAGACTAAAGAAGTTCAGCGCGGTGTAAATGGTAAAGAGGAAGTAACAATTACTCAAACAATTGCTGACGGAAATGTTATCGAAGAGAAGATTACCGACTCGAGAGAAATTGTCGCACCAAAACCAAGAATAATTAAAGTTGGAACGAAATCAACGGCAAGCTCGAACAACACAACACCTAGAGCATCCAATTCTTCTCGAGGATCAGAGACAGGAATCGCTTCGTTTTATGCGCCTCCAAAAGGTGGCGGTACTTGTGCACACAAGACTCTACCGTTCGGAACGATAATTACAGTTACTAATGTAAATAATGGTAAATCGACGACCTGTCGAGTCGCGGATAGAGGTCCATTCATTGCTGGTCGTGTTATTGATTTATCGCGAGAGGGATTTGCAGCAATAGCGCCATTATCCTCAGGTGTCACTACAGTGCGTCTTTCGTGGTAATGCACACCAACATGCGATAATAGATCTGCATGCATGAACAATTTTCTGGGGTTACAGTTGCTTTAATAAATCAACTAAGGCAAGATTTCGGATTTGCTCCTTCAAAAGCCTTGGGTCAAAACTTTTTGATTGATTCAAATATCGCTAGCAAAATTGCTTCATATATAGATTCGAACGTTCTTGAAGTTGGACCAGGATTGGGATCTCTAACTATCCATTTGTCTCGTAAAGCTGACAAAGTCTTCGCAGTCGAACTGGATAAATATCTTATAGAGCCACTCCAAAAAGTTCTACGAGACTTCAATCTAGAGAATGTAGAAGTCTTAAACCAAGACATTATGAATTTAGAAATTGAGGAGTTCTGTAAAGAGAACGACATAAAAGCTATAGCGGGTAACCTTCCTTATAATATTTCTGCTGTTTTATTAGTAGACATCGCAATGAAAGCAAGCAATGTAAATACTGTTGTTGCAATGGTCCAAAAAGAAGTAGCGCAACGACTTTGTGCGGAACAAAAATCACGAAATGTATCTTCAGCTACTTTAAAGCTTCAATACTTCATGGATGCGAAGCTTCTATTTGATGTTCCACCTAAATCTTTTTATCCTCCGCCTAACGTTGATTCAAGTGTTATTTTGCTGACTAGAAAAGTAGATGTGATCAGTGGAATTAAACAGTCAGATCTTGATGAGTGGTTTGAACTGATAGACACAGCATTCTCTCAAAGACGCAAGATGCTAAGAAAATCTCTATCTTCGATTTTTGGCGATGATGCTGAAAAAATATTTGAGACCGCAAATGTAAGTGCAACTTTACGACCTGAACATTGTGATCTTGAAGATTTCGCTAAGCTTTATCAAGCTTTTAAGGATATAAGAAAATGAACCTACAGCAATACGCGCCTGCGAAACTTACCTTGACTTTGCGAATG
The DNA here is from genome assembly GCA_964561855.1 of uncultured Burkholderiales bacterium. GTDB lineage: Bacteria > Actinomycetota > Acidimicrobiia > IMCC26256 > JAGPDB01 > JAGPDB01. The sequence continues at coordinate 91,305 of CAZLQP010000001.1, read as the reverse complement.
TTAGACAAGCGAGATGACGGATATAACAACCTCGAGGCATTTACTGTTTTTCTGCCAGAATTATACGATGTGCTCAAAGTAGTTGAAGACACTAATCCTGGTTTGTCACTGGCAGAAACCTCAAAACATATTGTAGAAATTGACGAGACGAATTTAATAGTAAAAGCATTCGAAAAGTATGCAACACATGAACGAATCGTAGATTTGTTTCCGGAAGTTAACGAAGTGCATCTTGAACTTAAGAAAATGCTTCCTGTAGCTGCAGGTATCGGAGGAGGTTCAGCTGATTGTGCAGCAACGTTGAATTTGTTGAATAGATTTTGTGATAACGAACTTACTGTAACCGAATTGATTTATCTAGCTCAAGAACTTGGTAGTGATGTTCCTGCATGTATTTATTCTCAAGCGCTATGGATGAAGGGTAGGGGAGAAATCTTAGATCCATTAGATGAGTTTTATATAGAGGATTTAAGGGCAATTGTTGTTACTCCAAATATTCAATGTTCCACGCCAGAGGTATATGCTCAATATGACAAAATAGGACGACCGCGCGACGAAGGAATCGAAGCGCCAGCAGCTTTGGCGTCAGTGTGTCATAATCTTCACAACGATTTAGCCTTAGCGGCATATGATTTGAATCCAGAACTGCTTGAAGTCAAGGCAATGTTGGAATCTCAAACCGGTTTATCTTTTGTCTTAGCAGGATCAGGTTCCACTTTTTTTGCTTTATCTGATCCTGACCAAGCGCAGAGTTCAATAAATTCATTAATTGAAATGGATAACAGTAGACACTTTCGCTCGCTAGCTATAAGTGAGATGATCTAATTCAGTTTTTATAAAGTGCAAGACTATTTCTAGGTATTTCGCGAAATAGTTAGCAAAAAGACTCGATTGTTATTACTTAGTTGCTATGCAACAATTAGGTATACTGCCCAAGACAAAGGAATGTCTCTGATGCCTCGCCTCAAAATTGCTACGAAAAACTACGTTGTTCGCGTTTGCTTATCAGCCAGTGTATTGACTCTTCTAGTGTTTTCAATACCTCTAGCTGCATCCACAACTTCGACACCGCAAACTAATACGGGTTCAGTCTTAAATACAATAGACAACATCGCCATAAGCGCAGGGGCTAATTTGCCTATCAACTATCAGCTATCGACTTTGGGGTCTAATGCAATTTTTGTATCACCCAACGGATCTACAACTTCGAATTGTATCCAAAGCTCACCTTGCACACTTGCTAGAGGTATTAGCCAAGTGCAAGCAAACGGAACAGTTGTGTTGAGAGGTGGAGTATATAGAGATCAACGCAACTTTGCTCTTTCGAAATCTGGAGTTACTATTAAGGCATTTCCAGGTGAAATTCCTGAGTTCAATGGTGCTGTAAGTATATCGAGTTTAGGAAATTGGACAACAGAAGGCATATTACGTTGGGTTTCTTATTCGCCCAGACCTGTAGCAAATGGTGGCGGTCTTTTTTTTGGAGATGACTTCATTGCAGGTAAGCAGACTGGATGTCAAAATCTTCAAGGTGATTGTGTAGGAATGTTTGCTGACCAAGTTTGGATTGGTAACTCTGCATTAAAGCAAGTCATCAATAAAAACCAACTGCAAGATGGTAGATTTTTTGTAGATCATGTAAATAAGAGGCTTTATTTAACATCTCTAGATTCAAGTAAGCCAAACATTGAAGTTTCAAGACCTTCAACATCTTCGACTGATCGCGATCGACTTTTTCAAGTAAATGGGACCAATATTACTATCGAGGGTTTAAGGATAACTCGATATGCTCCAAATGCAAATGACTATGGTGTAATTATCGTCGAAAGTGGTGCACATAATAGCGTCATTAAGGATGTTGAAATTTCACATCTGCCTTTCAATGGAATTCTTTATAATGTTGGAAACATCAATTCGACATTGAAAAACGCTACTATTAGTCATGTTGGTTGGCAAGTAGTTGGGGCAAACCAAACAGATAAATTTACAATCGATTCGTCAAGGATTATAAATGCCGATCCATTCGATGAGTTCACATCCTCTCCTGCAAGCGGAGGGCTCAAAACAAGTAGGACTAGAGATACAACTGTAAAAAACAGTGTCATAGAAAACAACAAGTCACACGGTCTTTGGTTCGACCAAAGCAACATCAATGTCGTTGTAGCCAATAACATAATTCGGAATAATTCGAATTCGGGAGTTTTCTTTGAGATATCTGACGGACTGTTACTCGTAAATAACTTTATTCAGAATTCAGGTTCAGTAAATCCGGTAAGGTTAATTGGATCTTCTGGTTTGAGACTGGTCAACAACACAATTATCGGAGGGGCATACCCTCTAGGAGTATATACCGACAGTCGATCTATCCCCGGTTGTTCCAATCGACCAGTTAGCGACCCTTGCCCTACTTCGTTAAGGAGTGATTTGCAGACGCTTTATCCAAAACCAGCAACTTTAGATTGGATGCCAAGATTAGATTATGTTGTAAACAATGTCTTCGCGTATCCTACTGGTGTTACTGGATTATGTAGCAACATCTCTAGTGTTGCTTGTTTTATGACTTCTCATTCATCAGGGGCTCAAGCTCCAATTGAAACTATCATTCATAAAGGTGATGTATCTAGAGGAATTGCTCCAACTTTCATTGATGGAAATGTGTATGCAAATGGAACCGGCCCTATTGTTAGAGTTTCTTCTCCGGGAGTTAGCTACAACACTTTGAGTTCATTTACGCAAGCTATGTCAAATTCTCCAGTTGGTATCGCAGGTGTAGATAGAAATTCAAAGCATGGAGATTTATTTGTAAATCGAGATGGTAGTCCTACTCAAGCTTTGTTGGAACTGAGCGCTCAAGCTGTTGCAGTGCCAAATGATTCTGAAATAAATAAGTATGTTCCGTCTGGCACTAAGGGATATGGGGCATTCTTGAAAGCTGATACCAACAATGCGCCGACGACAACGACAACAACACGGCCTGCAACGACGACTACGACTATGCCTCCAACTACGACTTCAACAACACCCCCAACTACTACTACACCTCCGACTACAACACGGCCTGCAACGACGACTACGACTATGCCTCCAACTACGACTTCAACAA
>CAZLQP010000001.1:0-88102 GCA_964561855.1 uncultured Burkholderiales bacterium | reverse complement strand
CACCCCCAACTACTACAACACCTCCGACTACAACAGTTCCAACACCACCGGTAGTCGAAGATGTTGATACGGTGTTAGACGCGCTAGCAAAAAAGATAATTGCAGATCATTCGCTTATGAGATTAAGAATTGATAGTTGGAATAATCCTGTATTAAAAGCACGCGCATACTACTATCCTTCAGGGATACTCAATATTGCAGTTGATATTACCGCTGTAGTTGAACCTAACGGTAATTATCGAATAACGAGCACAAATTGGATAGTAAGGTTTGGAAGAATTCCTTAATGCAGTCAAATTAAACAAGCCAGCTCTCAACACAGATGAGCTGGCTTGAAGATTTAAAGGGATATAAATACGTTTACTTACCCTGCTGGCGACGTTGCCAACGGGTTTTTTTGAGAAGCTTCTTGTGCTTCTTCTTGCGCATTCTTTTTCGTCGTTTTTTGATTAATGAACCCATGAGGGGATTAAAACTACTACTAATAAGTGATCGTTAGCCAACTCTGTGAGAGTTTAAGTGTTCTTTAAGGAAATTGGAGTCTATTTAAGCTAAAATCGCAGTCTGTTATTCCGGGATGGTGTAATTGGCAACACACCAGTTTTTGGTACTGGCATTCAAGGTTCGAGTCCTTGTCCCGGAGCCATGTCAGAGCTAGATCGTACAAAGCTTGAAAAGGCCCTTGAATATATAGATTCTTGGCTTGATTTCAATTTCAGTGCATCAACTTATGCCGGTATGCAAGTTGGTGTATCTCATAAAGATGAGGTTTTGTACTCAAATTCTTTTGGTTATGCGAATTTAGAAACCAAAACAGAATTAAATGATGATCACATTTTTCGAATAGCTTCACATTCAAAAACTTTCACATCTACGGCAATAATGATGCTTGTAGAGCAAGGCAAAATTCGTTTAGATGACCAAGTAAGTGATCATCTAAAATGGTTTCGATCGACTGAAGATGAGAGAGTGGAAAAGATTTCAATTCGACAGTTATTGAATCATACTTCGGGTTTGATTCGCGATGGTCTAGATTCAAGCTTTTGGTCTTTGAATCGGGAATTTCCTAAAAAAGATGAATTGATCGAATATGTAAGTCAAGCGAAGCTTTGTTATGACCCCGATGAGATTTTTAAGTACTCAAATTTCGGTTATGGCTATTTAGGGCTATTGATTGAACATATATCTGGCCAAGGGTTCGCCGAGTATTTGGACGAGAAAATTATCAAGCCATTAGAAATGGAAAATACGTATGCTGAATATTTCGGTGACGATCTAAAGCTAGCTTCTGGTCATAGTGCAGACTTCTATCGTCGTCCACGAAAAGTAGTAGAACACAGAACCACCAATGATTTAGCCGCTGCAACTAGTTTTTGTAGTACTGCAAAAGATCTATGTAAGTTTTATTCAGCAATGATGATTGGATCGGGAAAATTAATTGCGGACTCTTCCAAACGAATAATTCAACATGGATACTTTGAAGCGCAATCAGATCAAAGTTATGGACTTGGATTTGTGAACTATAAAAAGCAAGGTTGGGATCTTTATGGTCACAGCGGAGGATTTCCAGGATTCATAACTAATACTCAATTCGACTCAAGTCGAGAAGTTGTTATCAGCGTTTTGACCAATAGCTATGATGGATTAGCTTCGACAATTTCTATGAAGTTGCTCTCAATTATTGATTACTTCCAGAAAAATTACAGTGATACTCAAAACAATTTTGATAAGTATCAGTGTTCGTTATTCTCGAACTGGAGTCCTATTGATTTTGTTTCAATGGGGAACAAATTGATATATCTTTCTCCGATGAACTGGACAGAACTGGATTGGGCGATGGATCTAGAGCATATTTCTGACAACAAGTTTAAAATCTGCAAAGGGACAATAGCGCCAGGTTTCGATTCGCACGGAGAAGAAGTTGAATTCTTATTCGATGGAGATCGAGTAAGTAAAGTGCACTTTGCAGGAAGAGAATTAGTTTCTTTTAATCAAGCTATAAAAAATGACTGGTATTAGATAAATACTTCGTCTCGACGGTCGCACGGTTCTACAACACGAGTTTGTATTCCGATGTTTGTATAAATTACTGAACGCTGGTTTCTTGAGGGTGTAAATGTATACGTATAAGTGGATAGAGTTGCTAATACAATGAATAATGTCGAAGAGTTAAGGGATAATTGCTAGATGATAAGTTTTATAGATGAGTACAATAAGTGTTTCGTTGAACGGCATTTTACAAGATTCGAATTATTTGAAAGGCTACAAGAATCTTATGGGATAGAGAAGGCTCTCTACTTTGGGAGCTATATTCATATAACGCCTAGTCTCGTCATCCCCAAAGTCGTCTATGTAGATTCGTTCAAAAAAACGAAGAAGTTAATCGAAAGCCAAGAAGCAGCAAATTTTATTGCTAATAGCAAAAAATATAGCGAGAAAGCGGAATTTTCTTTCATTGAGCAGGATTACACAAAACCACTTAATGTAGATAGTGATTTTGATTTACTCATCTCTCAGTACTGTGGTTTTGCATCACAGGCAGGTAAAAAATATCTCAAATCTGGCGGCGTGTTAGTTGCGAACAATAGTCACGGTGATGCAAGCATGGCATATCTTGATGAAGATTTTGAATTGATAGCGATTGCAAATAATACAAAAGACAAATGGCGTCTAAGTAAAGAAAATCTAGAAAGTTACTTTATTCCCAAAAAAGGAAAACATCCCACAAAAGTTGAAGTGGAAAAATCTGGACGAGGTGTTGGTTATATGAAATCAGCGAGTAACTATGTATTTAAGAAAATAGCCTAGATTACAATTTATGCCTTTTCAAGGCAAGGTCATGAAATATATTGTCTTTGCCTTCTGTGGTCAATAACATTCATGTTGAAAGACCTACTAGTGTGTTTTTTGAGAATTTATTGGAAAAGAGGTTGCTATGAGAATGTCTACATCAAGATTGACCGGAATATTTTATCTAGGTTTAGCTATAACTGGAGTTATTGCATTTCTATTTGTGAGAGATCAATTGTTAGTTGAAGGGGATGCAGTAGCTACGTCGACAAATTTAGTTAAAGATGAAACATTAGCCCGACTAGGTATTTCTGCTGAAATAGCGGTTGCAGGTTTCCAAGCATTAGTGGCGCTATGGTTCTTTAGATTATTTCGACAAAAGAACAGCTTCGTAGCAGGACAAATCGCAGCTTTTGGGTTAATAAATACTATTGTCATTCTTACAGCCTCTGCTATGTGGATTACTGCCCTTAATTTAGCTCTAAGCGACTCTCAGCCTGAAATTACTATGTTGTTGTTTGACATTCACGAAAATCTTTGGCTAGTTGGAAAGATGTTTTTTGGCTTGTGGTTACTCCCAATGGCTTACATGGCATACGTATCTAAATTACCTCGCGGAATTACCCTGTTTCTAGTCTTAGGGGGAGTCGGCTATGTTCTATCTACGTTCACTGCCGTAATATTACCTGATCAAACTGGGCTTACGGAAGCATTGCCTATTGCTGCAACAGTGGGAGAGTTTTGGATGATTGGATACTTGTTATTTAAGCCAAAAAAACTTGACGAGGTTGTTGCAGCTTAAGGAATAGATTTAATTTAGTTGTAGTTTTAAAACTGTATCTCAATTGAAAATTGGCTATCAGAATGTGATTTGGTTGGTTTTTGCTATGAACTAGTTTGCATTGACCAGTTGCGGGAAAAAATTTTGATGTCCTCCTGCAGGAGCAACAACAAAAAACTCTTCTTCGACAGTTATCGTTTTTTCTTTTTTGTATTGTTTGAAGATATTATATTGAGCCGTCAAAAGCGATATGACTAAAACTACAAGTAGAAGTTCTGGTAACGCTAAATTTTTACTGATGCCTTCAGAAATGACTGTGTGAATCATTCGGGTGATGCCAACTACTAAAGCGGCTGCAATCAATACGAGGTTTAATGCCACGACTGTAGCAAGAGCTTTTAGAACTATTGTTAATGTTCTTGAATGTTCAAATTTTTTCAACACACGGTTGATTCGTCAATCAAATAGGCATAATTTAGGAAAAAAATGTCCTAAATGTGCAATAGTGCTTATTCTTCTATTCGTAATAGAACATTTCCGACTTTTCTTCCAGAATCGATCAGTACATGTGCTTGATCTGCCTGGTCGAGCGCGAACACTTGCTCTATTACTACCTGCAGTTTCTCTTCTTTAAGCCATTGAAGTAATTGCTCGATATGTTCAGTTTTTTCTGGAGATGTACCTGAAGAGACTTTTGCTCCAGGAAAGATTTGATTCTTTAGACTCGCAACTACAAGATACATTTTCCCTGTATCTGAAAGTAGTGGTTTTGATTTCTCAATATCAAGTGTTCCAACACAATCGAGAATCACATCATATTTTTCACCTTCATAAGGTGAATCTACTGTGTAATCGATGACCTTATCAGCGCCAAGTTGTTTCATCAGATCAATATTTTTCGTACTTGTGACTGCAGTTACTTCTGCGCCAAATATTTTTGCAATCTGTACTGCATTAGTTCCGACAGCTCCAGATGCTCCATTGATCAGAATTTTTTGACCTGAAGTTAGGTTAGCTTTGTCTTTAAGAAAATAAAGCGCAGTGGTACCTCCGAACAATACAGCTGCTGCATCTTTTTCGCTTACGCCATCAGGTACTTTAACGACTGGCTTCTTTTTGTTCGGAACAACATATTGAGCATATCCACCCATTGCCATACCGTTCATTACGCAAACCTGATCACCAACTTTTAAATCTGTTACTTTCGATCCAACTTTGTCAATGGTTCCAGAAAAACTACCGCCGAGGATTTTTTTGCGAGGAGATCTGAATCCAAATATCGGGCGAACTAAAAAGCCGAAACCATCTGGAAAATTAAGACCGCGAATACGAGCATCTGAAGTATTCACTGCACAAAAACTCACTTTTACCCTTACTTCGTTCTCATAGGGTTCGACTGAATCAACATCTTCAACTTTCAGTACTGAAGGGTCTCCGAATTCATGATATATAACTGCTTTCATTGTCAACATATTAGTTCTGTTAACATTTTCTAATGGAACATATACAAGCAATGCTTACTTGTGCTGATGATGCAGAGGCCACCAAAATCGAAAATGCATCGTCAGGTGTCAAAGAATGGGTTGAACAATCTTGCAAGTAAATACTACAAGCATTACTGAATTACTTGAAAAGTTAGAAATCGATTTCAAATACATTGAACATGAAAGAGTGTTTAGTGTTGCTGAATCCAAGAACGTTATTGAAGAAAAAAGGCCGATAAAGAATCTGTTTATCCATGATCAAAAACGAGACCAACTCTACATGGTGATTATGGATGGCGATGCTCGCTTAGATATGAAAATGCTAAAGACTTTGTTAGATTCAAATAAGCTTTCCTTTGCAAAAGAAGCATTACTTTTAGAAAAACTAGATGTCACTCCAGGTTCAGTATCTTTATACGGGCTTATGCACGAAAATGCGAAAGATGTGAAAGTGTTGTTTGACGAGACATTACTAGATGAACCTGCATTAGGTTTTCATCCAAACGATAATTCGAAAACGATCTTTATTTCGGGCAAGAATGCGATTTTTTTTATCGAACATCTTGGCAATGAGTATTCGGTTGTTGATTTGAAAGGCAAACATGAATGAAACAATGACAAATTTTGGTTACCCTGAATTGAATCTTTTTGAGTATGAACATTGGATAGTTCAGTTGAGGAAAAATCAAGTTACAATAGGCTCGCTAGTCGCTATTGCGAAATCGGGTGCTACCAATTTAGGTGCATTGACTTCAGAAGAATGGGCAGAGTTTTCTCAAGTATGTGCAGACTTAGAACAATTGCTTATGAGTGTCTTTAATGCAGAAAAGTTCAATTATTTAGCGTTAATGATGGTTGATCCGAACGTTCACTTTCACATAATTCCTCGCTATTCAGTTCCGGTTGAGTTCAACTCACAAAAGTATGAAGACCCTTGTTGGCCTGGACCTACAGATCTCCAAACTATTGAGGTTACAGATGATGAACTCGAAAGCATTTTTGTTGCCTTGAAAGAAAAACTATGAAGACGATTGAAATTGAATGTAATGGTGTTGGATTAGTTACAGATCTGTACGAAGCCAGTGTAACCAAACTTGTCTTACTTTCATTAATTGGTCGAACTTCAAATCGAAAAAAGAGTCATTATCAACAGCTATATAGCCGCATTGCAAAAGAGCTCAATATCACATCAGTAATTTTTGATTACTCAGGCCATGGAGACACTCCAGGTAACTTAGATGAAATAAAGCCAGCACAACATATAGAAGAGTCGAAAACTGTATTCGAGTGGTTGGCAACTAATTATCCCGACCTTCCAAAAGTGCTAGTTGGATCAAGCTATGGCGGATTTATAGCAGCGACGTTAGCTTCTGAATATAGGATCGACGCAATAATATTTCGCGCTCCTGCGATATACGAAAGTCAAGATGTAGATGTTGCTCGAATGAATCAAAGTGATAACACGTATCGGCTTCGCAGAGATCCAGAGATGCTTGATTCGCACTATCTTTTGGCAAATGCAAAGCAAGATGTTCCTGCTTTAGTGATTGCGCATGAACACGATGTCCAAATACCTATTCAGACCACAGATGCGTATGCTAAAGCTTTTAATGCGGAGCTAGTAACAATTAAGGATATTCCACATTCTCTAGATGGAGTAGACCAAAATAAGATAAGTGAATATAATCAAGTGATATTTGATTGGTTGGAAGAATTCGTTTCTAAAAAGTTATAAATCTAAAGACTATTTAAATAAATCATTAACACAAAAGAAGCATTTACACTCCAGTGAAAAACTATTGGCAGATAAAGACTTTCAAATTTCTCTCGCAAGTAGCAAAATAATAGCCCTGCTAGTGTTGTGAAAAATACAATTGCAGCAATAACAACAACGCTTTCAAAGCTACCAAATATATTGGGTGTTAGATCCGACTCAAAGTTTCTTGAAGATGGGATGTGCCAAAATCCAAACAGAATTGAACTAAATAATGCCGAATACTTTGTCGAAAATCTTGTCTGCAATGAAGAGAAAATTATTCCACGGAAAAGTAGTTCTTCAAGTACTGCGACTTGGAACGGAAGTAGCAGCAAAATATATAGCAAAATCTCCGCAAGTGAAGTTTCATATTTATCATTTGTAAAAGCAGATGGCTGAAAAAGATAGAAAATGAAGACTGACGAAAAGATCAACACTGCAATTGATGCAATAGGAATAGCCGAACGTTTTAATTGATTTCTACTTAGTTTTAGTGCATTTAAACTTAGTTCAGAATTTTTGACAACAAAAAACATTGCTAGGTATGCAATTGCGATTATGAAAAAATCTACGACTAAAGGCAGTCCAAATTGTATTGGAATCAAAGCTAAGAATATAGCCAGAGTTAAAGCGATTAGCTTCTGGTTTTTAAGCATTAGATATCGTCAAAAACTCGTTTTGTAGTTTTGACTTTCGAACGACCGGTGCGAGTTCTTTTGAGTTCAAAAAATCTTGAGCTACTAGCTAATTTAGATAGTCCATCGAATAGGTCCAATCCTTCTTCTTTGTCTGGCAGTCCTTGTAAGACAGGCCCAAAATAACCTTGCTTTTCACCTTTTTCGTTGACAAAAATAATCAAAGGAACTCCAACATCGTCTCCAACAATCTCAATGGCATTGTTTAAATATTGTTTGAGTACCTCATCATATTTCTCATTATTTGACTTTTCTAAATAGTCTTCGTTTAATCCAAGTCGCTTAAGAACAGCAGGGATAAAGATGTCATCATTCAATGATTTATCAATGAAGTAGCTTTTCCCGAATTCTGTATATAAAGTCCCGCGATCTATTCCTTCAGATTCATGGATAGCTTCAATGAGCCTCAATACATTATGTGCAATCGAATGCGTATCCAGATGTCCAGTTACGTCTTCTCCTTCAAGCTCTCCATTTTTCATTGCCAAGCTAAAGGGGAGCCATTCGATCTCTAAATCTCGTTCCTGGCTTACTTCTACTAGCCAGCGACTTGTAACCCAACACCAAGGACAACTTGGATCGAAATAAAACTCAACTTTTTGTTTACTCATGTACACATACTAGCTGTCAAAAATCACTCTTTAAAAAAGGTTACGAACAAAATTAACAATCAAAGTTCCAAAACCTATAAAAACTGCTGTTCCAAGAGCGCCAATGCCTAAACCGACAGTTGCAATTATTACATCTCCGAGAATCACTCCTATGGAAATAAGTACAACTCCCATTGAGGGAAGTGTATCTAAACCAGAAAACGGTGGTGTGATAGCTGCAACTATTGTAAGTAGCAGAACCGATATCCCAAAAAGTGTCGTTGACATACGGCCATCAATCGTTTTAGCCATTCGAGGCTTTGAATATTTTTCGGCTCTTTTTAGAATTTTAATCAGCGCCGGTACTGTTTTTGTGAGTGTTGTTTTTCCTAGCTTTTTATTTCTCCATCTTTTTGGTAGCCAGATAGTTTTTCGTTGCGCAATAAGTTGTAATGCGAGAAGTACAGCCATTAGTTCAAATGCATATGTCAGACCTCCAGTTGGAAGTGGAAGTGCCGTTGGTGCCATTAGAACCATAAACGCGAGTGCAAAACTTTTTTCGCCAAATACTTCCTCGAGACCTTCAATCGTTTTATCGGAGTCACTTTTAAGCCATTTTTCGAGTTGGACGCTAAAAGGTTCTCCATCTCTTTTGAAGATCTCTCTTTTAGCCATTGAGCTTAAGGCTAGTAAAATTCGTTTCCGAATTAGAACTCAGATTTTACAATTATTCACAGTCTATAGAGCCACTTTGACAACACGAACAAACGTTCGTATAATGAAAATATGACTCCAACTTCCCCAGGAGTACATGCCATTAAGAAAGGCATTACTCGAAATCCAGAACTATTAAAAGACCCTAAAATTTTGTCGGCTGTCGTTCCTGCATCAAAACTTGGAATTAAAAAAGATTCTTTATATTTAGAAGAGCTTTATAACAACCCTATAGCTCCAATAGAGTACGGAACTTCTTTGTTGGTAAACGGCGATATATCTTCAACAATAGAAGTAGGTTTACATATCGTTGCAACAGCTTTAGAAAAACAACACTGGGCATGTGTTGTGGATTCTCGTTCCCATGCATCGTCATCTGCTTTGTTCGAATCAGCAACAACGCATCCACGTTTTGTTTGCGTGCGATCTTTTTCTCCAACAAAGTTTTCTAGTGTTGTTTCACATCTTGTGTCTTCAATGCGAGTAGTAGTAGCGCATGTGCCAACTGCACTAGGCGCACAACATATGGCGAGGATCATGGCAAGGGTAAGAGAAAATGATTCAATTGTTGTGTTATTGGATCCGGCAGAACTTTGTCATGCATCTTGTGATAGGCAGATAAAAGCACAAACATTATCTTTCCAAGGCTTAAACAAAGGTGCAGGTGCAATATTGAAACGTGAAATGAAGATCAGCGAATATAAACATGGAATGAGAGTTCCAGATCATCTCATAAAGCGCTATGCATAGAACCCGCTACTTGTCTTTATGGTGTCCAAGCTGGCCAGTCACGGCTTGCTGGCTAGCTTTGGGTAATAAGCCAGATATTCCAACAGTAATTTTTGATCGCGATGATAATAAAGCGCATGTTCTAGCAACTTGTTCTAACGCCTACAGTGCAGGAATTAGAAGAGGAATGCGAAAACGAAGTGCAGAGTCGATAGTGCCTGATGCACTTTTTGCGGTGAGCGATTCTATTTTAGAAAATAAAATGTTTACACAGGTTTTAGATGCGACTAGAGACATGGTTCCTCAAGTGAGTCTTGTGCGTCCAGGAAGGCTTGAGTGTAATGCGCGTGGACCCAGTCGATATTTTGGTGGAGAAGAATATGCTGCGCGTGAATTGCTTCGGCGCGTTAAATCTCTAGGAATAGAAGATGTATTTATTGGAGTTGCCAATACGCGTTTCGCTTCTTTTGTTGCAGCTCGTGTTGCTCCATATCAAGACCAAGATGGAATATATATAGTTGGAGAAACATTAGAGCAGACGCAAGAATTCATCGCGCCACAGCCACTTTCGCTGCTTGATGCTCCTCAGATAGTTTCGCTATTAGAACGTGTTGGACTGTCAACATTAGGTGATATTGCACAGATGAATTCTGGCGATATGCTTGCACGATTTGGACAAGAGGGTGTACGAGTTCATTCTCTTGTGACCGGCTACGAAGACGGACGTGATGAGCGTGAGCTGGCTACACAAAGCGCCGATATATCTAGAGAATACGAAAGTGATGACCCCTTAACGACGAGTACACAAGCAGCTTTTGTTGCTAAGAATCTTGCGCGAGAATTGAGTGAAGAACTCGACAATAATGCAATGATGTGTAGTGAAATAGAAGTAACAACACATTTGAGTAGCGGAGAAATTTGTAATAGATCTTGGAGAGTAGAGACAACTGCATTAGAGCAAGTGATTGCATCAAGAGTGTTGTTGCAGTGTCAAGAATGGCTTTTACAAAAAGGGTTAGAGGAAGTTTCCTATGTTGATGAACATATTCTTGTAGATTCTTTTCCGCGCGGTATCACTCGAATTGTTGTAACTGCTACACATGTTGTTCCTTCACATCGTCGTCAGGTTTCTCTATTCGGAACAGATCCTGCAAGTGACGAAAATGCTTTGCGTTGTATCGACAGGGTAAAGGCCATTATTGGAGAACAAAGTGTTGTTGAACTTTTCCTTCAAGGAGGGAGGATGCCTCAAGAGACCGTTAAATTTCAAGAGTATTGCAAAACACTAGACGATTTTATTTCTAAAGATCTTTTTAACCATTTAGACGATTCTGATTTTGCTTGTACATATCATTGGCCGGGTGCAATTGTTGGTAAAACTCCAATGTGTAATTTTGAGCAGCCGATAAAAGCGCGATTATTAGATAAAAACAATCAACCTATAAAAGTTCATGCAACTGGTATTTTGGAATCCGAGCTTGTATATATAGAAAGTGCAGCAATTTCTCCAGGCCGCCAAGAGGTAAAAGATTTTGCAGGGCCTTGGCCCCTAGAAGATAATTGGTGGGACGAAAAAAAGCGACGACGGATCTGTCGTTTCCAAGTTTTGTGTTCAAGCGGAGCATATCTCATAGTAACTAAAGGCTCTGAATCCCACCTCGTCGCCCAGTACTGAGAAAAGGTCCGTCCTTTTCTTCTTGTGTCATCTTGTCTTTTATTGGGCCTGACCCTAGCCATCGCTTTTCGAATAAGACGAATTCAAGAGAGACTCAAAGAAAATAAATCATAATAACTAGCAAGTTTTTTTCTGAATAGACGATGTATTGACAAATAGATCACTAGGGAGTGAGTATGAAACTACTTTTGAGAAAGTCTTTGTCAGTCATTGCTGTTATTGTGATGGTCACAATCTCGCAGTTGTTGTCTTTATCCAATGTTTTTGCAGCTCCAGGCAGTGCTGATTTAAATGTAACGGCTGGTATGGTCGCATATGAAGGGCGAGCACTTCTGCCTCTTGTCTGTAACGATGGCGACGAGACCGTTGTAGAGTTTCAACTTAATGTCACATTGACCAATGTTGAACTTGATCAATATGTGGTTTGGAATGCAGACGCCGTTGGTCAAACGCCAGCTATAGATGAAGGTACAGTTGATGAAAATGGGCTTTGGACCGGATCAATGGAAAATGGTCAATGCGTACTCCCTGCAATAGTATCTGATGTAATAGGAGAATTGGGCGAACAAATTGAAGCGACAGTGTGGGTTACGGATAGTGTGCTCGAAGGGGATATCGAAAACACAGATCCAAACAACGCAAACGATACGGCAACCTTTGGTCCCATAGAAATTATTAACTTGCCAGATGTTTCAATAACTACACGACTATTAACTTCTGGAACAATAACAGCCGGAACTACAATTACTTATGAGGGCATAGTCTCCAATGTCGGATTAGGCGCAGCATTACAAGCTAATGACCAACAATTTCCAAATTTGTTCTTTTTAATTCCGGACGGAACAACATTAGATGAGGTGGTTGACGCCGACCTGGGAGACAACGTAGAACTAGATAATTGCTTAAACCAACCAGCGGCAAATCTGGGTTTTGTCGGTTATCCAAACCATACGGCCATTCTCTGTTTTTTGGTTTTAAATGCAGATTTTGAACCGGGAGATACATCTCCATTTCAGTTTTCACTAGATGTTTCAGAGGATTTCGTTTCTGGCGAGACTGAGGTTTATGCGGCTTCAGGAGGCCCTGATGTAGAAACTCTGTATATCCAAGTGGCGCTAACTAATGGTCAAGACCCATTTGCACTTGGTTTCAATAACGTAACGAGACTTACATATAATACTGATGAATTAGAAACTACAGTAACTCGCTGTCCAGGGCAGTCTGAAGTAACTACAAATGGGACAGGTTGTTTCAGGGTTTCATTTAATAAGTTAATCTGGGCACCTTCATTCACGCAAGATGATCTGGTTTTGACTGGTGGTGCAGAGATTTCCACTTTCACACAAATTGATGATTACACATGGCAAGTAAATGTGACGAGCATTCCCCAAGGTGGTACTGTCACCCTGGCTTTAGTCGACGACAGCGTACAAGACTTCAATGCAGTAATTCTAAGTGTTCAGGTACTAGGCGAGAACACAATCCGATATGAAATTGCTGATTCTAGTGGCGGAAATTCTGCAGAAGATGACGCGCCTAGTTCTGTAACAGGTAGTCTTCCAGCGACAGGAGCAAATTTAGCTTGGCCTTATGGATTGATTTTACTTATGTTTGGAGTGTTACTTTTATCTACTTCACATAGCCGACGAAAGATAAGACAAGATGAAAAGGACGGACCTTTTCTCATCGTAGAATAGGGCAGTGAAGAAAGTACTTGTTACTGGGCCTACGGGATACGTTGGTGGAAGACTTATTCCTTTGTTATTAAAGGAAGGCTACGACGTACGTGTACTTTCTCGCAAAGCGTCTCGACTTCGTGATTATCCTTGGTTTAATGATGTAGAGATAGTCGAAGGTGATGCTCGCGATGTAGAAGCTGTAAAAAAATCAGTAGAGTCTGTAGACCTTATTTACTATTTGCTTCATGCAATAGTTACAGGTGATGATTTCGATGAAACAGAAAAACTTATAGCTAAAAATTTTGGTAAAGCTGCACTCGATGCAAATGTTAAGCAAATTATTTACTTAGGTGGTATTGCAAATAAACCTAAGAACGAACTTAGTAAACATCTTGCTTCGCGTATTGCAACAGGTGAAATACTAAGAGCATCCGGAGTTCCTACCATTGAATTACGCGCAGCAGTAATAATAGGTTCAGGATCTGCTTCTTTTGAGATGTTGAGATATCTAACTGAGCGACTTCCAATAATGGTCACTCCTAAGTGGCTATCAACACGCATTCAACCGATAGCGATAAGAGATGTACTGCGTTATTTGGTCGAGTGTTCAAAACTTAAAAAGCCCATGAACAAACATTTTGACATCGGCGGTAGAGACGTTCTTACATACGAAGAGATGATGCAGCGCTATGCCAGGGTAGCTGAGCTTCGAAAACGTATGATTGTCACTCTTCCGGTCCTAACTCCATCCTTATCTAGTCATTGGATAAATTTTGTAACTCCTGTTCCACGTTCAATTGCGAGGCCACTAGTTAGTTCACTAACAACTGAAGTAGTTGTTCAAGGAGATGACATAAACCAATTCCTAGGAATCGAACCAAAAGAACTTTTAGATTTCGAAACTGCAGTATCGCTTGCGTTAGAAAAAGTGCGCAATGCTGATGTCGAAACGCGTTGGTCATCGGCCTTATCTAAAGATCAAGACCAAAGACTCCCAAGTGATCCTTTGCCAACTGATCCGAAGTGGTCTGGAGGTTCATTGTACGTCGACAAACGCGAGAAAAGATTTGATGGATCGCTTGATAAATTGTGGAAAGTTATCGAAAGTATCGGCGGGAAAAACGGTTGGTACTCATTTCCGTTAGCTTGGCAAGTAAGAGGATTCATCGACAGAATTTTTGGTGGAGTAGGCATGCGACGTGGCCGTAGAGATGACAATAAGTTGCGGCTCGGTGAAACCGTAGATTTTTGGCGTGTACTAAATAAAGTTGACGGCGAGGAATTGGAACTTCTTGCAGAAATGAAACTTCCAGGTACGGCAGTTTTGAAACTCAGTATCGAGAAGAGAAGAGACCATAATTTTTTTGTATTGATCGCAACGTTTCGACCTAAAGGACTTCTCGGACACTTATATTGGTGGGTAGTAAGACCATTTCATGGCATAGTATTTGGTTCAATGGTTAAAAATATTGTGAAAAAAGCAAGCTAATTATTTACTTGCTTTTTCCCTCTAATTATTTTCTCGATTTCAAGTAGAACTATCAAGCTAAATCCAACTCCAAAGCTAATCAAAACATCTGTGACGCTAAGACTATCTAGTTTTAGAAAGTCTGATAGTGGGGTATAGATAGCAACCAATTGTAACGCCACGACTAATGAGACAATCCATGTCATTGTTGGATTAGTGAAAAGACCCTTTGAGAGTAAAGTCTGTGTTTCTGATCTAGAACCAATTGCTTGAAAAACTTGTAGAAAAGCCAAAGACATGAACATCATTGTTTGCCACTGCTCTAGATCGAGGTAATAGTAGATGAAACCAACAGCCAAAGATACGACACCGATATAAAAACCGATCCAAAGTGCACTCTTGCCTAATCCATTCGCCCAGATGCTATCTGTTGGGTTGTGGGGATTTCGTTTCATGACGCCTTCTTCTGCTGGTTCTATACCCATAGATAATCCAAGAAGTCCATCGGTCATTAGGTTTAACCAAAGTAGCTGCAGTGGCAAAAGTGCAATTGCAGTACCTGCTGAATCTCCAGAAATTAAAAATGGAATTGGCCATAAGACCATCACCAAAATCTTTCCAATATTTCCTGCAACAGCAAACTTCACAAAACGTTTGAGGTTGTCGTAAATTACTCTTCCTTCTTCAACGGCTGCAACAATTGTCGAAAAGTTGTCGTCTCGCAAAACCATATCCGATGCTTCTTTAGAAACATCAGTACCTGTAATTCCCATTGCAACACCGATGTCAGCTTTCTTTAGTGCAGGTGCATCATTAACGCCGTCACCCGTCATTGCGACAATGTTTTTGTGTTTCTGTAAAGCTTGCACAATTCGCAATTTGTGTTCGGGAGAAACTCTTGCAAACACAGAAATATCTAGCACTTTTTCTTCTAATTCTTCGTCGCTAAGGTGCTCAATGTCAGCTCCGACCATATAGTTGTTTTCCTCAGTGATTCCTAGCTCATGTGCAATCGCTAAAGCAGTGAGAGGATGATCTCCCGTAATCATTACAGGAACTATTCCCGCAGTTTTGCAGAGTTCAACAGAGTGTTTAACTTCTTTTCTCGGAGGGTCAATAATTCCTACTAAACCAACAAAGATTAGGTCTTCTTCTGCATGAGTCTCATCTGAGTTTTCATCAATCTCGCGATAAGCAAGGCCTAACACGCGCATTCCTTCAGAAGCCATAGATTCATTCGCGGCTTCGATCCGTGTTTTAAATTCGGACGTAAGCTCTTTGATCTCTCCGTTGCAGAGTACTGATTTAGTATGATCCAATATCCCATCTTTGGCACCCTTAACAAATGAAACTCTCGCACTTTTATTTAGCCCGACTAGATGAGATAGTTCGTTGTCGCTCTTGATCTCATGAACAGTACTCATACGTTTTCTAGATGCGTCGAATGGATTTTCAAGTACACGTACGAATTGACTATTTAGTCGATCGATATCCATTCCAAATTTGTTGGCAGCAACCAATAATGATGTCTCAGTGGGATCGCCGAGAACACTTACTTCGCTGGTCTCTGATATGTGCAAAGTTCCGTCATTGCATAATGCACCGATAAGCAATGAAAGTTTTGCGTTATTGGAAAGTTTTGTTTCGTCAGATTGAATGTCTAAATGTTCATCAAATGTATCGATTATCGTCGCAGTCATTTTATTTTGAGTAAGTGTTCCAGTTTTATCACTGCAGATGTATGTAACAGAACCAAGCGTCTCAACAGCAGGGAGTTTTCTGATCAAAGCATTTCGTTTCAACATTCGTTGTGAACCGATTGCGAGTGTAAAAGTCACAACAGCAGGAAGACCTTCGGGTATTACAGCTACTGCAACGCTGATTGCAGTTAGTACTAAGTCGCCAAAAGTTTCTCCTGATATAGCGCCGAGACCTACAACTATCATCGCAACAAAAACACCTAGGAGTGCAAGTTGTTTTCCAACAGAATCCAATTTTTGCTGTAGCGGAGTAACACCTGGAGCGAAACTTTGAAGCAAAGTTGCAATTCTTCCAATTTCGCTGTTCATTCCTGTATTGATAACAACTCCGGTGCCTCGACCGAAAGTTACTTGTGTGGAGGAGTACGCGATATTTCTTCTATCTCCAATAGTAAGTTCTGGATCATCTAAAGTGTCGCTTGTTTTTTCAACAGCTTCAGATTCACCAGTAAGTGATGCTTCTTCTATTTTTAAGTTCGCTGATTCGATGATACGCATATCGGCTGGAACGATGCTTCCTGCTTCTAAAAAGACAACATCGCCAGGTACTAGGTGATGTGCGTTTATTTCTTGGCGGCGATTGTTTCGCATTACTTGAACAAAAGGCACGCTCATTTTTTTCAGAGCAGCAATTGCTTTTTCTGCCTTATATTCTTGATAAAAACCCAATAATACAAACAGAACGACGATGATTCCAATGGCGCTTGCTTCCAATAATTTTCCTAGCGCCAGTGAAAGCAAACTTGCTGCGATAAGAATCAACACCATCACAGCAGTAACTTGTTCAAACAATATCTTTATTGGTTTCTTGCTACCTTTGTCTTCAAGCTCATTTAGGCCATAAGTTTCTATAAGTGAATCAGCCTGAGTTTGTGCGAGACCTTCGTTAGATGATTTAAGTTCTTCAAAGGTTTGTTCAATAGTTTTTACATGCCAAGTTTGCATACTTCTCCAGAATGTAGTTTTTCTGAAGGTCTGGCCATGCAAAATGCACCGAACATGCCGGAAACTTATTTAAGTTACGTGCTGACGACATGCCGCTTAGGGTTACTCCCCTTCGAAATGAGTTTACACTAGTGCGGACTGCAAATAGGAAGTTTGTGATACCCACAACCCGACCCATGTCAATGGTGGGCGATGCGGGACTTGAACCCACGACCTCTTCCATGTCAAGGAAGCGCTCTACCAGGCTGAGCCAATCGCCCTGAAGTTGAAATAATCTACCAGAACATAGTCGATAGTTTTCAATGCAGGGTCTCTGCGTTAGAGTATCTAGCTATGTCTACATTTTCTAGAGTCTCACGCGAAACCTTGCATGATTACAGTTTCTTTTCTGTTGTAAAAGATACAGCTTATGAATCAACAACAGATCGAAACTATGAATTCCATGGGATCGGTCATATTGGTGCAGTAGTCGTTGTTCCTGTTATGGAAAATGGCGATGTTGTTTTGATTGAACAGTATCGACCAATAGTTGATTCAATGGTTTTAGAAGCAGTTGCAGGAAGGCGTGATGTCGAAGGCGAAGATCCTGCTGATGCGGCTTTAAGGGAACTGAAAGAAGAAGTTGCGATTGAAGCCAAAGAGATACATTCATTGGGTTTTACATTTTCATCTCCCGGATTTACGGATGAAAAGTTAATGGTATATGTAGGGACAAATTGTCGAGAGTGTGAGCGTGCAACTCCTGATGGTATCGAAGAAGAGCTGAGCATTACTCACCGAATGACACTAAAAGATGCTCTTGATATGACTTTGGATGGACAGATTAATGATGCTAAAACAGTTGTTGCTCTTTGGCGCACAGCAAAATTTCTAGGAGAGTTATCCTGAATTTCATTAAATGACGGTATTAGTGCATTAGAACTGGTTAGTATTTGATAGCTAAATAACTAAACTCTTTAGGGGAATACAATGACTGCAGTACCACCGCCTCCAGGTCAAGATCCGCAAGGTAATCAGAATCCTAATCCATATAATCCCCAGCAGTATCCTCCTCAACAACCGCCACCGCAGTATCCACCGCAGCAGCCTCAACCTCCTCAGCAGCCTCCGCAACAGCCGAGTGGATACCCATCGCAAGATCCATATAGCCAAAATCCACAAGGTGGTTACCAGCCATATCAGCCGGGACAATATTCTCCACCTCCACAAGCACCGCAACAATATCAAGGTCAAGGTTCTATGAAGAACACGCCAGCAAAAATTTCCATGATTCTAGGAATTGTTGCGTTTTTATTCTGCAGTATTTTTACAGGTATCCCAGCATTGATTCTTGGAATTATAGGTTTGAAAAAATCTAAAGAACTTGGTGGAGAAGGTTCCAAAGAAGCAAAAATTGGAATCGGTTTTGGCGTATGGTCAATAGTCGGTCTTACCATTTTGATTGTACTTGCGGTAACCGGGGTGTTTAATGCCTTTGAACAATTCGGTTCCGGTTCAACTATTAATTCATCAGTAGTGACACTTGATGATATAAGTGTTACAAATGTACAAGTTGAAGTTGAGGAATCTGGAGTGGTTTCGTATGATGCGACTGTAAATAACTTAAGGAGCGAGAGCGCATCTTATGACTTGACCGTTAAGTGTGAAGGTGGCGGAGAAACTCTCACCGAACAATTGACGACGAGCGAGATTCCTGCAGGAGGTTCTGAAGATATTTCAGCTACTATTCAATTCAATCCAACAGGATCGTTCTTAAGTGTTTTCTGTCAGGTAGAAGATATTGCTTTTGGAAGTTGATTCTTAATTAGACTTCCAAAATGCGTACATTAAAAGCTCCTTCGGTTTTGTTGGTGCTTTCTGGAATTATTGTTTTCTTAGGAATCCAAATTGCCGAAGCCAACTTCATCGGAGATTATTCGACAGCGAGAAATTATCTAAGTGATTTAGGGGTTGATAATGACTCGGCTGTCGTGTTCAACTTAACAATGTTTGTTTCCGGAATTCTTATTACTGTGTCATCATTGCGTCTAAGAAAATTATGTTTTTCGAGGTTGCTCTGGATCGCGCTTTTGGTTTATGGAATTGGAACTGCAGGTGTTGGAGTATTTCCAGGAAATATTTCTCCATTACACGGGATTGCTGCAGGACTCCTTTTCATTACGGGTCCAATAGCAGCGATTGCTTCAAAGAAATATTGCACTAAAGGAATTAGTCGACTAGTAGTTGGTCTGGGCATCTTGTCGATCTTGTTTTTAATTTCATTTACGATCGAGCAAAATCCAAGCAATGTAGGAATAGTTGAACGACTAGTTGTCTATCCAATAACAATTTGGCTTATAGTCTTCGGTGCTCAACTATCTCGAGTCGATTTGTCCCTTTTGGAGGGTCAGTCCTCCGATTAGGCGAGGGAAAGGAATAGTTTTTCTAGTTTTTTGGTGTCGACTTCTGCATTTTGCGGATTTTCTTGATAGCACTGACTCAAACCTGACGTAATTATTGTATATCCCGCTCGTGAAACAGCCTTGTTAGCTGCGGACAGTTGTGTAACTATTTCTTCGCAATCGCGCCCTTCTTCGAGCATACGAATTACTGCACCTAATTGACCATGTGCACGCTTTAGACGTTTAACTATTGCTTCGCTTGAATCATCTGATAATTGAACCATATTGGTCCTTTCTTTAGTAGTTTAAGCTCCAAAGAACTTCGCGAAAACACCCTTGGACGAGTTTTTCTCTTCTGCACTGCAGGTGCATCGGTCGCTCATTGCAACATTTTTCATCACAGAATCAACATGTTTTCCGCAACCTGCCCATGTTGTCTTTTTACAATTACTGCATTTAACAGCTCTACACATTTCTACCTCACTTGCTATACCCCTGGGGGTATGTTAATATTAACATGTAGAAATACAAAGCGCAACACCTAAGGAGAAAAATGATTTTCGAAAACTATTATCTAGAGTGCCTTTCTCAAGCTTCATATTTAATTGCGGATGAACAAACCAAGAGTGCTGTAATTATAGATCCACAGCGTGACATCGAGATATATCTAGACGACCTTAAAGAAAAAGGCCTTAACTTGAAGTATGTTTTTGAGACTCATATTCATGCAGACTTTTTGTCTGGCCATTTGGAGCTTGCAAATAAAACTGGTGCACAAATAGTTTTTGGCGAGAAAGCAAAAGGACGTTTAGGTTTCGATTCTCTTTACGCCAAAGATGGAGAGTTGTTTGCACTTTCAGATGATGGGGTACATCTAGGTGTTATAGAAACTCCAGGGCATACTCCTGAATCAATCACGATTGCTCTATTTTCCCAAAAACCAGAAGTATATGCGACAGGAAGTTATGGATCTCCTGAGAAAATATTCACAGGTGACACTTTATTTATTGGTGATGTAGGACGACCCGATTTGTTAGGAGGCGTCGGTCTTTCTGCGCAAGAAATGGCATCTGAACTTTATGATACTTTGCATCAAAAGCTTCTCACATTACCCGATGAAACATTAGTATTCCCAGCTCATGGTGCAGGCTCTGCTTGTGGAAAATCTTTGTCGTCTGAGCGAAGTGATTCTCTAGGTGCACAAAGGAAAACTAACTATGCACTACAAGCAATGACTAAGGAAGAATTCATCGAATTAGTAACTGAAGGTCAACCGCTAACTCCGCAGTATTTTTCTCATTCAGTTGAAATGAATTCGAGCGCACATCAACTTTTGGACGAAAACAAAACCTGTCCAACAATTGATTTCACGCGAGCAGAAAAAGAGATTCGAGATGGAGCCGTATTGGTTGACACAAGAGAGCCAACAGATTTTTCTTTAGGTCATATAAAAGGAAGTATTAATATCGGTCTCGATGGCAGGTTTGCTGAAACTGTAGGTCAAGTATTATCTCCAGAAGCAAAAATAATTCTCACTGGAGAGCCGGATCATATTCAAGAAGCCTATGTGCGTCTAGCGAGAATTGGCTACGACAATTGTGTAGGAAGCATAAACAATCTTTTTGACATTCTTGAAACAAAACCTGAACTTGTTCAAACAAGTACTCGAATAGAAGCTAGAAGTATTACAAGTCCACAAATCGATAATGTAAATAAACTGCAAATTGTTGATGTTAGAACTCCAATTGAAGTTGAAGATGGGATGTACGAAACAGCAAAAAGTATTCCGCTAGCACGCCTTCATGAAAAGATTGGAGAACTCGATCCGAACAGGCCAGTTATTGTTTACTGTGCAGGTGGTTGGAGATCAAGCGTGGCAGCAAGTTATCTAAAATCTAAAGGTTTCGAAAATGTTAGCGATGTAATCGGTGGCTATAACGCACTTAAACTAATGTCAGTCTAATGATCGAATATATTATTGCACTAGTAGTCGGAATCCTCGTAGGACTTATCGGTTCTGGCGGGGCAATAGTATCGATCCCGGCATTCGTATATCTAGCTAGTTATTCAACTCCTAAAGCGACTGATGCAGCGTTATTGTTGGTTTTAGTATCAGCCATCGTTGCAGCGATTGGATATTCGAAAAAGAAAT
This sequence comes from uncultured Burkholderiales bacterium, assembly GCA_964561855.1. Taxonomy (GTDB): domain Bacteria; phylum Actinomycetota; class Acidimicrobiia; order IMCC26256; family JAGPDB01; genus JAGPDB01. The sequence continues at coordinate 66,503 of CAZLQP010000001.1, read as the reverse complement.
GCATTGCATACAAAGACACGCTTTATTTCGCTCTTTCAGGAATGGGTGGAACTTTTTTAGGTACCTTGATTCATAAACAATTAGGTGATCGAATATTACTTATCATCCTTTCAGTCTTTTTATTCACATCCGCAATTTCAATGTTGTTCTCTGATTCGATCAAGAAAAGAACAAAGAATAAAAACAATACAGAAAGATCGAACATTATTTTGTTGATGATTGTTGGAGTTATTTTCGGATTTATTACAGGACTTATCGGCGTTGGAGGTGGTTTTATAGTTATTCCACTCTTAACGCTTGTATTGCATTACGAATTTAAGTTTGCAGTTGGAACCTCTGTCGTTATAATTCTGATCAATGCAGTAAGTGCTGTAGTTTTTAGAGTACTTTTTTCAAACATTGAGATCATTTCGCTATTACCGCTGATGCTTTTCGCAGCATTCGGAGCCGGTATCGGAATATGGCTTAGTAGTAGGTTAAACCAGGATCTTGTTAAGAATGTATTTATTGTATTTGTATTGTTAATCGCATTTTTTACGTTAATAGACAATTTAGTTCTCTAAGTCGTCTAATCTATAAGGCTTAGTAATTCTTAGAAAGAAGTCAGATGGAAATCGTAATTCCATTGCTGCTGATTGCAGTCATGGTTGCCTTTAATGCTTTGTATGTTGCAGCGGAGTTTGCAACTGTGGGTTCGCGGCGTTCAAGAATTCAAGAATCTGCAGAGGCTGGAAATGCCACTGCACAGGGTCTATTGAACATACTAAAAGATCCTAAAAAACTAGATACCTATGTTGCGGCTTGTCAGATAGGTATAACAATTTCATCTTTGGTTGCAGGTGCATACGGTCAAGGTCAACTCACTCCATTATTGGAACCTGCTTTAGGCTCAGTCGGAGGACGTGCAGTCGCGATACTGATCGTCTTGATTTCTATAACATCTGTTCAAGTAGTCTTAGGTGAGCTGTTACCTAAAACTATTGCTCTGCGTTACCCTGAAAAATTAGCTTTGGGTACTTTGGTGCCAATGCGGATTAGTCAATGGTTATTTAAACCTCTGATCATGATTTTTAATGGCTCTGCTTTTGCAATACTAAAGATGTTTAAAGGTGATTCTGAACATAGTCACACCCACGTTCATTCTCCAGATGAATTAGCAGGACTTTATCGTGCAAGTGCGCAAGGCGGAATGATTGATGCTTCTGAGCGCGAGATGCTTTCAGGAGTTTTGAATGTGCAAAATCGATCTATCCGAGAGATCATGACACCAAGGCGACGATTAACAATGGTTGATGGTTCAATGAGCTGTGCAGATGCAATTTCTCAGTTAGCAGGACAAGCTCATTCTCGTATTCCTGTTCAAGGAGAGGGAGATGAAATTATCGGTATTGTGAATTTGCGTGATCTTTATGTTCAATCAAAAATCAATCCTAATAAATTGGTATCTGAAATATCTAGAGAAGTTGTTGTTTTACCTGAAATGGCAAATGTTCCTAATCTTTGGTTGAAACTAAAAAATGAAGAAAGACATTGTTGTTTAGTCGTTAACGAATTTGGATCAATCGTCGGTATGGCAACAATGGAAGATGCAATTGAAGAGATCTTTGGGGAAGTATTCGATGAATTCGATGAAGAAGAAGAACCAATTATTATCCAAGGAAACAAAATATCTTTAAGAGGCGATGTTCTCTTAGAAAACATTAAAGATCGTTTTGAGATAAATATCGAAGCCGATGGAATAGACACTATTGGCGGATATGTATGGTCAGTTCTCGAACGAGTTCCTGAAGCTGGAGATGTAGTTTCAGTAGAAGAATTAGGAATCAATATTTTCGTAGATGAAGTAGATGAAACTGAAGTTTCTCGAGTTAGTTTTATTCTTCCGAAAGAAGATAAAAGTAGCGACGGTGATGAAAAATGATGACAACTGTCGTGCTACCGATCTCAGTAATCTTGCTTTTAGTTGCAATTAATGGAATATTTGTTGCTGCCGAATTTGCCTTAGTGGGTTCAAGAAAAAGCAGGTTTGAGTCGTTTGCCGAAAATGGAAATAGGTCTGCTAGATGGCTAGTAAATATTTTCAATAAGCCAACAGGCAAAGATGGATATATTGCAATAGCTCAATTAGGCATCACATTGGCAAGTATTGGTTTGGGTATGTACGGAGAACCAGCAGTTGCAAAATGGTTGTATGGTCCTCTAGAAGAGTGGGGGCTTTCATATAAAGCAGCACACACTTTGGGTTTCATAATTGCACTTTCTGGCATTACTTATATGCATGTCGTCTTTGGAGAAATGATTCCAAAAGCTTTGGCATTACAAACTCCAGAGAAAATTTGCTTAAGAGTTAATCCAGTTATGAGAATCTTTGGCGTCCTATTTAGACCAATGGTTGCTGTACTTAATTTTACAGCCATTAGATTGATGCATCTGCTTCGAATTCCAGAACCAGATAAGTCGTCAACACTTTTTAGTTCTGAAGAACTTGCAATCGTAACTGAAGAATCAGCAGATAGTGGTCAACTTGGTGAGATGCAAAGCGAGTTGATTCAAAATATTTTTGAGTTGGATGAACGAAAAGCGCAAGAACTAATGACATCAAGAAGCAACTTAGAGGTCTTAGAAATTACAGCAACCGAAGATGAAATAGTTCAAAGAATACAAAACTCTCCTAGAAGTAGATATCCTGTTTTTGAAGAAAGTCTCGATAACATTGTCGGTGTACTTCATATTCGCGACTTCATAAAAGCTCAATTAAGTAATGCAGATATGAATTTGAAAAAGTTAGTTCGTGAAATTCCGACTGTTTCTGAAAATGCGAATGCTGAGCAACTTTTAGAATTATTCAAAGAGAATCGGACACATGCTGCAATAGTGGTTGATGAATATGGCGGAACATTGGGTATTGTAACTCTGGATGACATCATTGCCGATGTAATGGAAGAAGATATTGATGGTGACGGATCTAAACCGATACATCATCCAGATGGTTCAATTTCTCTAGATGGAGAGGTAACTCTCGCAGAAGCATCGGATGACTTCGGAATCGAATTCATATATGAAGATGTGACGACAATAGCGGGGATAGTTCTAGCTGAACTTTCTCGAGTGCCCAAGGTCAATGACGTTATTAAATTTCAAGGATATGAGCTCAAAGTCGAAAGAATGCAAGGTCATAAAATTACCCGTATTCGCCTAGTTCCACTAAATAGCGACGGATACTAGACATAAATTTCCCTTATTTTTAAGCCAAAAGCACTATAAGGTTTTGGCCTGAAGTGTCGACAAAATAAGCATGGTTACATTGAATTTGCTTAAATTACGTCGGCGCTTTGTTATGGTATTAATTGCTGTGGTTGCTCTTGTTGGAACTCAGGTTGTGATGATTGCAACTTCTAATGCTGAAGGATTAACTACCCAAGGAACGTCTGGAGATATTTCGGTAGTTATACTTCCTGCTGCGAACGAACGTGCTTTCGCGGCACTCGTTTGTAACAATGGTACAGATGATGTGATCAGTTTTGTTCTTGATATGGAGTACATAAACTACGTTCCAGAGGAACTTTTAGCATTACCTCCTTCATTTGCTGGATCAAATCCAACGAATCACGGGACATTTGATGGAAACACAAATACATGGACTGGTTTAATTGCAGCTACTCAGTGTGTGGCTATTGGTTTCATTGGAGATGTTACTGGGGCAATCGGAGAGTTAATTGAAGTAACCGCGACAATAACTTCAAGTACTCTTGGAGATTCAACGCCAAATATCGATCCGGATAACTCTAACGATAGTTTCACATACACAACAGATCCAATAGCTCCTGATCCTGACATAACATTAGCAACTCGACTTTTAACTTCAGGAGAAATTGAAGCTGGAGATACAGTCCAATATGAATTGACCATATCTAATATAGGCGAGGGTGCATACATTGAAGATATGAGCATGCCTCTTGGTGTGTACTTCATAATTCCAGAAGGTACGACATTTGTCGGTGTCACAGATTCAAATCTAGACGATGAATTAGATATAGCAGATTGTGGAGCATTAGATCCGTCTTTTCTTCCACCAGCGTTCGACGGTCTAACTGCACAACTAGTCGGATGTCAGCTCGATTCTTCAACCGACCAATTGCCTGCGGGTTCAAGTTATAAACTCGTTTTTTCAATGACAGCTAGTGGACCATTTGCTTCAGGTAATACTCAAGTATTGGCAGTAGCAGTTGCAAATGATGCAGATTCACTTGCACTGCAAGTTTATATGTTCACCCCAGGAGCAGATCCATTTGCGATTGATACCAATAATACAAACATTTTGACTTACAACGGCGATCCACTAACAGCGACTGTAGATAGATGTGATGGTACTGGTGAAGTTGTCAATGTAGATGACGCTTGTTTTACAGTCACATTTAACAAGCCAATTCACGAGCCAGACTTTACTGCTGAAGATATCATTATCAGTGGAGGAACTGGCGAGGTTTACTTCTTCGAGAAAACTGGAGAAAACCAATGGACAATTCGAATCAATGGTATGACTCCTGGTGGAACAATTACATTGTCACTTGCAGAATCAGGTATTCAAGATCTTTCCGCTGTGTTTAATGAAACTCAAGTTTTAGGTATCAATACTGTTCGCTACGAAATAGAAACTGCACAAGATGGCAGTGGTAACCAAAATTCAGATGGATCAACTGCCACTACAGGAACTCTTCCTGCAACAGGTGCAGAAACGTTGTTGTGGCAATTAGCTCTTGTAATGCTTTTGTTGGGCACTTCGTTGGTCTTAGGCTCCAATGCAAATCGCATCAATGCACTTAAAAAACTTAAATAGTCATAAAGTGGCCAAATTATGTTGGTCCATTTAACTTTTCAACCTGATTAGTAATATAGCACAAGCTTTTTTGATATAGTATAAAAATTCACATTGGTGCATGGATGCGGCTAAATCCTAATGAGGTATTGATGAAACGTCGTGTTCGTGTATTTTCTATTCTTATTACTTTAAGCACTGCCTTTTCTTTGCTTGTGATGCCATCTTCAGCATCTGCTTTCGCTGGTGGCGATGGTAGCGAAGGTAACCCATGGCAGATCTCAACATGTGCACACCTACAATCTGTAAATTCCACATCTCGTATCGATGACCACTTCGAGCTAATTGGAAATATTGATTGCACGGAATCTGCAACTTATGACAGCGGAAATGGATTTCTTCCAATAGGCACCGACGAAGAAGGTTATTTTTTTAACGGCCATTTCGAAGGAAACAATTTTACGATTTCAAATTTAACAATAGATCGTGACGGCGCAAATTTTCAGGGAATGTTTAGCAGAACAACAACTGAAGCTACTATTCAAAATTTCACGTTGGCTAATGTTTCAATTACCATCACCGGAAGCACTGCCGGTGCTGCAGTGGCCGAATTATTCGGAACACTTTCAAATGTTCATGCTTCAGGGACTATTAACGGAGCAGGAACAACGGGCGGTTTAGTTGGACGTCACATGGAATATGACACTGTCATTAATTCTTCTTCATCAGTTGATGTGACATGTAATTTTTCATCGTGTGGTGGTCTTGTGGGTTTCAACTCACCTGATGGCAACATCGTCAATTCATTTGCAACCGGTGATGTTATAGGTTCATCTGATGTAGGTGGTTTAGTTGGTCGAAGCGAAGGGGGCACCATAACGAATTCTTACTCAACTGGAAGTGTGTCAGCTACTGCTGATAGCGCTGGTGGTTTCGTAGGTCGAAATGATGGAAACATAACTGGTTCATATGCGACCGGAGACGTGTTCGCTGAAAGCGGTATTGCAGGTGGCTTCGTTGGTGAACAAGATTCTGGAGATATTGTGGCTTCGTATGCTCTAGGAAACGTAGAAGCAAACAGTTTTAATGCTGGCGGATTTGTCGGCCAAGCTTGGGGTGGGACAATTTCGCAATCTTATGCGACAGGAGATGTAGTAGGTGTTCAAATTGAAACTGGTGGTTTCGTAGGTTTCCTTAGCGGCACAGTAATAACTGATGCATATGCAAGAGGCGATGTTACTGGTGAAGATGGCGTAGGTGGATTTGTTGGTTATGGCGAGACGAATAGTGGAAGCATCACGAATGCGTACTCAACAGGTTTAGTTATTGCATCAGGCAATCCCGTCGGAGGTTTTTCTGGCTCCCAAGACACTCTAGATATCGCAAATGCTTTTTACAATGGTGACACTTCTGGCGTTCAAACTGATATGAGCGAAGATGTAGTAAAAAGCAACACTGAATCTATGCAAACACAATCAACTTTCACAGATGTTGGCTGGGATTTTGAAGATGTCTGGTCTATAGGATCTAGTTCCAACGACGGATATCCATGTTTGCAAGCTTTGAGTGGGACTTGCGAGGGTGGAGGTTCTTCTGAAGGACCTAATAATGGTGACGGAAACAATGATGGTATTCAAGACTCTGAACAACCGAATGTCGATTGGATCATGTCCCCCCTCACAAGCCAATACGTTGTTCTAGAACTAGACGATTCATGTGAAATTACAGAACTTGCATTAGCGGCAGAAGATGCAAATGATGTTGATGATGCTGGATATGATTATCCAGTCGGGCTTGTGAATTTTGTTGCTGACTGCGGCGAGCCTGGATATGAAACTCAAGTGAAATTGTTTTTCTATAACTTAGAAAATGCTGACTTTGTTCTTCGTAAGCACAATCCGAATACTGGTGCATTTTTTACTGTTGAAGATTCAGTACTTGGTTCGGAGTTAATCGATGGTCTTAAAGTTTTGACTGTAACATATATCGTCACAGATGGTGGAGCTCTAGATATCGATGGTGAAACAAACGGAGTGATAGCAGATCCTGTTGGGCTAGGACAGTTATCCGTTGGAGCACCTCGTACAGGAGCTGGCGGTACTGCTTAAATTCTGGTTTGCCAAAGTTAAAGGGTCAATAATCAGCTAATTCGCGAATAACGCGTATTGTCTATGGAAACTATCTAGTTCCTTATACCTATCAACAGTGTTATCTTAATTGAAGACGTCGAGGAGGCGTTTCACCAAAAATCATGCCACAGAAAGTTCAAGGTAGGCATGCTTTTAGGTTCAATTTTACAAAATCCAAATAGATTCTTTGGTAAAAGTTCCACCAGATTGTTGATTTCGGCAATTTTAGTATTGATAATTGCCATGAGCAGTTTCGCGTTTGCAAATGTGTCTGTTTCTGACTCTATTTTGCTTTCTCAGGCGCAGCAGGGGTTTGAGTCTGTTGCTATGGGTTGGGAGGCTCAGGGTAATACTTCTGTTGGTCAGGAGGTGTTTGCTGGTCAGGGTGGTAGTGGTGCTTTGCTTATTCGTGTTGATGAGAAGGGTCCTTGGCCTGATGGTTCTCGTGAGGCTCGTGTAGGCACAGCACAGTTTTCGAGAGGGATCAGCGTGAAAGCGAATGATCGTCTTGAGGGTTCTGTTTTTGTTCGTGGGTTTGATGGCAGTTTAGGTAAAGCTCGTTGTGAGATTCGTGAGTATGCTGATAACAGGATTATTGCTACTCATACTTCTGTTTCTAGAGTTGATGTTGGTGCTTTGTGGGTGAAGCTTTCTTGTGTTGGTGTTATGTCGTCTTCTGCTAAGCAGGTTGCTTTGCGTATAAATATTGGTGAAGCTGATTATGGTGAGAGGTTTTTAGCTGATAATGCTTCGCTAGCTAAAACAAGTACACAGACAACAACTACACAACCACCAGTAACACAACCACCAGTAACACAACCACCAGTAACGCAACCACCAACAACACAACCACCCACAACAGACCCAGTTGTTGATAGTGGTTTGAACTTGTTCTTAAGTGATAACGAATTAAGCCAAATCAAAACCAAAATAAACACCGAACCAGTAAAAACGGCCTATAGTCGGCTGATTTCAAGTGCAAACTCTCAACTCACAGCATCTTTTTATACTGTCACGAAAAATGGCGGTCCAGTAAGTAGTAATGATTACTATACTGCTCCACCACTGTTATCAGATGGTGTTATCAATCCTAATGTTGACCGTACCGATTATTTAGAAGCAGGTAAAGTCGCTGCAGCAGTTCGGGATCTTTCTTTAGTATATAGGCTAACTGGAGATAGTAGATATGCCAATCGAGCTATTTTCTTTCTTGAAAAATGGATGCTTGATCCAGTAACTCGAATGACTCCTAAATATACAGGAGGCCAAAGTGGTATCGAGCTCAGCATCACAATGCCAGGTTTATTTTATGGAATCGACCTTCTCGAGGCATATCCGGGTTGGAACTCACAGTCAAAGCAGTCTGTATTTAATTGGGTTAGAGCATTTAACAATACAACAACGCAATGGTCCGGCTATAACAACTGGGAAGACTGGAGACTAGTAACTCTCATTTCTGGAGCAGCGCTTACAGGTGATGACGCAAAATTCGACACAGCTATAAAGAGATGGAAGGACAGACTAGATACACACTTAAACAGTCAAGGTTTCTTTCCAATAGAACTGCAACGAAAAACTTCTTTTGACTACTCCGCATTCACTCTTAATGCGGTTACTCAAATTGCAATGGTTGCAAAACATAATGGAATTGATTTGTATAATTACAAATCTCCGAAAGGTCACAACCTTAAATCAGCATTCGATACACATGCACCTTATTTTGTAAATCCTTCAAGTTGGCCATATACGCAAACTACAACTTTCAAGGGAGACAGTGCAGCAATATATGAAGTAGGAAATTTGATTTATGCTTCACCAAGTTATCAACAAGTAATTGACCGTTGGAAAAGACCAATGTATGAAAATTGGACTCTCGGATGGGTTACTTTGACCCATTCCAAAGGTTCATACGAAATTCGATAAGGAACAACTAATAATGGAAATTAAACACCACGGAAAGGTAATCCAACTAATGGAAACGAAACATTTTGGATCAACAAAAATGCCCCTAGGAAAAAAACAGAGTATCCGACTCATGTTCACAATATCTTTAGTGTTTACATTGGTTGTTTCTATGATTGCATTTGCTTCAACTGAATCAGGAAGCTCTCAGATGTTGACAATCAATCAACAGGTCTTTGAAAGCTCAACTGCAGGTTGGGAAGCACAAGGAAACACGACTACGGCATTCGACCCTTACTTAGGTATTGGAGGTTCAGGTGCATTATTGATAAGAGTTGATAAATCAGGACCATGGCCTGATGCTACTAACACGGCACGAGTTGGAACTCCACAATTTGAGAAAGGTATTACTGCTACACCAAATGCAACATATGAAGGCGCAGTATTTTTAAGAGGTTTTGATGGAAGTGCTGGTGAAGCACGTTGTCAAATCAGAGAGTTCGACAATGGGAGAATTATTAGCACTCAAACATCTAGCGAACTTACTCGCATCGGTTCGAGTTGGAGCCAGCTAAAATGTTTGGCTCAAACATCAACCGAAGCAAAACAGCTTTCATTGTCTATCTACATAGCCGATGCACAATATGGAGAAAACTTCCTTGCTGACAATGCAAGTTTAGAAATTACTGGTTCGAGGCCGAGTTCAACTCAACCACCAACAACTACACAACCGCCAGTAACGCAACCACCAACAACAGATCCACCAGTATCACAGCCACCGACTACTCAACCAACAAATGCCGAAACAAAAGAAGAAGTGATTGCAAAGTATGAATTCTTCTTAGGAATTACGGGATGGTCCGAGCAAGGAAATACAAAAATTGCTCACTCAGATACTGAAGGTAACGGTGCTCTAAAAGTTAGTGTAGATACTTCAGAAACTCGCAGGTATAAGGATCAGACAAGAACTGCAAGAGTAGGAACTCACCAGTATTCTGGAGGAGTCAAAGTTACACCTGGAGACAATATAATAGCGAAATTCGATGTTAAATCGACAAGCAGTAGAAATGCACGATGTGAACTTCGTTTTTACAATGGTTCAAAAATACTTAATGATGCTTCTGTCTTAGGCTCAAGTTCTCCTTTGACAAACACATTCACAGAACGAAAATGTGAAGGAACAGCACCAGCTGCTGCAACAAATGTTTCATTAAGACTTTTCGTGTCAGATTATGGTGACACTGATGTCTACTTTGTAGACGACGCAGTCATCTCAAAAAAGGTTGCTGGTACTTCAGATCCGGAACCTGTAACACCAGCTCCAGAAGACCCTATAGTTCCGGATCCAGACCCTGATACACCAGATCCTGTGAATCCAGACCCAGAACCTACTGCACCCCCTGTAACCGGTTTGCAATCGTGGAGTGACTCTTCAACTTGGGGAGGCCAATTACCTAAAGAAAATGCTGACGTGGTTATTCCTGCAGGGAAGAAAGTGCTGTTGAATACAGACGTACCAAAACTCAAATCATTGACAATTAATGGAGAACTTCACTTCGCTGATAGAAATACGGTGCTTAGCAGTGAATCAATAATTGTATACGGAAAACTTTTTGTGGGAACAAAAGATAAGCCATTGAATAGTGATGTTGTTATTTCACTTCAAGGAAACACTGCTCCCGTAACTAGAACAATTGGAATGCATAACATAGGATCAAATGTTTTAGCCGCGGCTAATGGCGGTCAAATAGAGATTCATGGTAAAGATTCCGGCCGAATGTTTACGAAATTATCAGAAACTGTTTTGGCGGGTTCCAAAACAATCAAACTCATGGAACCTGTCACTTGGAAAACAGGAGATAAAATTGTTCTTTCTTCAACTTCCGTCAACTTCAGAGAATATGATGAGGCAACAATTGCGAGTGTGAGTAGTGATGGGAAAACAATTGGATTAGTAGATCCACTAAAGTATCGACATAACTCTGTGGTTACAAGCTTTACTCAAGGAAGTGAAACTCGAAGCATAGCTGAACGAGGAGACGTAGGTTTACTAACAAAGAATATTAAGATTACAGGCCCAAGCAATGCAACAACTACACGCTTTTCAGGGCACACAATAATTCTGAACGATTCGATATTGAATGTATCGAATGCAGAATTCGCCTACCTAGGCCAAGAAGGTGTTCTAGGACGTTACCCAATTCACTTTCATCATACAGGTGATGCAAGCGCATCAAGTGTCCGTAATGTTTCGATTCATCATTCATTCAGTCGGTTTTTGACGGTGCACAGAACAAATAATCTGTTAGTAGATGGTGGTGTATGGCATGACGCTATTGGGCATGGTTATATGCTTGAAGATGGCATAGAAACTGGCAATAAAGTCAACAAAATACTTGCAATGACAGTCAGAATACCAGCAGCAGATAAGCGATTAATACTTTCGGACAAACATGCATCCGCATTTTGGATAACAAATCCTACAAATGATTTAACCAATATTATCGCAGCAGGTGGAGAATCCATAGGTATTTGGTACGACTTTGCAAGTGACAGCGACAATCCCAATAAGAATGCTGCGCGTAATTTGCCGCTTGGAAAGCTAGACAATATTGAAGCTCACTCACATGAACGAGGCAATTTCACTGCAGGCGTTCATGCGCCAGGAAGCGGAATATTGATTGATGGGTATAACGGAAATATTACTAATGGACGACAGTTCACTAATAACTGGTTAGCGTGGATGAATGGATCTTTTGGAATCTGGCAAGATGGTCGCTTTACTTCAAAGAATATATACGCGGCCAACAATGGATTAGCAGCATTTAATGGGCAAGGCACCACTACCGATGGAGGGTTGTTGGTTACATATTCAAACAACACTCTTGATCCAGATGGTGGAGGTGGGGGACTCGTCCGCTTCTATCATGGTCAAGCAGATGTGTTGAATCTATGGTTAGCAAACTATGAAGTGCGAACACCAGCAACTTCTTACAACAGAGCAGCAATAGTAGATTTTGCTGTGAGCTCATGGGAAGAAACACCGAGAATTAAGAACATAAAGTTTATAGGGAAAGGGTATAAGACTTTATTCCTCGTAAAAGATGTGAATTCGGTTGCTCCCACAAGAGATTTAGTTGACCCAATGGTCGCTCAAGGACACTATTTTGAGGACATGGACGGCTCGATTCTCGGAGATGGTGTACCGGCATTAGTTACCACTCGAGATATGTTTATTAAGTCGCCTGGTGAAAAGATACTTTATCCTAATGTCGGAGTAGGACCTTACCGTGGAGCGAGCTTTGGAGCAATCAGTCCAAAGAACGGTCGTGGATTCGCGCAGTTTAATCCTTTCACACACCCATTTAGTATGACTCGTTTAAGCACTGGAGAAACTGCGACAAAGTCAAAGCGACCAGCAGTGTTGCTAGGGGAACGTTACAGGATGAATGGAGTGGATTCTTCTAGCAAGATCTACTTTGTCAACCGAGGAAAAGATATCGGTTGGTATGAGATGGAGTTCCTGAATTCAAATGCTCCGACTTCAGCAAGTTATATACAAACTCCGCAAGGCAAAAAAGCATTACTTAAAGCTACGAGTGAAGCAGATTTAGCATCAAAGAACCAGGCAGGTTACTACTACGATGCTTCTTCCCGAAAGCTAGTTGTAAGGATCACCGTATCTGGTACTCCGATGCCAGCTGGTAGCGGAGGTGATACCAGCATGATGCAGGGTAACCATTGGTACTATCACATCTTCAGGTGAATTAGATTTGAGTCGAAAGGTAAAGATGACTTCATTTGATCAAGGTTTAAGAATCAAGATTGCCCTGGTTCTAGCGGCGTTACTGATTGCAGGGACTATATTCGTAACAGTAAATAATGCGATGAATTCACAAAACCAGTCTGCGTCTGAAACTGAGAAAGAAATGCCCGTACCTCCCCCCGCTCCTGGTGAGCGATTTACAGATCTGGCCGAAGATGACTTCGAGTCTCGGAGCGCTTTCATTGAAGTAGCTGCAGATCAATTCAATATTGTTGACGATGAATTTAAGAATCCGGAAGCGATAACACAAGAATGTATTGCGAATGGAAATGCGATTATTCACAATAGAATTCGAAATGATGAGAATTATGCAAATGATCATTCGAGAATTGATGCAGACTTTTTCACATTGAATGAAAACTGTCATGAAAAATATGCAGAGTTTCCATATGTTCCACCATCAACTCGAGTGTTAGCTGAAGACCACAATGATCATGGTAAATAAGAAGCTATAAATTAATCTGCAGGTATTTGATACTTAACTGTAACAACTTCTGATTTGCGTCCATCTTGAGTTATTGCTCGTAGATAGAATGTGTTGTTATTTACGTTTCCGATACCAACGCTATAGTCTCCTGAAGTACCTCTGAAGTTCGAGTTGTATTCGCATTGGGTATTTATTTCATTCAACGAAGTGAAGTAGCAATATGAAACTCCAGGAGTAGCTGAAGCATTCCACCTAAGTCTGACGTACCAACCGAAAGCATTCTTGTAGTGATCATATGCCTCAAAACCTGCAGGACTCATCACAATACTTGGTGAAGTTGTTGTATTCCCAGGCGCACTTTGAACCGGAGAAGTTGTAGCCGGATTTTCATCATCGATGTCTGGATTACTAGTTGTAGGCGATGTGTCATCTGTAGGATTTGTAGTTAGAGTCGTAATGCTCTGGATAGGATCTTTAATTACATCATTAGAGTCACCTTGCGATGAGCTTTGTGACACTAAGAAAGCTGAAATCCCAACTGCACTTATCAAAACAAATGAAGCAGCGATTGAAACTAGAGGATACTTTTTGTTACTTTTATTCTTTGTGATGCTTACGACAGGTGTAGCTGTAGTTGCCTGGGTATGCATATCATTTAAAGTTTCGAGAATTAGTTCGTCGATAGTGTCGTTTGGGTTTTCTGTCTTGCTCATGATTCGTCCCTAGTTGCTTTTTCTTCGTTAACAGCAGCAGCAATACTTTGTCGTGCTCTTAATAAGTGAGTTCTAACCGAACTGGCATCGATGTTTAGTTCTTCTGCAATCTCGACAGCCTTAAGTCCATCGAAATAATGCATCACTACTATTGTTCTTTGAGTTTCGGTGAGTTGTTCTATTGCCTTTTTGACAGCTTGTTTAACAGTCGTAAGTTCAAATTCACTTTCAGCCGACTCAACTTGTGAATCTATTATCCTAAGATTTGGTTGGACAGACTCTTTTCTATAATTAGTTATAGAGAGGTTTCTAATGATTTTTTTCATGTATGCGCTGAATGTGTCTTCAGTTATATGGAGACCCTTACCGATTGCATCAATTATATTGACGAAAGATTGTTGCACTAGGTCTTCCGCTGCTGCACTGGATGTTGAAAACAACCTTGCATAACCGTAATATTTTAAGAAGTTCTCTTCATAGTCGTTTTGTATTTTCGAAATATCAACCATCGAAACGTCGCGAGATAAAGCTAAATTATCTTCAGATTGGCTTTTATGCGACACGGACACTCCTACAAAGAATATTTGTATTGGTATTGTCGTATAAAACGTCATGGTAATTGATGCCTAATTCGTATAATATCGACCTCAAAATCACCGTAAATATCCGTATTTTCAAGGAAATGGCACCTCCGAAGAGGTGCCGGGGTTGCCTCACTGACTGCCTGCCACGAACAGTCATTGTCTACCATGTTCCCTGGATGGTGAATCCGTTCAAAGGATGATCTTGGATGGATGATCGTGGTTCCTTTGCTGTAACGGTTGTTACATGAGCTAATACGATTTTCCGCTCATTTCGTCCACGAGATTTTCAAATTGTGTTCTGACCAGGATCGCTTCGCGTTATTCGTATCTACAAAAACGATTAGTTCCTTTAGTCATAGGCTCGACTTACAATAAAGATAACGGTCAAAGCCCCATTTCTAATTTAGAAAGACAACTAAACGCCCTATGCTTTTAAAATCTCTATATAGAGTTAAGAAATTTTTGTTTCAAAGTAAATCTCGTATAATTCTCGCTGGATTCGTGATCATCATATTTACTGTTTCAATCTTTTCACTTTCTGAAACTACAACTACAACTGCACTCGAAAATGCTGAAAATGAAACTAGTGTTCAATCATCGGATGGAATGTTGCAACAAAACAAAGAAGGAGCATCGTCGATAGATGATGTGCAAGTTTTAAGTAAATCTAAAGAAACTGACAACGGATCGACAGTACCTGAAACCAACGTTTCGAAAAGTCCGTTGGAGTCTAATGAAATTTTGAATTCAGGAAATGCAGGATCAAATCCAACTGTCGGAATGCCTGCAGGAATTCTTATGCGAAAAGTTGATGTAGGTCCAGGATCTGATTCTTTTGGTCATAAGCCTGTTACTAGTTTTAAGAAGTGGCCGGGCGGCAGTGTCATTAAAGAAGGTGTAATTCCTCGAGATGATGACGGATGGCTACGAATTAGTGGTTATGAATTTTCAGGAGCAACAAAATTAGAAACAGGAAATGTAATAATCAAAGATTCACGTTTCTTGCCTGGCAATCAGTCCGGAACGATTACTGGGGACAAGTGTAGTTACTATCCTGCAATGTTATATAGCTCTTCGACTCCACCTCCTGGTGAATTAGTTCTTGACCATGTTTCGATTGACCAAGGAAATACAGGATGGTCGATGGGCGGGATAGTCGTTTACATGAAAACAACTGTTAGATATTCATATATTGTTGGACCACGCACTGCAGTTATGGCAATGAGTAACAGTCTGTATGAACATAACTACTTAGAGGGTACAAAAGCTGGCACAGAATGTAATAAGAATGTTTTCAATGGAATTAAAGGAAACTATCAAAAAGTGAATTGGACTGCTAGACATAATACAATCATTTCGTATGCCGGTATAACCTCACAAGAAAATCTTTGGGCTGCATCATGTATCCATAACGATGTCAATGGGAATGGTGATGTGAAAATTTCTTATGGAATTTTAGTGGAGAATAATTATTGCAACGGATTTCGGTGGGGAGTTGTGCTCGATGGCACTGATCCAAATAGAAAGAACTTAGTTCGCAACAACTTTTTTGGTACAGATTTTGTAAACAACGGATCCAATAGGATTGATATGTCTACTCTTTATCCTCATTCAATTGTTGAGAATAACAACGTAGTGAATATGGATTTCATAGAATCGATTGGTTCTGTACGTCCCGCAACGGTGGGGCTATTGCCTGAACTCTCTCTTTAAAAAAGTTGACAATCAAAATCAATAATCGAGATTTAATGGAACTTTTCGGAGTCCTTTCAAGACTACATATTTAGTTATTGAAATTTTTTGAAAGGGAATAATGAAAAAAGTCACTTTAAGCTTAGTTGCATGTTTGCTGGTAGGGATCTTAGCCGTGAGTCTGAGTGCTTGTAGTTCTGATAGTGATGAAGAAGCAGTTCAATCTGAAACAACTGCAGCAACTGCGAAAGATACAGAAATGAAAATGGAAGAATCTGACGATGACATGCAATCTATGCATGAACAATTCGCGATAGATTCAAATAAATTAGTCCCTTCTGTTGAGATAAATGTTGAAAAAGACATGATGAAGGGGTACAACCTTACATTAGCTGTCGAAAACTTTACTTTTGTTCCTGAAAATGTGAACAACGGAAAAGACAGTCAAAATGAAGGTCATGCTCACATATATGTAAACGGAGAAAAACTGACAAGACTTTACAGCACAAGTTTTTATCTAGGTGAAGATCAAGTAAAAGCTGGAGATAAAGTTTCGGTTACTCTTAATACCAACACTCACAAAGACCTAGTGGAATCTAATACAGTTATTCTTTAGTAAAAAGGGCTCAATAGCAATAGATTTAGTCTAATCTTTAGGGTTATGAGGAAATATTTGATTTTGTTTATCATTCTTTTTGCTGTAGCTACAGGAATTGTTTTTTCTGTTCCTATGGTTAGTGCGTCAGATGAAGGAATGATTTTGCGTTGGGAATTTGAAGAAGAATCTGGAACAACGGTTCTTGATACTTCTTCATATGAAAATAATGGCACTATCGTCAATGGTGGTACACGTGAACCCGGAATAGAAGGAGGAGGGATCAGGCTTAATGGAACAAATCAGTATGTTCAGTCCTCATCTCCTATCGCATCTTTAGGAACGGTTAATCGACCTTATGCTTTATCTACTTGGATAAAAGTTGATGAAGGAGAAACTAATGGCAATATAGTACATATATCTTCGAATGCAAATGGTGGCAATTGGTGTATTCCATTTCTGAGACTAGAAGGAGGCTTCTTCCAAGCAACAGGTTGGTATAACAACACCTCCACAACTGTTGCTGACGATACTCCTGTGGTTGCAAACCAGTGGTACCAAGTACTAACTAGTTGGGATCCAGAGAATGGATTAAGGCTTTTTGTTGATGGGGAATTGGTCGGATCGACTCCACAGGCAGGACATCAGGCTTTTGGTGCTCCTGTTTATTATTCACTAGGACTAGGAAACAATAACTGCTCTGACAATCAAGGGTTTTTAGATGGAATGGTAGATGATGCACGTCTTTACGATCGTGCTCTTAGTAATAACGATATAGATAATATTATCGAGGGAAATGAAACAACTCAATCCACAACAACCACAACAAGTGCAGCAACTACAACGTCAACCCTTATAGCAACTACAACACCTTTTGTGGAAAATGGACCTAATAATGGTGATGGTAACGATGACGGTATTGCCGATGTAGAACAACCTAACGTGACAACAATTGTAAACACAGTTTTAGGAACTAAAAACGGTTATGTAGTTTTGGCTGCACCAAGTACATGTTTGAATGAGAGAGTGGAAATAATTTCCAAATCTGAAGCGGGTATTAATGACAATTTCTTTTATCCTGCAGGAGTACTAGATTTCACAATAGATTGTGGAACACCGGGCGTAACCGTTACCGTTGAACATTACTACTACGGTCTTGATTTTCAAGCTTCTGATTTTATAGGGCGAAAATATAGCGTTAATAATGGAGTTGTCCAGACTTTGACAGGATCTTCTATTACCCAAGAGATTATTGACAATAAACCCGTGGTCAAGCTTGTTTATTCTCTAACTGATGGTAATGAGCTTGATGATGATGGCAGTATCAACGGCACAATAATAGACCCTGCAGGACTAGCTACCACAAGAGAGCTTCCCGCTACTGGTTCGACAACGAGTAAAATCTTGATTCCCGCTTTTATGCTTTTGAGCTTAGGTGTCATACTTATTCTTACTGTTAAAAGGCTAAATGGGGTAACCGGCTGAAACAAACTTAGCCTGATTTGACCAACTTATGTTAATTGCCAGATCGCATTAACTTATTTAGTCTCTGTAGCAAGTGTCGGACTTAACCATAATTTCGGCTAAAGCTCCAGTGCCTGATTCTGTTTCGCTGTAATCCCATAAATCAACTATTACAGCTATATCATTTTCAGAGTTCACGGCAGAGAATGACTCAACGTCTCTAAATCTGTAAATATCGATATCCGAAACTTTATAACCTGCGTTCTCTAATTTTGCTTTCATATCTTCAATCTGTTTATTCGCAGCATCGATAGAATCGAACGACAATTGATTCTTTATAACCGGAATTCTTCCATTTTCGACTTTGCCGATTTCATCTGCGGTGCTTGTGGAACAGCCAGAATATATGTCTACCTCGGTTGCTTCAATGTTACTATTACGAATTAATTGTTTTGAAAGCGACTCAACTTCTGCTTGCTTTTGACTATATCCGGTTGCTCCTGTGTTTCTAAAAAACAAAATTCCAATGATCAGAATCGTGATAAACACCAAGACGATAACACTAGATCCAATACCGATAATCCACTTCGTACTTGTCTTCATTTAAAGATCTTAGCTTGTTGTTAGATTTTTAGATGTTTCCTCGAAAATACTTTGCTGCTTTCTCATTACGGTGAGGACAACCTGGCCAACAACAAGGACGACGTTTACCTTCTAAAAGTTCTTCTTTCATTCTTGTAATGTGATCATCGCGAGTCTCTTGTTTTTTAACGATTGTCACCCAACAGATCCATTCGTTGCGAGCTAAGTCAGTGATGTTATCCCATGCAGCTTTAACTTCTTTCGAAGATTTGATTGCCTTTTTCATGTCTGCTGGTAATGTATGAGGTAATTTCTGGTCTTGTGATTTGCTCACAGTTCAATTATAGGCTTGTTGCTAGTTAAAGTAGCGATGAATTTTTTCTTTTCACGCTAGCGAAAGCTGCATAACCTGTAATCATCAAAATCAGCGCAGTAAATATAATGTCTTTAGATTCTGCACCTGTAGCAGGTAAATTACCAGATAGAGTTGCAATACCTGCTGGATCAACAATCTCTGCGTTAACTACACCATCGGCATCATATTTGCCTCCGTCAACGAGAGAATATGTGAGTTTGACTGCAGGTTGAGAATTGATTGTTACATCCTCTAGGGCTGCCCCTTCGAGGGTAAGATATTCATTGTTTAAGAATTTTCGAGGGATGAAATTATCTGCAGAACCTGCGTTGAAAAAATATAGTTCAACAGTCATGGTTGCGCCTTCAGTGTTACAAGTTGCGTTGAAACTTATTAATCCTTGAGGATAGCTGTATTGTTCATCTTTTGAATCTGAAGATTCAGGAATTGTTTCTCGTGAAGTGATTCCACATTCGTCTTCATTTACAACTTTGATGCCAACTTGATTCCCAGATACTGTATTTTGCCAGATATCAATCGAACTTTCTGTTGGTGTAGGCGGTGTTGTCGTTGCAGTTGTGGTGGTGACATCGGGTTCATCAAACTGTTGAAGATATGTCTTTGCGTTTGCATAACCAAAAGTATCTTGCGAAAACTGTGTTGTCCCGACTGAATAGAGTCCATTATTGTAATACGTGACAGTTGTAGCTGCATCGTTGGTGTTCTCTCCCGTATAACTGAAGTCAGGAATGTTGACAAGGTTCCAATCATTATTAACATAAGGATCCCACATGAAAAGGTGAGATACACCTTCATTGTCAACGGCACTAATAAATGGACTATCAAAATTCGAAAATGCGCGAACGTATCCTGAGAAGTTATTATCTTCTCCGAAATTAATATCGCCAACAGGTATACCATTTAAGATGCCAGATGGATCCAAGGCAAATAACGCGATATCCCCCGTGCTAATCTGTCGTGCAACGATAGCGACGCCATCGTCGTATTCAATCGTGCTAAGGATAACCGCATCGGTTAGTCCATCAGTGATGTTAATCCACTCTTCACCATCATGAAGCCAAGTTGTTGATCCTTGAACTTCGTCATCGTATTGAGTTGTTATCACGGGGCTGTCGTCGACCATTACAATTTCTGGCCAATGTTCTGGTGAAAGTGCGGTGCTTTGATCTGCAGGTCCTGTCATGTCTAGATTTATAAAATCAGCTTCCGAATTTGATGCACATGCCACAATTGGTGCAGATGAAGCACCTGCGTAAAGGCATTCGCGACCTGAATCAGATCGATCGATGTTATAAATATCCTGAATTAAAGGAGAAGGTGTGAATCTATCTGAAACTGAAAAGAGGTTGTTGATCGCATCATATTCTAAGATGGCTGCATCTCCACCATTATTTATGGTTGTTATGAGGAAGTTATCTTGATCGGATTGGCTAGCTCGAATAATGTCAGAAAAACCATCATAGCTATCAATAATATCCTGATCCGTCAATATGTTTTCCCAAGTGTCGTCGATAGGGAAATATCGAGTAGCGGTTGGTCTCGGGCTGTCAACTCCAACACCGGTAATGCCTACATAAATTATGCTACCGTCTGGATTTCGAGTAATTGAAGAGATAGGTGCGCCAGTAGAATGTAGATCTTCAAAAATCGCGGTTGAGGTTTTACTCCAATACGAGGTGCTTTCTTTATTTGCAGCATTAGAACCGACTACACCAGAGGTCATTACTACAACTAGTGTTACTAACAGAATCATTACAATTTTTTTCACGGAAACACTCCTAGTAGGTCAAGTCAAAGTCTAAAACAATCGTGTGACAAAGTGGCGCACTACTAGAAAAGGAGATGTTATAAGGACTCTGTTCAATGTTGCGTTAAATGTCTCAAAGGCTGCCAGGACCTATAAGTCGCACATCTCCATGCCCATTCGAATGGTCCATAACGAAAACGTGTAAGCCACCATGTTGACCACCATAGTTGTAATGCCCACACACTGAGGATCCAAACAAAAATCATAGTACGAGACAAGTCGACATCATACAGTAGCCAGCCTAAAGTACTGAGTCCAAGGACGGTTTGTGTTAGATAATTGGTCAATGCCATCTTGCCTGTGTTGTTGAATAGATAAACATATCGACTGCCAGATCGACTCCATAAGATAATCAAAGCCATATATCCTAGGGCCATAGGGATTGTTCCTAGCCCTGTAGGGATAGTTCCCGTAATAGCATATTCAGCAGACCAATCTGTCGTAATTCGCCATATCGGTCCAATTGATGTAATTGCAGTTCCCAAACCTATACCCCAAAGTGCAAAGCGCCGATATATCCTGTCGTTACTTTTTCCTTGAACAATTCCGTGCTGGTAAAGTGCTACTCCAATCAACATTAAACCTAAAGCTCTAAAAGTAGCGTTCAATATATACCAGGTTTCCACGCTTGCAGACATCTCACCAGCTTTTATAAACCAGAAATCACCGAGTTTACTTAAATCATCTGAGACAATATTCTGGAACAGTGGTGCAGTAAAAGTTCCCATTAAAGCAAATATAACTCCAAGAGTTGCAAGAATCCAAGAACGAGTATTTCTTAGAAACAAGACTATTGGAGCGCAAACTGCATAAAGTAACAAAACATCTCCGTCCCAAAATGCTGTATGGATTATACCTACGACAAAAAGGATTGCAAACCTCCACAGGCTCAACCAAATTACACTTCGCCCCTTAGCTTGTGCCCGTTCAGCAAAAATAACCACACCGACACCGAATAACAATGAAAACAAAGCCATCATCTTTTGATCGATGAAGATCATCGAGAAAATTGCAATTACCCAGTCAAAAGGCTGACTTATTCCGTCTGCTGGGGCATTGAAATAAGAAGCCGAATAAAGTCCAAAACTTAAGGCGTTAATCACAAGAATTCCCAACACTGCAATTCCTCTGATTGTGTCAAGTGAGGTGAGTCGTTCCTCTGATGAAGTAGGTCCTGAGGTAGGTTGTTCGGTAGCCACTTTTTAGTCTTGTTCTGCTTTAATCCGTGATAATTTGTTTGCGTTTTTTTGCAAAATGACGTAATAGCACGCCTGAAATAATCAAAATTCCTGCAACAATCAAAATCACAGAAATAGTTGTACCTGAAACTGGAAGTAAACCAATTATCGAATCGCCACCATTGCCGCTACCGCCTCCCGCGTCAGGATTAGAACCGTTGACGCAATCGCTCCCATATTCGTTGCTTCCATATGTTCCGCAACCATAATCTAATAGACGATTTGCTATGAATCTCATGCTTTTTACTCTAGAACAAAGCAATAATATCTAAAGGGATGCAACAAAACGTCGAATTTTCGCATTAAATTAGACCGTATGCGTTTCAAATACCCTAAAGATATTGATAAACGAAGGGCTATGTCTAAAGCTGATAATGAAGGCGAAGGTCTATCTAGAAAAGAGTTTCTAGCGATACTTACTGGTGGAGCAGCAACTGCGATTGGTGCTACAACATTGATCGGAAACGAAAATGACAAAGTAGAGTCCGGTTATGGCCAAGGCGCGTATGGCGGTAAATCTACAAAAAGCAGGAAAGCATAATGGCACGGTTACCAGTTCCAGGTCAGGACGAAGGTACTTGGGGAGATCTTTTAAACGAGTATCTTGAAGTTGCTCATAATGAAGATGGGACTATAAATACTGTTCAACTTGAAGAAGATTTTCAGAAAGTTGGTGCGGTTCTTGCCCTGTCAGATTATGAAATGACAGGTGAAGAAAGATTCGTTTTATGTCTGACAGGAAACCTTACGTTACCTGATGCTTCAACTATTGAAGGCCAAGAAATTACCGTTATAGCAGCTGGAGCTACTTTGACTATTGCTACAATTTCAGGTCAAAGTATTGGAGGGCAACCAAGCATTACAGCTTTACAAGGCTCCACCGTAAAGTTAACAGCCTTAGACGGATCTCCTCTTGGAGCAGGTTGGGGTTGGTCTACACATTCTTATACTGGCCCTCAATTTGATCTTCCGCAGTGGTTTGGACAATCAATCCAAGATGGCTCGGTTGTGCAAATGGTTTCGGGGGTTCCTCAATGGGCTGAACTTGGCGAGGATGCTATTCAAAATACAAGTGACGTTATCAATGGTTTAAAGAACTTAGAACTAGAAAAAAATGAACCTGCATTAGTGTTGCGGTGCGACGGTACTACAGATGGTGCTTGGTCTACTCCAGCTTTAAGTGACTTTACAACAGCAGTTGATGTGAGACTCAAAATGAAAATCAGAGGTCGGTCGGGTCCTGGCCAATGGTACTCTGAACTCTTTACTCAAACCCATGATAATCTCGCAGGCTCTTGGGATAATTTCGAGTTGGCGGTTGTGTGGTCTGATGGTCCTTTGTTCGTTGGAGGAAATGATCCTGAATCGATTGTTGACAAGCCTTATCTTTTTTGGGAGTGGACAGAAGAGGGTGGATCTTCGGAAGTTCAAAACATGATCCGAGATGTTGGTATTTCAACTCGAGCATGGCACACTTTACGTTTTACTCAAGATTTTGCAAATAATGAACTCAAGATGTATCGTGAGGTTCAATATGGCGGAGATGTTCAGACTGCCGATGGTTTACGTTGGGAACAAATGGGTCCAACATATACAGTTGCGTCTGCTGCGACGATCGATTCTGGTGTAACTGAACCTTGGGCAATTGGGTATCGTGCAGATGTAGATATCGAGTGGTTTGAAGTTTACGATGGACTAGATGCCAACAAAATCATCGATATCAAACCAGAGAACTTGACAGCTGGAGCGACTTCATTTGTTGATGGTCTTGGTAACACGTGGACCACTACACAAGGTGCAATCATTAAAACCGATGAGTACACTCCAGCGAATCCTGCTGATTGGAACCCTTCGCCAATTTCGATCAGCGAAGCATTAGATCAACTCGCGTCACGAGTCTCGTCTTTGGAACCATAAGGCTATTGCAATCTTAATTAAGCGATAACCTTCTTTTTGCGACCTGCAATTGCTAGTCCCATACCTAGCAGCAGCAATAACATCGGGGTTAATAAGTCACTTATGTTTGATCCAGTGGCAGGCAATGTTCCTGCTGCGGAGGCCGTTTCAGAATCTAATGTAGATTCAGAATCACCTGTTGATTCATCGGCAAACCTTATCGAGTTAACACCTAATACTTGAGTGCCATTTTCAACTGCAGAATAATCGACAATTCCACCTAGGTTTAAACTAATTGTTGCAGTTCCGTTACGAGCAATTCCAGTAATGCTAACTTCCCAAAGATTGGTACCAACCTTTGTTAGAGAACTAACTGTACCTGAACCTGTAACAACAATGTCTGAAATATCAAATGACGGCTCGTAGATGTCTTTGTTAAAGCTAATCCTAAAACAACCTGTTCCATCGGTAGAAACCGCAGATTGACCAGGACACAAAGTAGAAGTCGCGTTCAGAGCAGTTGGGTCGTAAGAGAGAAACGCTATGTTGTTGTTAGGTTCAGCTTCGAGAGTGTCATACAACTGAATTCCAGTCATGACCTTTGAATGGATGTCCATTGTTCCTGTATCGTTGCCGTTGAACATACCGAGCACATCAGCTTCTCCAGCTGCGAAAGATGCTCCAGCAGTTACAGTCACTGTGAATGTATAAGTAGGGCTGTTTGCTGGAATATTGTTACCACCAAAATCTATAGGGCAAATTACTATCTGTCTCCCAAAAAAGTAATCAGTACCTGGGACAGGTACTTCTATACCTAAACGACCAAAGTTGAAGCAGTTTGATGTTGAAGCTCCTATTACGTCGCTTTCATCGCCATCAGTAACTCCAACAAAAGTAGAACCTTCAGGCAAAACAAATTGGTATTGTCCACCTCCAGCTGAGTTATACAGGCCATCACCAATATTAGTAATACTTATTTCGAAATCCACGTTATCGGATTCTTCAATCACGCCAGTAGTGACAAGTCGCGCTTCTGTTTTTATGTCGGGTAAAAGGCCAATAGTATATGGATTAGCTGTGCTTGAATCATTTGCAGAATTAGGATCAACATTTACTGCATCATCAGCATCGTGAACGCTTGAAACGATTGACGCACCAGATGTAACTACATCGCCAATATTTCCTGTTTCATTTCCAGCGAGGACAACTTTTATACATTCGCCACCATCAAGAAGTCCTGTCCAAGTTGAAGTATTGATATCGTAGATGCCATCATCTGTTGCGGTTGTATCCGGGAATATAAACCAAGTGCTGTCGTATTCGAAGTTAGTACTGCTGATGCTGAACACTATTTCCTTCACAGCTGTTGAACCTTCATTACACACTGTTAATTCCAAACCTTGATTCGAATAGACACGAGTTGCCTCAATGCTCAAATCAGTATTAGTTGCAGCACTGGCCATGGTAAGAGTTGCGAACTGCATTGTCAATAAAGCAATGGTAGAAACAGCAATGGTTAAAAGTCTGGTCTTCATATTGGATAGTTCTCCTTGTGAGGTTACCTGGTTAGTATCGACCGATTTTGAAAGAAATATATGAGACAAATTGCTCATTTTTGTATAGAGCAAAGAGTCATTAAAATGAATGTGGCGAACCCTTTGGTTTATAGTTGTCTCGATTGTAGGGCGTGCAGCGGTATTTTTGAGCAGGTTTTAAACCTAACGAAAGTCTCGTGATTTAGGGGCAACCTTGGTTTCGTTTGCATTGATCGGCGTTATTGTCGCAGCGACGAGGTTGGTGACACCATCGACTCGCTCTAATATCCCTCGAATTACAACGACTTTGTTGTCGCGCAGGATTTTACCTTGTGCTTTAAACATTGCATGGTGGCACACAACGTTTAGAAGGCCTGTTTCATCTTCGAGGGTTAGGAACACTATTCCTTTTGCTGTCCCGGGAGATTGCATGTGAGTGACGACTCCCATGGCTTCGATGACGTCGCGATGTTTGTGGTTGCCTAGCTCGTTAATTCGAACAACGTTTTTATATTGGGGGAGTTCGCGGAAGAACTCTGTCGGGTGACTTTGTTGTGCGAGGCCTAACGATTGCATGTCGGCAATCATTTCTTCAGACTTGTTCATTGGTTTACTCACAAC
This sequence comes from uncultured Burkholderiales bacterium, assembly GCA_964561855.1. GTDB lineage: Bacteria > Actinomycetota > Acidimicrobiia > IMCC26256 > JAGPDB01 > JAGPDB01. The sequence continues at coordinate 40,300 of CAZLQP010000001.1, read as the reverse complement.
TTCTGGTGCATGTGTTCCTTCAACGATTCCAGGCAAAGTATCTGGCGTAGAAAGCGTGAGCCGTTGCGCAGCCCACAGTGCACCTCGACGAGTGCCTTCCACTCCAAGAGATTCAAACGCACCAGCAAGGGCGAGTGTTTCTATTTCGTCACGTGAAATATTTACACGCCTAACTAAATCTTCAAGCGAAACAAATTTGCCATCCTCGCGTGCGGTCATTATTTCGTCGCGCGTTTTCTTCGACAAGCCTTTTACTGCACGCAGACCAACGCGCAAACAATAATGGCTGTCGTTGGCGAAGCAACCTTCTAATGGTTTACCAACCAACTCGTCACTATGAACAGCCCGCAGTTCTAACGTGTAATCATCATCGCTGGCGTTAATATCTACCGGAACAATCTTTACGCCATGTCGTATGGCGTCTCGCACAATTGTGTGTGGTGCATAAAAACCCATAGGTTGGCTGTTTAATAATGCGCACGCAAAAATGTCGGGGTAGTGGAGTTTGACCCACGAGCTGGCATAAACCAGATAAGCAAAACTGATGGCGTGGCTTTCTGGAAAACCAAATGAAGCAAACGCATACATCTTGTCGGCAATTGCTTCAGCCACCGCGCCAGTAATATCTTTTTTAGCCATGCCGGCCAATAACATTGCGCGCATTTCATCCATGCGTTCGACACTTCTTTTAGAACTCATGGCTTGGCGCAACATGTCAGATTCCGCAGGGCTAAATCCTGCAACATCAATAGCGATCTGCATTAACTGTTCTTGAAACAAAGGAACACCGAGTGTCTTTTTCAAAATGGGTTCTAGAAGAGGATGCAAATACGTCACAGGCTCTTTACCGTTACGTCGATTCAAATACGGGTGCACAGAACCACCTTGAATGGGCCCAGGGCGAATGATTGCAACTTCAACTGCGATGTCATAAAAGTTTTGTGGTTTCATTCGTGGCAACGTACTCATTTGTGCGCGCGATTCAATCTGAAAAACTCCAACGGTATCGGCAGCACACAACATGTCGTACACCTCTTGTTCTTGAGGGATGGTGGCAAGTTCAATCTCGGAATCAAAGTGTGCATGTATAAGGTCGAAGGCTTTGTGTAACATCGTCAACATTCCAAGGCCTAATAGGTCGAACTTAACTAGGCCGGCTCGCGCGCAATCGTCTTTATCCCATTGCAACACACTACGATTTTCCATTCGTGCCCATTCAATAGGGCAGTATTGGCTTAAGTCACGATCGGCCAACACCATTCCGCCCGAGTGAATACCAATGTGTCGAGGTGCGTGTTTCATTGCTCCCGCGACTTTGCGCACCAGTTCGGGTGCTTCGACATTTTCGGTAGTGGTTCCAGAGTGTCGTTCAAACTGTTTTGCATATGCGTCGGCTTGACCTACAGATAACCCTGCAACTCGTGCAGCGTCACGCACGGAAGATTTAGAACGATAAGTGATGATGTTGCAAACTTGTGCTGCTCGCTTGCGGCCATATTTGTTGTAGATATATTGGATGACTTCTTCACGTCGTTCGTGCTCGATGTCGAGGTCAATGTCTGGAGGACCATCGCGTTCTGTAGATAAAAACCGCTCGAACAATAAACCTAAGCTGACCGCATCGGCTTTGGTTACACCAAGCGCATAACAAACAGCAGAGTTGGCGGAGCTTCCTCGACCTTGGCAGTAGATGTCGTTGGCTTTACAGAAATCTACAATCTCTACGAGAACGAGAAAATAGCCAGGAAAATTAAGCTCTTCTATTATGCCCAGTTCATATTCGATCTGTTGTAACGCTTTGTGGTGGTGTGGGTGAGATTGGCTATAACGAATCTTCGCACCTTCATAAGTTAAGTGTCGCAACCAAGACATTTCATTGTGGCCTTTAGGGACATCATGATCTGGTAGTTCTGGTGCAGCAGTTTTCAAATCGAATGCACACTCTTGAGCTATTGCGCTAGTGAGTCGCACTGGTTCGCCATCGTTATAGCGCGCAAAGCGAGCATATTGTTCGGCAGCACTTCGCACATAAGCAGCGGCCGTAGCAGGCAATACCTTATTCGTGGTATCGAGCGAAGCGCGATGGCGAAGCGCATGATAACTATCAGCCAAAAAACGAGACTTACGTGTTGCATAATGCACATGATTGGTTGCTACACATTTGATTTCGAGTTCGTTCGCACACGCAAATGCAATATCGTTGCGTAAAGAATCACGCGGATCACCATGATCGTAAAGTTCAACGAGCACACGGTCATAACCAAACAAGTCAACAAGTTTGGTTATTGCATCGCGAGTTAGTTTGCGGATATCGCTATAAGAGCTAAACAAATCGCTTTCGATCAGGCTCGGCAAATAGCCACCAACTCCACCAGTCAAGATATAAAACGAATCGTTGTCGCTAGATTTATAGTTGCCATTAACGTGCACGGCCGCGCGCGCATCTTCAGCCAAAGCAGCTAGCGAAAACTGCGGTTCGTTTTTTGCTCCGCATAATTGTGCATTCGTTAAGCTTTGCGCGAGTCGCGCATAACCGACCGCACCAGTGCCGAGCACAACAATGTGATGGTCGTTGTTGCCTAATAAATGTTCGCCTGCGTTTGATCCTCCAACAGGTAGGGGAGACAGTGGAATTTCTGCACCAAAAATTGTTTGTATGTTTGCCATTCGCGCAGCTGCCGCAAATTGCACCACACCATAAAACCCAGCAGTGTCGGTAATGGCCATGTGTGTGAGCCCACTAGAAACTCCAGCTTCGATTAAGTCTTGTGGTGAAGTTGCCCCCCGCAAAAAAGAAAAGTCCGAACACGCATGCAGTTCCGCATACGAACCTACGCTACTTTCTTCCGCCACAGGGTCGGACCCTTGGGAACCAAGGGTCCGACCCCCAGCCAATCCCTCACTCCGCTTCTTATTCCTTATATATATAGAGTCAACCCATTCCGCCATACATACAAACATACGTTCGTATGCTTATGTTAGTCAAATCCTTTCAATCAAACTCTCATCATTAACATCCCCAACCTTACCAACAGTTTTGCTCACAGGGTAAGCCTCGATTCCGTCAACGCCAGTTGATTGAACCAGTCCGAGTAGTTCAGTAGCAGTTGCTTTTGCGTCTAACCATTCGCCAACTTCATCGGCTCCTAAAAATACAGGGTGGCGGTTGTGGATCTCGGCGAGGTCGCCTTCGGCTTCGGTTGTCAGAATTGTTGAGGTCATAGTTTTTGGTTCGACTAGTCCTGCAAAAAACAAAGGCTCGGAATCAGCTCTGTGAATGTAATAGGGCTGTTTGTTTTTGGTGTCGAGTTTTTTCCATTCGTAATATCCATCGGCCAAGATGACAGCGCGAGAATGTTTGAAAGCTGAACGAAACGATGGTTTTTCTGCAACGGTTTCGCTGCGCGCATTGAAACAACGATCACCCATCTTCTCGTCTTTGGCCCAAGTAGGAAGTAATCCCCATTTGTAGACATCTATAGTTGCTGGGTTGTCATCGGTTCGTGAAATTGCGGGGATCTTGAATCGAGGAGCGATGTTATATTGCGGGCTTAAGTGCGTTTCCAGCTCTTTAGCTTCGCGCCGGAGTTCTTCGAGCTCTTCAGGTGTGAAGTACGCCTCTTCGGGATCCGTTGCTTCGGCACGCACTTGAATCTGGTCAACAAAAGCAGAGACTTTGGTTGCTAAAACGAAACGGCCACACATGATTTCATTTTATCAATGCGCAAACAACCAAAAAGGTACATAAAGCTATTTGCATTGTGGCTAGGGGGTCAAAAGTAGCGACAATACGTGAAGTATTTTCAAGACTTGTCTAAAAAAGAGGGTATGATTTCGGTGATCATGTTTTCAAGGAGAATCCAAATAATGAAGAGAGTATTTCTCACACTAACTTTAGTTGTAACACTAGTTACAGTTACTTTCGCGCAAAGCTTAATGGCTTTTACACCACCTACACCTCCAGCAGAAGCTTTTGATGTGGTAGGTCAGCCTGACCTCGATACTAGTGTTAGCTCCACAACGAGCACAACAATGAGTAGTGCTAGTAGTGCAGTGGTAGACAGAGTGAATCACCGGTTGTTTGTAGCAGACAGCGGAAATGAGAGAGTGCTTGTATTTAACTTGAATTCACAAAATCAATTGATCGATAAACAAGCAGATTTTGTTATAGGACAATCAGATTTCACATCTAGTAATTCAGGCCTTGATCAAAGTACTTTTGATTTACAAGATGGCGGATTGGTATTCGACGAAGTAAACAATCGATTGTTTGTTTCAGATGAGTCCAATTACAGAATATTGGTATTCGATACCTCAACAATTACTAATGGAATGGATGCATCATATGTTATAGGTCAGCCAGATTTCATCAGTAGTAATCAAGTAACAACTGCTAGCGGGTTTAATTACAACGAGAGTACACCATCCTTCGACCCTGAAAGACAGTGGCTGATCGTCCCTGAATACAACAATTCTCGAATTCTGATTTTCGATGTTAGTCCTGGAAATATCGCCAATGGTATGGATGCAGCATTTGTGCTTGGAGCTCCTGACTTTACAACTCAAGGAGGAGGCGTATCATCAACAAGATTTAATTTTGAATATGCAGGCTCTGTTTATGATCCATCGACAAAGAGACTATATGTCTCTGACTACGACAATAATAGAGTTGTAATTTTCGACTTGACTACCGTTACGAATGATGAGCCAGCGATACATGTTCTTGGTCAAGCTGATTTTTCATCTAGCAGTCCGAATACTGCTGTGAACCGAATGGATACACCAACAGCATTGGCAATTGACTCTGACAACCAAATTCTTTACGTCTCAGATAGTGGCAACAATAGAGTACTTTTGTTCGATGTAAACAGTATCACTAATGGAGAAAACGCTATTGGAGTTTTAGGCCAGCCTGATTTCGATTCTAGTGATTCATTAAGTACAAGCAAGTTCTCGATAAATGCGAGTAGTGCAACTGGAATGTTCTTTGATGACACTACAGGAATATTGTACGTAGCTGAACAAGGCGACCACCGCGTTTCACTATGGAAGGCAGGAACTGCTGGAGATTCTGACGGAATTGATTCCGAGACTGAAGACGCTGGACCTAATGGTGGAGATGGAAATAACGATGGCATACTAGATAGCGTGCAAAGCAATGTTGTTTCGTATCCTTCACCTATTACAGGTCAGTATGTGACTCTGGAAGTCGATGAAGAATGTGAAATTCAATCTTCTGAAATTCAAGAACAATCAGCCTTATCTGCACAAGATATTGCATTTGAATATCCCGTAGGAGTGATGAGTTTTACTCTCGATTGTGGAACTGATGGTTTCACTACAAACGTGCGCCAATTCTTTTATAATCTACAAAATGATGATTTTACATTGCGCAAACACAATCCAAACACTGGAGCATTTTTCAGTATTGATGGTGCAAGTGTAACTCAAGACACTATAGATGGACTCCAAGTAGTCATTGGTTCGTACTCAGTAACTGATGGTGGCTTGTTGGATATCGACGGTGTTGCAAATAGCACTATCGTAGATCCTGCAGGATTGGGTCAAAGTATTCTTGGTGCACCTCGTACCGGTGGTGGCGGAACAGCTTAACTTTTAACGGTAATCTTTAAAATGGGGTGCAATCGCACCCCATTTTTTGTTTATGATTGATTTTCAGCTATCACCTTAAGTGACGCGTAAGTTTTTAAAATATGTGAAATCGTTAACTTAAATCGACTATTGCGCTAGGATAAACTAGTCCATTGGCGGAAACAAGGGGATGGAAATGGCAGTTTATGCCTCAAATTTTGGTGACCAGTTTTATTTAGATATTAGAAGCTATTTTCGTAAATCTACAATCTTATTTTCAGTTCTTGCCTTAACAATTGCGATTATTGCTGGCCAGATTATTTTCGAAAAGGGAGCATTCGCTGCAGGTACAAATTTTATAACCAATGGCTCGACATCAATAGGTACTCTTCCTGAAACTACTTCATTGCCAAATACTTCATATCGAATTAATACTTCAGTGACTAACGATGCGACAGTAACTTCAATCGGTCAAAGTTTTGTAGGACCTTCGGGATCAAGTGCTGATACATCAGGCTGGAACATTCTAGTTAATGGTTCAGTCGATGATAGTTCTGTCCAAGATCTTTTAGGTTTTAATACAAGTTTTAACGGCACAACCTATGGCAGTGTTTTTATTGGATCAAACTCTTATTTTACTTTCGGTGGAGGTTCGGGTAATTACAGCGGACTATCACCAAGCAATCCTGCACTTCCAGGGGTTCACATTTGAGGTGCAGACAACTCCTATCAGCGTGTACTTTCTAGAACAGATTCTGCAGGAGTACGTAGAATTCGTTTTGAAGGAACAGCTTCAACAGGTGGTACGGTAGGGTCTCCAAATATTGTCTGGGAAATAGTTTTATATGAGAACCAATCATATGTCGATCTTCATATCGGTACTCATGCGCGCTGTATCCAAGACAACGATCCACCTCGCGTCTCAAGTATTACTACAACAACGGCTAACGGTGTTTACACCGCTGGAACAGAAATTCCTATAACAGTAAATTTCACCGAGGCGGTGACTTCAACAGGCAATGTGACCGTTACCATGAATACTTCGCCTTCAAGATCTTGTACTTTTACGATTACGAACTCTACTCAAGGTAGTTGTACCTATACTGTCCAAACAGGTGATGTAGGAGGGCCTCTAAATCCAACAATTTCCGGGACAATTAGGGATGTATCTAATAATGCAATGTCGAATTACACTCCAATTACTCCGCTGACTTCAAGTAAAACAATTAATATTGATGCACAAGCGCCTTTTGTGACTTCTGTTACTGCTACAAATGCGAATGGGTCTTACAGGGCTGGCGAAAATATTGTCATTCAAGTTGTATTTAACGAAAACGCAACATTAAATGGCGGACCGCCAACACTTGATCTAGCAACAGGTAACCCTGCTTCTACAGAGTTGAGTTATATTTCTGGATCAGGATCAAATACTTACACTTTTTTGTATGAAGTACAGCAATCAAACTTTTCTAACGACTTAGATTATGCTTCAAACGCATCTTTAGATCTTAATGGTGGATTTGTTTACGATACGCTAATCAACTCGACGTCTTCACTGACTCTTCCTAATCCAGGTGCTTCTGGATCCCTGGGAGCGAACAAAAATATTGTTATAGACAACACTCCTCCAACTGTTGCAATATCATCAAGTGAATCAGACCCGACAAATGTTTCGCCAATTCCAATTACTGCAACTTTTGATGAATCAGTTACTGGAGTTCAACTAGGTGACATAGAAGTGACGAATGGAACGGCCTCAAATCTCGCTGGCTCAGGAAGTACCCGAACATTTGATGTCACGCCATCAGGTCAAGGCAACGTTACAGTACAGATTCCAGCAGGAAGATACCAAGATTTAGCAGGTAACGAGAACGAAGCTGACTCAAATTTGTTTGAAATAGTATTCGATTCAGTTCGTCCGACGACTCTATTGGAATCAAACGTCGGAGACTGGTCTAATTCGTCTCCCGTACCTTTTACAGTTGAATTTTCTGAAGATATGTCAGAATTTGTTGCCGGAGATATCAGTGTTGTTAACGGAACAGTAGATAATTTTCAAAGTGTCGATGCAGCGAATTACACATTTGATATCATTCCAAATAGCCAAGGAACTGTTGAAGTATCAATTCCACAAAACGTAGCAACCGATGGAGCTGATAACAACAACTTTGCATCTTCTGCCATCGAATTCATATACGACACTATTGCTCCTGAATTAAATTCAATAGATCTAGATTCACTAGCAATTGCTAAAGGTCAAACTACAACAGTTAATTTCGAATTTTCCGAAAATGTACAAAACTTTGATTTGAGTGATATCAGCGTCGGAAGTGGAGTGTTATCTAATCTTGCAACAAGCGATAATGGAACAACTTGGAGCGCAACTTATACTCCCGATGTTGACATAGAAGAGTTTGAAAATTTCATCGTAGTTGATCTCTCGCAGCTCGAAGACTTAGCTTCTAATGTGGGTTCCGGTACTGAAAGTTCAGTTAATTATGTCGTAGATACTCTTGCACCTAGAGTTGCAACAATCACTTCCTCAACTCCAAGCGGACGATATGTTGCAGGTGACGTGATAAATATATCAGTCATGTTCACAGAGTTGGTGACAACAAATGGTGACATTGTCGTGGTGTTGAATTCGAACTTCCAATACAATCTCTGTACTATCGAGCTCACATCTGAAATCTCCGGATCATGTGCATATGAAGTTCAACAAGGTGATTTTGCTTCGAGTTTGGCGGTAGCCACAGTTCTCGGTGACATCACAGATGAAATTGGTAACGAAATGGAGAACTTCGAACCAATCTCAAATCTTGCAAACAATAAAGAAATCGAAGTTGATAATGATTCAGTTCCTGCATCCATGGAAGATAATGCTCCTAATAATGGAGATGGTAATGGTGATGGTGTCGCTGATTCCCAACAACCTCATGTCTTGAGCTTTTTTGATTCGATATCGCAAAACTATGTAACTTTGGCTGCGCGAGAAGGACTCTATTTTTCTCAAGGTTCAGAATTAGATGCAACAGTTGTTGATGGAAGATTTAGCTATCCATTTGGACTTATAACCTTCACGCTTCAAGGTCTCGATGATGGCGAGACTGTGACGATAGAAATGTTTATCGAATCTGATTTGGATTCAGATCGATTTGAGTTACGAAAGTTCTTCCCAACAAACAACTCATATACGCAGATGCAAGGAGCATCCATTACCAATGATGTCATTGGTGATACAGGAATGATTAAAGTCGTTTTCTCTCTGCAAGATGGTGGTGCGTTTGATCTCGATGGCCAAGCTAATGGGGTAATCGTTGATCCTGTAGGAGTAGCTCAACTCCCAGTTATTGGTGATCTAGCAGACACAGGAAGAGAGCTGTTAAATAACTTTTTGTTTGCGACATTGATATTGTTATTTGGAGCTATATTCGTTTGTGTGTCTAACTCTTTATCAACCGATAGATTTTCATCAGATAGATAACGCATTTTGCGTCTAAAATGTGAAATTGTTTAATCTCTACTAATCTATTGTGACGTAGAAAAACTAAATATCTCGAGGGACAAGTGGCAAATATAGCAGTTATCGGAGCAGGCATAGGCGGATTGAGCGCGACTGCTCATTTGCTATCTCAAGGTCACGAAGTCACAGTGTTTGAACGAGATTCTCATCCTGGCGGACGTTCTGCAAAGCGAGTTTTTAATACCGCACATGGAGAATATCTACTTGAATGTGGGCCAGCAGTTTTTACAATGTTAGAAACCGGCAAGATGCCTTTTGTGGAACTCGGACAAAAACTTGAAGATCATGTTGAGATGATCAAAGTAGATCCTGCATACCAAGGTCGGTTTGGTGATGGATCAGTTTTAGATTGGCCAGGGAATAGACAGGACATTCATCAGGCAATATCTCAATTCGTTAGTCCTAGAGAAGCAGCCGGGTTTGGTAAATATACCAAGTGGTTAGAAAAACTTGTTGAAATAGAATACGACAAATTCATAGCTGCCAATTTCCATAAACCAACAGACATTATAAAAAATCCAATATCTTTGATGCGGCTTTTGCAAATGGGTGCTTTTAAGAAGATGGATAAAAAAGTTAGAGATTTCTTAGTTGATGAGCGACTGATTGCAATGTCGACATTCCAAGCATTGTATGCAGGTGTTAGCCCCGAAGAAGCATTGGCAGTTTATTGCATTATTTCTTATATGGATTTAGTTGAAGGTGTCTATTATCCAAAAGGTGGTATGCATAAATATCCCCAAGCATTAGCAGATGCTTGTTCTGATGCAGGTGCGAAATTTAACTACGACATGAAAGTGGAAAGAGTTTCAAAAACTTCCAACGGAATAGAAGTTAAAGCCAACTCGATGTCAGATAACTATGACTCAGTTATATGTAACGCAGATTTAGCATATGCATATCCTCAAATATTTGGAATGGATATGCCGAAGAAAGTAGAAAAAGGTAAGTATTCTCCTTCTTGTATGCTCTATGTGGTTGGAGGTAAAGCAACTTCCAAAAAAGAAGCACACCATACAATCCACTTTGCTCGCAACTCAAAGTATGGTTTTAATGATCTTGTTAAAAGACGCCAAATAATGAAGGATCCTTCATTTTTGATTAGTAATCCAACTTTGACAGATCCAACAATCTCTCCTGAAGGAACAGATGTATTTTATGTCCTAGAACCATCTCCACATTTAGATTCACAAGTGGATTTTGCTTATAACAGAGAAGCACATCAAGAAAGACTTAAAGGACTATTAACAAAAGGTGGAGTCACTTTTGATCGGATCGATTGTGAAGTGTTTATTGATCCGGTTGATTGGGAAGCTCAGGGAATGTACCAAGGAACTCCATTTTCTATGGCGCATACTTTTTTCCAGTCAGGTCCATTTAGACCAACGAACGCTGTAAAACAAATTCCAGGATTGTTCTTATGTGGTACTGGTACGACGCCAGGAGTAGGAATCCCAATGGTAATTGAAAGCGGAAAATTGGCCGCTGAAAAAGCTTCGATGTTTTTGAAGAAGTCGAATAAGTAGGTAGCTGATGCAAACAAGTCAATACTCCAAAAGCTATCAGTTAACGAAGAAATATGGTACTTCGTATTTCATTGCAACTTTGTTGATGGGCAAACAAGATCGCCAACATGTCTATGCTTTGTATTCGTTGTGTCGCTATGCAGATGATCTTGTAGATGTAGCAGATGGTAAGCCCGGAACAAACGATAGCGCCAAAGCTGACTTAGCTGATTTCAAGTCAAAAGTATATGAGGCTATTGAGAATGGAAGTTCCGATCCCAATTTATTAGGTGCAATCGCCAAGACATATAACGAACTCGAACTTGATATTGAATTGTTGGATAAGTTCTTCAAGTCAATGGAGATGGATTTAGACATCACTTCATATGACACCCACCAAGATCTAGAACGATATACGGATGGAAGTGCAGCGGTAATTGGCGAGATGGTATTACCTATTTTGGAAAAAGACTCCAATAAGCATGAGAGTCTGAGACCATTTGCGAGAGATTTAGGCTTTGCCTTCCAACTCACTAACTTTCTTCGTGATGTTGGGGAAGATCTGCAACGAGGACGAATTTATATTCCGTTAAAGAGCTTTGCCGATCATGGGGTCGATCCAAAAGATATTAAATACAATACGGCTTTCAAAGAAATGATGAAATCTGAAATTGAGTATACGCGCAAAATCTATCGCCGTTCTTATGAAGGAGTTGTGCAGTTGCGTGGAAGACGTGGAGCTTGTGTTAGATGTGCTTATCGCCTTTATGGCGGGATTCTCGACGAAATTGAGCGCGCTAATTACGACGTACTCAATGATAGGGTTTTTGTTCCAAAGGTTAAAAAATATCAAATAGCTCTGAGAGAACTAACTCGCTTCAACCCCCACTTCGAGAAAAGGTCCGTCCTCTGATTCTTGTCTAATCTTGCACTAGTGCAAGATTAGACAAGAATCAGAGGACGGACCTTTTCTTAGGATATCGGTCGACTAGGTCTCGGGGATTTTCTTTTGCTTTTTGAGCAAGTTCTTTAGGAGTTATTGGAACTAAAAAACCATATGGAGCTTTTTGAAACTGGTGATGAACGTTATGAGAAAAAATCCAGTATCTAAAAATTGGATTGGAATGTTTGATCTTTCCTAATCGAGAATGAATAATGACTTCATGAACAATTGCATAGGCAAAACCATAAATCGTGATTCCTAGAGCAATAGAAAACAATGTCGTAGAGTTTTGACCTATCGCAAAAAGCAGTACTGCTAGTGCAGAAAATACAATAGGGTAGTAATCATTTTTTTCGAATCTTGAACCAATACGGTCATGATGAGATTTGTGCCAGCCCCAACCAAATCCATGCATCACAATCCGATGAGTAATGGTAGTTACAGGTTCCATTAAAACCGCTGTGATGCTAACTATTAACCAATTCATTTCTTGCCTTTAACCTATCGTAATTCAACATAGTCCAAATAAGAAGAATCCCACCATAGAAGAAGTCTTCTACCGGGATGTTAAAAAATACTCTTGGACCCCAATTGCCTCCATAAGTCACAACAGGATCAGTCAATTTTGTTAAATATCCATTGACGAAAATCATAAAGAAATAGCAGATTAAAAGCGCAAAGTAATAGTCGAGCTTACCTATAAGTACTTTGGTTGATTTTAACTGTAAAACTACCGCCATAGTTATGGCAAAAATACTAAATGTAAGAAGTGTGTAGTAAGGAAATATTCTGGCTGGATATTCGATGTCATTCGCATTTTTAAAAACAACTTCTACGAAGGTGCCAATAACAAAATATGCAGCAATTGTAATTAGCCAGATTTTGGAGCTTACGGTTTTTGATGAAAAATTTGGATTGATTTTTCGGATAGTCTCTAGTGACAGCACTGCACATAATGGGATAACGACAAAGAATAAGTATTCTTCAATAGGTAAACCAAAGACTCGAAAGGTTGAAGTGTGCTCTTTTGAAAATGCCCAGTGACCATAATGTGTAGCAAAGACATCCCACACAATGAAAAACAGCGCGGGAATTGCCACGGCTTTCAAGTACGTTTTGATATTTGCATATACGCCTAGTTTGAAAAAAATGTCCAGGGGAGCAGTTACTACAACGCAAAATATAAGCACCAGAGCATAATCACTTAAAGACATAACACGACTTTACCAGCAAAATTGCGCTAGTTTCGAGGCGTGATTACTTTCTTAATCGGATTCGTGGGTGTTGTCGGCTTTGCTGTCTTGACTGTGCTTCGAATTGATTATGAATCTCTTGTTAGTGTTGTAAATGATAACGATACTGAACTTAAAGATATCGGACTTTCTCTAGTGATACCTGCGAGAAACGAAGAAAAAAATCTGCCGAAACTATGTAAGTCAATCCAAAACCAAAGTATGAAACCATATGAAGTTATTGTTGTTGATGATGCAAGCGAAGATGGGACAGCAGAAATTGCCGAAGGCTACGGATACAGGGTAATTGAAGCGCAATTTCCTGCACTTGATATTAAACCCAAAGTCAATGCAATGCATCGTGGTTTTATGCATTCAAGTGGTGATGTTGTTGTTTTTCTTGATGCCGATGTTGAACTCAAGAAAGATTTCATAGAAAAGTTAACTACAGTTTTTTCAAATAAAAGTGTTGACTGTTTAACACTGCAACCTTTTCATAGATGTCGAAACTTAGTTGATCTTCTATCTATGTTTTTTCATCTGGTGTCGTTGATCGGTTCAGGGCTATTTAGTGTATTGAGATTTAGGGTCGGCCTCTTTGGTCCTTGCGTTGCGATAACAAGAAAAGCATATCTACAAAGTGAAGGCTTCAATAATAAAGATGTCAGAAATAGTGTTGTGGAAGACGTTGCTTTAGAAAAAGTGTTGACGAGTCAAGGCTATACAATCTTTCGTCTCATGGGCAGTGCAATTATTGAATATCGGATGTACAACAATTTAAAAGACTTCTTTTTGGGCTGGAAGAAAAATATTTCCATTGGAGCTAACTCTGCACCCATTTGGGTAATTGGATTACTAGTTTTATATCTAGGGTTCTTGATATCTGCACCTATTTCTTTGATTCTCGGCGCAGGATCATTTACACTTCCGATTTTTATTGTTTATTCAGCTGCATTGTTGTTACTTTTAAATATTGCTAGATATGTTGGCGATTATTCATTAGGAGTGTTGATTTACCCATTACTTCTTGCTGTGTTTTTTATAGTTTTTGCCGCATCTTTGCTTTCTAAGATCTTTCGCAGAAAAGTATCTTGGAAAGGTAGGAGTCTTAAGCTTTAGCCATGGGAAAATTACTTTTGTTGGTTGCGATTAATTCGTTGATGTGGCTCCTATGGTCAGTGATTGTTGGATTTACACTAAACAAAATTCCAAATCGTTTTTTCGAAGCTGAGCGTTTGAAGGTTAAAGCAGATTCATATAGAAGGTACGAGTTTTTAAAGATTAAAAAATGGAAATCTCTAGTTCCTGAAGCCGGTGCTTTGTTTAAAGGAGGAGTTTCTAAAAGAAACTTAAACTCTATTGACGAAAAAGCTTTGAAGTCCTTGATTGTAGAATCTCAACGAGCCGAAATAGTTCATTGGTTAATCTTTTTTCTCACTCCTGTTTTTTTCTTCTTCAACCCGGCTATTCTAATTATCGCAATGACACTATATGGAGTGTTAGCAAATATACCGTTTATAGCAATCCAGCGTTATAATCGATCCCGTTGCTATAAAGCGCTTTCAGCAGCATAAGACCATACAAAATGTAATTTGTTAGCATCTAACTATGCAGAAATCTTTCGTAGCCGTAGTTCCAGCAGCAGGTCTCGGCTCTCGCATGAAATCCGATACACCTAAGTTTCTGCATAAGGTCTGCGGTCAAAGCATTATTGTTCATATAATGAGACTTCTGAGAAATTCAGTTGATGAAATAGTAGTTGTAGTTGGAAACGGCAAAGAGCAAGTTATTGCAGAGATAGAAACTCAGTGTGCAGATTATCTTGAAATGATTAAGTTTGTTGAACAAAAAGAACTTTTAGGATCAGGTCACGCAGTCAAGATGGCAATGCCATCGATTTCAGAAGATGTTAAAAATGTGATTGTAGTACTTGGAGATATGCCGCTACTTAGCACTGAAGTTGTAAACGAAATGACTGATTTCTTTCAAAAAAAGAATGCAAAAGTTTTAGTATCGACTGCTCAACTCAAAGATCCTTTCGGATACGGGAGAATTATTCGCGATGCAAACGGTGATATCGAAACGATTGTTGAAGAAAAAGATTGTGCTCCTGAACAACGTAGTGTTACCGAAGCCAATATGTACCCGTTTTGTTTTACTAAAGAGTTTCTAGAAAAATATCTTGATGAACTGGTGCCTAATAATGCTCAAGGTGAGCAGTACCTAACAGATTTGGTAGCAATTGCACGTTCGCAGAATGAAAAAATTGTTTCTTATCTTTATACCCAAACAGAAATCGCACAAGGTGTCAACGATAGATCCCAACTTAGTGTCTTGGAGAAATTTATGAAAGAACAAATCAATCAGACTCACATGAAAAATGGCGTAACTATGATCGATCCTGATTCGACATATATTGGTATTGATGTAACTATTGATCAAGACGTAACGATTTTGCCTGGGACGATTCTCGAAGGTAAAACTTCAATAGCTAAAGGCTCGACAATTGGACCAAATACCCGAATTGTTGATTCAGTGATAGGTCAAAACTGCACAATCGAGTCTTCTACTGTTAAAGAATCAACGATAGAAGATGACGTAACTGTTGGTCCATACGCATCTCTAAGGCCGGGTACGCTACTTAGAGAAGGAGTCCATGTCGGAACTTTTGTCGAAATGAAAAAATCTCAAATCGGCAAAGGTTCTAAAGTGCCTCATCTCTCATACCTAGGAGATGCAACAGTTGGAGAAAATTCAAATCTAGGAGCAGGCACCATAACTGCAAATTACGATGGTAAAGACAAACATCAAACCATAATCGGAGACGATGTAAAACTTGGTGTAAACACTGTTCTGGTAGCCCCTGTTGAGATAGGCGATGAAGTTTATTCAGCAGCAGGAGCGGTAATCACAAAAGACGTTCCAAAAGAATCTTTAGCAAAAGGCATTCCGGCTGAAATTGTCTCAGAGTGGACTCCACCTGCAAAACGTAAGTAAATTAAACTCAACAAAACGCTATTTAAAGGGGAAACATAGATGGCATCAATGGAACTCGTGACCAAAAAAAGATTCATGTTGGTCTCAGGTAGAGGAAATGATGAACTCGCCCAAGAAATAGCAGATGAATTAAAAGTAACTCTCGGAGACATGTCTCTTTCTACATTTGCAAATGGCGAACTCTACGTACGTTACGGAGACTCTATCCGAGGTGCAGATGTATTCGTTATCCAGTCGCACTGTGAACCGATTAATGATCGCATAATGGAACAATTGATTATGATCGATGCTGCCAAAAGAGCAAGTGCAAAAAGAATTACCGCTGTAGTTCCTTTCTATGGTTATGCGCGTCAGGATCGCAAAGCGCAAGGTCGTGAAGCAATTACAGCGAAGCTTATAGCTGACATGCTGACAGTCGCTGGAGTTGATCGCGTCGTGACTGTCGATTTGCATACCGGTCAGATCCAAGGATTTTTTGATTGTCCGGTAGATCACCTAACAGCTGTTCCACTTTTGGCTGAATACCTCGGAGATAAGATCGATGGCGACATTACAGTTGTATCGCCTGATGCAGGCGGCGGTAAGCGAGCTCGTAAATTTGCGAACATACTTGAGTCAATGGGAACTGATACAGAGCTGGCTTTCATCGACAAGCGCAGACCAAAAGGTACGTTTAATGAATCAGTTGCAGAAGAAGTCGTTGGTGAAGTAGATGGTCGCACCTGTATTTTGGTGGACGACATGATCGATACAGCAGGGACAATGTGCACAGCGGCTGCATTGTTGAAAGAGCGCGGAGCGAAAGATGTCTATATGGCAGCAACACATGCTGTGCTTTCAGGCCCAGCAATCCAAAGAATCAATGATGCTCCAGTAAAAGAGTGTGTGCTTACAAACACGATTCCGCTAACTGATTCAAAAAAGTCAGACAAGATCACGATGCTTTCGATCGCTCCGATTATTGCCAAAGCGCTTGATCATGTGTTCGAAGATGCTTCAGTGTCTGAGATGTTCCATGGAGATAATTTCCAGTAGTTATTTGTTTGCAGTTTTCTTGCGGTATATTTCCGGCGGAATAAAAATAGCAATGTAAACGAGAAAAAATAGCAAAACATAAATAGCAAAGTAGTAACTACCACCAAATCCATTTGGAAAACCGCTTTCATTTAAAAACATATAGTTTGTGCCTTGCGACTTGAAAAAGACTTGGTTACCGATGAAAGCCCAAAGAATTAACACTGGCATTACAACAAAAATTGGCCAAGATTTTTTAATTTCTAGTTTGAATCTGCCAATAGAGATTTCGATTATCGGTATAAATATCAAAAGAGTGTGAGCAATAATTCCTTCAACGTATTCAAATGCTAAAAAACTGCTTACGAAATAATCGCCAAAGGCGACGGTTGCGATACCTCCCATCATCCCAATGACATAGATAGGCATCTTTAGTTTCTCAATCTGAAAGATCGCTACAACAGGCATCACAAAACCCATAATTGCACAAAGATGAAAAGGAATAAATCTCCATGCTGGTTCGTGTCCTGCAAATGTGATATTTGAAAGTTGAAAACCAATTCTCAGAATTAAGAGAGAAATTGCGGCTGTTAATACAGCAGTTTTTCCAAGTTCTTTACGTGATTTGAAAAATTGATAAAGTAGATAACCTAATACTGGAGTTGCCACTATCCACAAAATATGCCGCCAATCGGCATATGCTCCTGCCCCTAGCCCGTCGCTGTAGGGCATTAGTTCTCCAGTTTGATCTGGATAGAACTTGAAGAACTTATCGGAAAAGCTATTTGCAGTAACTGAATTCATATTGAGATCTCTGATTTTAACTGTTAAATCGGTTTTTCTTGACCGAATGTTTAATACAAATTGCCATATATTGTATTAAATCGGACATTTGTCTATAATGGTTCAATGGATTCCATATTTAAGGAGACTGCTGTAAAACCTCGCCACTTCGATAGTTTTTCATTTGTGCCCATAGATATGCAGCTTTATGTAGATCTCGTAGATGCATCAATTGCAGTTAGAAGATTGATGACCGAAGCTCAAAAGTCAGTCCTCTTTCTTGGGAAGAACCCTAACGATCCGGTATTGGGGGCAGCGAATGCTGTATCCATAAATGTTTCTCGTAACCAATCACTTTCAGATTTCTTAACCGTGAGTCCATTTTGGTTTTCTCATATCCCAGGCGATGTATTTAGATCTGTCCAAGAATTGGTAGAGGCTTTAACGAAATACAATCTTCAATTAATTGAGAGACTCGCAATTAGAGATTCTCAAAAAAGCGGAGCGCCAAAAATTGCTTCTCCTGATCAGATCACTTACTTCAAATATATTGCAGGCGAATCTCAAACAGAACAAGAATTTCACCTAGATGGGATAGACCTCACTCATTTGGTTCACTCGAACGTTCCTACTTTAATGACAGAAAGAGAATTAATTCGAGATCCCAAAAATGAAGGAGCCAAAGTTATTGTTGGCGATGAACCTGGAAATATCCCAGCTTCTGAAATTGTGACTGCTCGTGAAGGCGAAGCAGCCTTATGGGATGGAGAAGTAACCAATCACAGCGGACCTCAATCAAAAGGTAGTTATAGGGAACTAGTAATGATGAATTTCACGAAAGTAGTTGAACGTTAAATGTCACGAGCACAACATTTTTGTACCTTTTCTTTTTATGAATTGCGATCAAGGTTCTCTCGAGATGTCTTTGATGCAGCAAAACAATTATCAGATTTTGAACCAATAAATTTTCCATCAACAGCAACTTACTTTGACGCTTTTGATAGCTCGGCCACTCGACCTGCAATAGGTACAATCGACAAAAAGGAAGGTGTAGTGGTGCTTGGTCTGGATTCTCCGCGACCGAGTGATGGAAAATATCCTGTCGATGTCGAACTTGCAAAATACTTAAAATCATTAAAGGCAGTGTTTTCTCCAAAATTAAGAAACCAAAAGACTCAAATACTTTGTTTCCTAGATGCAGTCAGGAGACTTGACGTAGAGTTGATAAGACTGAGCGCAACTCAATCGGATTATGTCGCTCAACGTCATCCGAATGTTCCTTTAGTAAGAGCAACTGACTTCCTTACTTTTGTTAGATGTCAAGCAGGTCAGGCACAGAGAGAATATGGCGGTCTCCACAGTGATGTAATGCCTGGCACTAAAACAGTGATTTCTAACATACCGACGGTATTTAGAGACCGAACAGGTCCTAACCGATACTCATATGACCCAAAGCTCGTAACTGCAGGCGCATATAATGCTGCAACTTTTGATATGGCGATTACCGAACACGGACCTCCTGCAATGAACCCTCAATATCGAGAATTTTTGGCATTAGCAAGGTGATTTATCACTGCAACTGGCATTGATGTGTCCATTTGAGGCAAAATGTAAGGCCCGAAAGTTTACGTTTTAGCTAATTCTTACTTGATAGCCAAAACACAAAAAAAGGTTAAAAATGTCTACAACAGAATTAATTGCAGAACCAAGAGTAAAAGAAGGTTCAGCTCAAGCTAGAAGAGATCGAAATGCAGGACGTGTTCCAGCAGTAGTATACGGTCATGGTGCTGACAATATTTCAGTGACAGTTGATGCTCGTGAATTGAATCATATTTTGGCAAGTGAATCTGGATCTAATACTTTAATCACTTTAGATATTGCTGGCAATAAAGACACTGCGCTTGCTCGTCAGATCCATAGACATCCTACGAAACCATTCATTTACCATGTTGACTTTATCCGAGTGAATGTCAATGAAGAAGTTGAAGCTGAAGTTACAATTCACCTTACTGGAGAACCTGAAGGCGTTAAAGATGGTGGTGTGTTGGAACAATCTTCATTCTCACTCACAATTAAAGCAAAGCCAACGCATATTCCTAATTCACTAGAGTGTGATGTGAGCGCATTAAAGATTGGTGATCATCTAACTGTTGCAGACATTACACTTCCAGAAGGTGTAATCACAGAAGTTGAAGGCGAAGAAGTTATTGCTACAGTTGCAGTACCTCGAGTAGTTGAAGAAGAACCTGTCGCTGCTGAAGGTGAAGAGGGTGAAGCAGCTGGAGATAAACCAGCTGAAGGCTCTGATGCTGCAGCTGAAGATTCTAAAGAATCTGAAGATAAATAATCTCTAGCAATTTCAGCCTAGATTCGTTAATTTTTTCGATTAGTCTAAATAATTGTGAAATATCTAGTAGTCGGTCTTGGTAATCCTGGAAACCAATATGAGAACACTCGACATAATGTTGGATACAAAGTAATCGACACACTTTGTTCAAGAAGCGGCTCTGTGTTATCAAAAGAAACTCCAAGCTCTATGGCGTGTTCGGTTTTTTATGACGGTGAAAAAGTGATGTTGGCTAAACCAACCACTTATATGAATGATTCTGGAATTGGTGTCGGCGAAATTATGCGTCGATACAAGCTTGAGTCTGAAAGTTTAATTGTTGTGCATGACGAACTCGACTTAGAACTAGGTCTAGTTCGACTTAAAAAAGGTGGAGGACTTGCAGGGCACAATGGACTGAAATCTATCGATTCACACATAAAATCAAAAGACTTCATACGAGTACGAATCGGAATTTCGAAGCCGCCATCAAAAGATCAAGGTGCAAGCCATGTGCTGAAACCTTTTGGCAAAAAAGAACAAGAGCTGATTGATCATGCAGTTGAAGTTGCTGCGGACGCAGTAGAAAAAATAATCAATGAATCTTTAGATGCAGCAATGAGAATTTATCATACCTCTTAGGTTTAATTGCTGGGTAGTCAGAAATAATATGTAGGCTAGATAAGTGGATAAAGAAGCCAATAGGCCATTTGCAAACCTTGTTGCATCGCTAGCAAAGCAAAAAATTGGCGACCAAATACAACTCTCTAAAAACGATTCGCTAGTCGTGCCGCAACGATCATTAAGTATCGCAACTGCTGTTTTGGCAGAAAAGAACAGCGGCAAAACTATTGTTTTGATTACACCAACGCATACTCAAGCGCAGAGTTTGAGTTCGGATTTGGTTGCATTTATAGACGAAGACGACATAGAACTTTTACCCGCATGGGAAACTTTGCCATTCGAAAGAATAAGTCCGAGCATCGAAACAATGGGCCATAGATCTCGAGTGATCAAAAGGCTGCAAAGCAAAAACAAACCAAAATTAGTTGTAGCTTCGATTAGAGCTGCAATTCAGAAAATTTCTACGGCACAATCGTTTGAAGAGATTCAAATCATTGTTGGCGGTGAAATTGACCAAGATGAACTAGCTAATAGACTCGTAAAGCTTGGCTATCAGAGAGAATATCAAGTTGAATCACGAGGACATTTTTCTATTAGAGGATCAATTGTCGATATCTTTCCTTCAACTGAGTCTCATCCTATTCGAATCGAAATGTGGGGCGATTCGATAGAGAGAATGAATCACTTCTCAGTAGCAGATCAGAAATCTACTTCAACTTTACACAGCGCAGAAATCTATCCTGCGACTGAACTTTTGTTTAACGAATCTGTATCTGAAAAAGCGAAGGTAGCTTCTGAAGAATTGACTTGGGCGAAAGACTCCTTTCTGGCAATAAGTGAATCTAGATCCTTCGAAGGAATGGAATCATTCCTACCATTTCTCATAGAGGATCATCAAGGAGTTTTCTCGCTATTAAAAGATGCTGATTCTGTCGTATTGTATGAGCCAACGCAGATCAAAAACAAGATCCATGAACTCATGGATGAAGAACAAGCATTGGCCAAAACTTTATCGGTCACGTGGGATGCGCCTTTAAGCGATGCGCCTTCAATGTTTGTTGATTTTGAAAAAGTCATCAATACTCAAAGCGTGACACTTTGGTCGAGCATCTCGCCATCTCCTGATACTCCGATATTGTCATCTAGTGCTTTTGATACACCTCGCGGAGATAATGCAGAGCTGGTAAAGAGACTAAGAGAAGTCTCTGATTTAGGTTATGTGACGGTCTTAGTTTCTCCTTCCTTTGCTGGAGTCACAAGAATGGCGGATCAATTGATCAGCGCAGGATTGGAAACAAAGTTTGTAGATGAAATTCCACAGGAGCCAACAGCTGGAGTTATCTATAGTGTCGTGGCAGACCTTGAATATGGTTTTGTTAGCTCTAGTTTTTCTTTGGCGATAATTACCGATCATGAAATTGCGGGACATCGACATGTTAGGAGAACCAATAGGGGATCAAAAGCAAGCTTACAAACTTATGATGATCTAAATCCTGGAGATTTTGTAGTGCATCACCACCATGGAATTGGAGTATTCGAAGGACTAGAGACGAAAACTATGGTCGGTGTCACTCGTGAATATCTGATCCTTAGCTACAAAGGTAAAGACAAACTCTTTGTGCCTTCAGATCAAGTTGGTTCAGTTCGCAAATATATAGGTGGAGATAAACCAAAACTCAACAAGCTTGGTGGTGCTGATTTTGAAAAAGTTCGCTCAAGTGTCCGTAAACAAATCAACCTAATAGCGCAAGAGTTAGTTGTCCTTTATCGCAGACGAATCAATGCTCAAGGTTTCGCATTTTCTCCTGATACACAGTGGCAAAAAGAAATGGAAGATTTATTTCCTTACGAGTTAACACTCGACCAAGCTAGAGCTATAGAGGAAGTAAAGCGTGATATGGAACAACCATATCCGATGGATCGACTTGTATGTGGGGATGTTGGATTCGGCAAAACAGAAGTAGCTCTTCGTGCAGCATTCAAAGCAACGCAAGATTCCAAACAAGTCGCAGTATTGGCTCCTACAACTCTTTTAGCTTTACAACACGGTCAGGTTTTTGAAGAAAGATTTACTCCCTTTGGATTAACTGTGAAAACGCTTTCAAGGTTTCAGACAGCAAAAGAACAAAAAGAAATTGTTGAAGGCTTAAAACTTGGGACAGTTGATGTAGTTGTCGGTACTCATCGCTTGTTATCTAATGACGTAAAGTTCAAAGACCTTGGCTTATTGGTTGTTGATGAAGAACAAAGGTTTGGGGTAAATCATAAAGAGTCGATCAAAAAAATGGCAACTAACGTTGATGTACTTACTCTAAGTGCTACCCCTATTCCAAGGACTTTGGAAATGTCTTTGACAGGAATTCGTGATCTATCGATGATCACAACACCTCCAGCAGATCGCCAGCCGATTCTTACTTACGTTCATGAGTATGACGAAAAAGCTGTCGCAGAAGCGATAAGGCGCGAACTTTTACGAGAAGGCCAAGTATTTTTTGTCCATAATAGAGTTCAAGATCTCGAGCATGTTGCAGAAAAAGTTAGGCATCTTGTACCCGAAGCAAAAACAGTTACTGCACACGGGCAGATGTCAGAAGCATTGTTGGAAAATGTCGTGAAGGACTTTTACGAACATAAATATGACGTATTGATTGCAACAACAATTATTGAGAGCGGACTTGATTTACCTTCGGTTAATACTCTCATTGTAGATCGAGCAGATGCTTTAGGGTTAGCTCAGTTATATCAGTTGCGAGGAAGAGTGGGTAGAAGAGGTCAAAGAGCTTACGCATATCTATTTTCACCTAAAGATAAAGCACTTTCTCAAGAAGCATATGAGCGATTAAAAACCATTGGGGAATTCACTGAGCTTGGATCTGGTTTCAAAATAGCTATGCGCGATCTAGAGATCCGGGGAGCAGGATCGCTTTTAGGGGACGTACAATCTGGACATATATCTTCAGTCGGTTTCGATTTGTATTGTGAGATGGTAACAAATGCAATCGGAGAATTAAACGGTGAAGAACCTGAGATTACAAAAGATGTAACAATCGACTTTCCAGGAAATGCATTATTGCCACAAGACTATGTTTCAAAACAAGAACACAGGTTTGACATATACCGTCGATTGGCGGACACCAAAACCCACGATGATGTAATAAAACTTCAAGAAGAAGTCCGCGATCGCTTTGGGGCTCTGCCTGCTGCAGTTCAAATGTTGTTTGAAATAGCTTTACTAAGAATTGATTGTTTAGATGCTGAGATAGATTCAGTAATCACAACAAAGAATGCAATACGACTTATAGGGGTAGAGCTTGCCCAGTCAAAGCAAGTTAGATTGAACAGGATTGCTCCTAATGCGAAGTATAAGACCGCTCATGCTCTAGGTCCTGCTGAAATATATATGCCTTTCGATGTAAAAAACCAGAGTATCACTGAAATACGCAGTCTCATTGCAGAGTTATTGTCATAATATCCGCTAACCTATTGGACGTGAAAACTATAAAAATTCTATCTCTAATAATTGTCGTAGCTCTTACAAGCGTCTCTTGCGGATTTATTCGGAACGAACTCGGGCTTGGAGACAAAGATGCTATTCGATTTAATGATGTCGCAATAAGTCAAAAAGACCTTGATGCAGATTTCGAAGCGTTAGCCGGAAATGAACAGCTCGTAACGCTTTTCCAAGATAGTGGCCAGGCGCTAGTAGATGACGAAGGTAACTTAACAGAAGAACTTAAAATTTCATGGGCAAACTCACAAATTTCTGTACTTGCTATACGAGAAGCAATTAAAGATTTAGAAATAGAAGTCACAGATGATGATCGAAAAGAAGCAGAAGATGAAGCGAAAAATACTTTCACAAGCGATCCTTCTACAAATGATGGTGAAGAAGTTTGGGAAGCATTCGATGAAGGGTTTAGAAATCGCCTAATTGAATCCACAGCAGAAAGAATCGCGCTCATCAATTCTGCCCCAGAAGTCACTGACGAAGAAGCAAGAGAATATTTTGATGACAATCAAGCTCAATTCACTACCTGTGATTCGGGAATTACAACACGACATATTTTGGTGGAGACTCAAGAGGAAGCACAAGATATTAAATCCCAGTTAGATGATGGTGGAGACTTTGCTGAGTTAGCAAAAGAAAATTCAACCGATCCAGGCTCTAAGGATCGTGGAGGAGACCTAGGCTGTTTCGTTGACGGCCAGTTTGTAGCTCCCTTTAATGAGGCTGCAAAATCGCTAAGCCCGGGAAGTATTTCTGATCCAGTTGAGACAGATTTTGGATTCCATGTTATTCAAGTGCAAACTTTTGTGGTTCCGACATTTGAAGATGTATCAGATCAGATCAAAGAACAATTAGCCCCTACTAAACAACAAGAAATTATTGATGACTTAAATGAGCGTCGCGAAAAAGCTGATATCTTCGTTGATGAAAAATACGGCAAGATTGTTGATCAACAAGGAGTTCCTACCATAGTTCCACTTGATTTCGAAGAAGTTCCAGCTGAGGAAGAAAACAATCTGCAGGAGATGCCTCAATTGACTGAAGAGGAAATGAGTCAATTGCAGAATCAAGAGGAAATTCAAGAAATTCCATAAGCGTGGAAAATCAAGCATTCGATAAATTAACAAGTACTGTTGCGAAACTTCGAGATCCCCAAGACGGTTGTCCTTGGGATCTTGAACAAACTCATCAAAGTTTGGCGAAGTACTTACAAGAAGAAACTCAAGAACTGCTAGAAGTTATAAAAGACTCTAGCGAAATCGATTATGAATTACTGCTAGATGAACTTGGTGATGTGTTACTGCAAGTGATGTTACATTCTCAGTTAGCGAGTGAGAGTTCAAAATTCAATATCGATGATGTTGTGAAACATCTAAATGAAAAACTAATTAGAAGGCATCCTCATGTTTTCGGCGATTCAGAAGCTAAAACAATTGAAGAAGTAGAAAAACAATGGGCACAGATAAAAGATCAAGAAAAGGAATCTAAAAATGAGCAAAATTGAAAAAATCATTGCACGCGAAATACTCGATTCAAGAGGCTTACCTACAGTAGAAGCTGAAGTCTATTTGGATAATGGATTCAAGGGAATTGCCGCAGTTCCATCTGGCGCATCAACAGGAGCCCATGAAGCTTGTGAATTACGAGATGGGGATACAAATCGATATGGAGGTAAAGGTGTCAAGGTAGCTGTAGCTAACGTGAACAATCAAATCCATTCATTATTAAAAGGTTTCGACATTAACGATCAACGTAAGATCGATGAGCGGATGATTGCAGAAGATGGCACTCCTAACAAAACAAACTTTGGTGCGAATGCTATTTTAAGCGTGAGCCTTGCTTGTGCATATGCAAAAGCTAATTCTGAAGGAAAGTTTTTGTTTGAAAGTATCTCGACGCAAGATCCACATGTACTTCCTTTACCAATGCTAAATGTTCTCAATGGTGGTGCACACGCGACAAATAACATTGATTTTCAGGAATTTATGATCGTACCTGTGGGCGCTAAAACTTTTAGTGAAGCACTCAGGTATGGAAGTGAGGTTTACCAGGCACTTAAAGCTTTGTTGACGTCTAGATCTTTATCAACTGGTCTTGGAGACGAGGGTGGTTTTGCTCCAAACATTGATACTCCTGATGACGTATTGGGGCTGCTAAGCGAATCGATAGAAAAAGCAGGTTTAAAAGTCGGAGATGATATTGCGTTTGCACTTGATGTAGCTTCAACTGAATTTTATAAAGACGGCAAGTATGTTCTTTCTGGTTCAGGTGAAATGTTGAGTGCACAAGAGATGGTTTCTTACCTCGGAGATTTAACAAATAAGTATCCGATAATTTCTATCGAAGATGGTCTAGCAGAAGACGATTGGGAAGGGTGGGAGATTCTAACCTCTACCTTGGGTGAGAAAGTTCAATTGGTAGGAGATGATCTATTTGTGACCAACACTTCTCGACTACAACAAGGAATCGAAAGAAAAATTGCTAATTCGATTTTGATCAAACTGAATCAAATAGGAACTCTTACTGAGACTTTGGATGTAATGGAGCTAGCTAGTCTAAATAATTACACCGCAATTGCCAGCCATAGAAGTGGTGAAACACACGATACAACAATTGCAGATTTAGCAGTTGCGACCAATTGCGGGCAGATTAAAACTGGAGCGCCAGCAAGAACCGATAGAGTTGCAAAATATAACCAGCTTCTAAGAATAGAAGAAAAACTAGGCGACAAAGCCACCTTCGCCTCTTAGAAAAGGTCCGTCCTTTGAATCTAGCAATACATTGTATTAACACAAGTTGAGACAAGATTCAAAGGACGGACCTTTTCTCACTAGAATGGGGGGATGGAGATTTCTCGAAAACGAACTATGGTGATGGGTCTATTAGTGGTCGTCACAGTTGTTGCAACAATGTTTGTTTATGTTTATCCTCTGCGAAGCTATTATGCACAAAAAGGCGTGGAGCAAGAAGAGATTCGTCGTCTAGAAGTTCTTAAAGAAGCTAACGAGCAATTATTACAGGAGCGAAGAAACCTATCCACTGATGAAGAGATAGAGCGTATTGCTAGGGAGCAATATCATCTAATTAAACCCGGAGAAGAAGCATATTTAGTTACGGGTCAACCAGAATAGAAGTGGTTTATCTTCACAACATTAAGATTAACTTGTGCAAATAAAGCCCTGGACAAAACCCAAAAGCTGGCAAGAACCAACCGATGCTGAAGTTCAAAAAGTAACAGAGCTTTTGAAGAAAAAACCTGCCGGTGAGTTCCAGATTGTCATCAGAGATCCTCAGGGTAATCCTCAAGTTATAGAAAATGCCCCATTTTTCTTCGATTCAACTCCTATGCCAACTAGATATTGGCTGGTGGACCCTGACTTACTTTATTGGATTTCAAAATTAGAAAGTCTTGGAGGAGTCAAGCAGGTACAGCAAGATTTCTCGCTAGAGGAAATTGCTACGATTCACAAAGAATATGAATTAGGACGAGATGCTGCCATTGATATGAAATATGAGGGTCCTCGACCTTCCGGTGGTGTTGGTGGTACCCGTCAAGGCGTCAAATGTCTTCATGCTCACGTAGCCAATTATTTGGTAGATTCTAAAGACTTCGTAGGGAAATGGGCATTGAACAAAATCAATGAACTAAAAAAGGAAGAAACATGAGTTCAATAGTTGCAGTAATCGATATAGGAAGTAACACCACAAGACTATTGGTTAGAGAACGTAATTCAAAACGTGGTGACCTAGCTCGTGAAATGAGAATTACATCACTAGGGAAAAATCTCGACCATACAGGAGAGCTCAGTCAGAGTTCCATGGAGCTAACTTCGCAAGCAGTTACAGAATTTATCAACAAAGCATTTGAACTAGGAGCAGACGTCGATTCAACATTTATTTATGCAACTGCGGCTGCTCGAAGAGCAAAAAATGGGAATGCATATATTCATTCTTTGTCGAATCATTTTGGTGTAAGAGCAAATATCATTGAAGGCGAACAAGAAGGGCAGTTTGCATTTGAAGGTGCAGTAAGTGGGTTAAGTGATTTGAAAAAACCGATTGCGGTGTTCGACGTAGGTGGTGCTTCAACTGAAATTGCGATATCAGAGATTATTGATGGCAAAAAACTTTCCAAAGTTCGCTCTATTCAAGTAGGAAGCGTAGTAATGACGGATCGATACATTAAAAATGATCCTCCTGCACCAGATGAACTTACAAATATCATTTCCGAAGTCCGTGAATATCTCAATGATATAAAGAATGAGATTTCGCAGATTACCATTCCGAGAAAATGGGTAGGAGTAGCTTCTACTGTTACAACTCTTGCAGCTGTAGAACTTGGATTGGAAGAGTTCGATGCAAACGCTATTCATGAAATGACGTTGTCGCGAGATGTAGTCGAAGAAATATTTAGGACCTTTGCTACAGAAAATCTCGAGGATAGAAAACATAATCCAGGCTTAGATCCGAACAGAGCAGAAGTTATCGTTGCGGGAACTGCAATCGTTGTCGCAATCATGCGTCACTTTGAAATCACTGAAATAACTGTTAGCTGTAGTGATTTGTTGGATGGCATCTGGCTTCATGCCTGCCAAAGATAGTTATTTAAATAGATTCTCTCGATAAAATTTGAGTTCCTCAATCGATCCTAAAATGTCGTCTAATGCTCGATGGTTACCTAGTTTGTCAGGTCGCTTAGCAAAAATGTCAGGATACCATCTTCTACAGAGTTCTTTAAAAGAAGAAACATCTACACTTCGGTAGTGTAAAAAGAATTCAAGATTGGGCATATGTTTATCTAAAAATCTGCGATCGACTCCAATAGAGTTTCCACACAATGGAGCCGAGCCACCTTTGATTCCTAATCCTTTAAGATATTCGATACATTGTGCTTCAGCTTCTTCTGTAGAAGTAGCAGAAGCCAAAATTTCTGATGTCAGACCCGATTTTTCGTGCATATCTGCCACTACTTTTTTCATGGCGTTGAGCTTCTCAATTGGTTGATGAATCACGATGTCTATGCCAGGATCAATCACTTCTAGATCAGAATTAGTGACAACAATAGCGATTTCTACCAATGTATCAACAGAAATATCTAAACCTGTCATCTCACAATCTGCCCAAACAAGGTATTCAGATGGCTTGGGTGCCTTGGAAATAAAGGGTTTTTCCTGTTCGGACTGGTTATTATTCACGGCTAAGACTCTAGCCGTTGGATATTGATCATTAACGAATCCGGCCTTTGGCTAAGAGATAGATGAAATATGGGACTTTAGGTACTACAATGGATATTACGCAAGTGCCCTGGGCGGGGCGGCACAAGGAGATACGGTGAACCAACCTCTGCAAAAGCGGAGAGTTGCGACGACAGGAAATGACATTTCTGGCTCCTCACCGGAGCATGTAGCAACCTCAATAATATTTGTTCTTAACTTTGGGGTTGACTGTGACTATTAACATCCCTAATGCATCCGTAGAAGCACCAACAGTAACTGTTGTTATTCACCGTGCTTTCACTCCAAATGGTGCAAATGGATGGGGTACTGCACTATATCGTGCCTATGAAGATTCGATTAAAAAAGGAATCAACTCTTCCGTCCGAATAGTTTCTGCTCCGAGTACGTCAATGCCAAACATCGGAACGTCCAATCGAATTTTTTATGAAGCAGTAGATTGTGATCCGGAATTATTTCCTAATGCAAAAGCGACAGCAATCGATGTGCATTTTTGGGATGCGATGCATTTGATTTCACCTACTGATCAAGAACCTTTTGTGATTAGTGGAATAACTAGTGAAAGTGAACAATATATAGATTCCTGGAAAAGCTTCTTTGAATATTCGATTCATACCGCTAGAAGAAGTCTGCAACTAGCCCAAGACGATTACAATCCAATTTTTCATTTAAATGACCCACACGATTGTTTTGTTTCAGCCTTATTCGAAGGTAACTACGATTCATCTTGGTTGGCCTCGAACTTACAACTTCAAGCAGAGCTAGATCGTTTTGAACTTGCTAAGTCACGTTTCGTTGCAAAGCACGGACCGATTAAGCACATGCGATTTTGGCACACACCTTGTTTAGATGTTGAAGTTTGGAAGAAGTGGTACGAGAAAGATCCAAATACTGCACGCCATGTAGTAGCCGGAATATTCTCATCTCCGTTGATTGTTCATTCACCTCAATGGGAAATGGGCTTTAAAGATCTCGCAGATGCTGCCATTCCAATAATTGCACAGCATTTAGAAGTAGGGGATCGCTCAAAAATATTCAAAGGCATTGGAGTTGGGCCTATTGGCTATGAACGAGGAGCATTTACGAACCGATTTACTCGGTATGATGCAAAAGGGGAACTACATAGAGTCCCAGAAGTGCTCCATCAATGGAGTTCACAGATTAAAGAAGCGGTTGGGCAAAAAGATCCTATAATCTTTTTCCTCACATGTAGAGGAGATGATCCAAAGAATAATCTTCCACAAAGCTTAAAAGCATTACACGAATTCGCAGCTACAAATCCCGATGCCAAAGAGCGCATGGCTGTAGTAATGGTGTATTCGACATCTCGCGCTGAAGAACACGAGATGTATAGAGATACTTTAAGAGATTTGGAATTTCAACGTCAGCAACTCGTTGATTTGCTGGGCGAATCACGGGTTATAGAAGGCCTTACTCTAAACAATGATTTAACTTTTCAGACAGCAGGATTTTTGTTGGCCAATTCGTTCTTATGTGGCGCGCGTGGAGGTTTTGACATTGTTGGTATAGAAGCATCAATTGCTGCAGCATTGCGTGAAGCGGATCAAATTGATCCAATATATCAATCAATACTTACACAAAATGGAATCACAAAAGACTTCCAACTTGTATTATCTCAAAGCGCAGGAGCAGGAGAGTACTTGCACAAGTTAACTCCTAATGTAAGCATGATCATGACTCCTGAATACCGCATACCTACCGCAGAAGAATTGATCCCTGCAATAGAACATGCCTGGACTCAACTATCGACATTGAGAGCAAAACTCATGGATCCATCGAAGTTTTTAGAACGAATCGACAAATTATGTTCAGGAAGCGAATGTATTGAACAATGGTCATCTGCTTCTATTGAAGGTAACCCTCAGAACCATCCTCGCACTCAGGCTTGCAAACTAATTCTTGAAGGTACACTTCAAATTCCTGTTGCAAGTTCAATTGTGTCAACAAAGCAATCATTAGGAGACTGAAATGAAAGCTGTCATTCCCGCAGCCGGAGATGGAACACGAGCAATCCCGTATTCGGGAGGAATTTCGAAAGAACTTTTATCATGTGTAGATCGTCCTGCAATTAATTACGTTATTGCCGAACTTATTGAAGCTGGGATAACAGATATTGTTGTAGTTACGTCTTCGGCAAAAACCGATTTGAACGAGTGGTTGACCGGTACTGATCCTAGGATTCTTCGTTGGAGTTCCAATGGTAAAACTCTACCTGTAGATGCATGCAAAGAAATCTCTACAAACGCCAACATAACTTTGGCTTATCAAGAAGAACCTCTTGGTCTTGGACATAGTGTGTTGCAAGCCAAAGAAGCAATAGGTGATTCACCTTTCATTGTGGCATTACCTGATGACATAATTACACACTTAGGTGCAGTGCATCCAGAAAGAAAATCACCAACGCAGGTTTTGTCTCATCTAGGACGCGAAGGGCACTTTGCGATTTTGACAATGAGGGTCGATGACTCTCAAGTGTCAAAATATGGAATTGTAGAATCAGCCCCAGAAGAAATGGGCGGAAGATCTTTTGCCGTCAAACTTCTTGAAAAACCAGATCCGCAAGATACCGCATCGAGAAGTGCTGCTATAGGTCGATATGTTTTTCAGCCTGAAATTTTCGATTTTCTTGAAAAAGTAGCACCTGGTGCCGGAGGAGAAATTCAGCTCACCGATGCTATCGATGCTTTAGTTCATGCAGATGGTCGCCTATTCGTGACTGAACTTGATGGTTTCACTCGTTATGATTTAGGTGGAATAGAAGGCTATTCAGAATTCCTTGCTGACTTAGTTAATGCTCGTCAGAATGGGTTTGTGTTACCTACGGTTTCTGAGTCAGCAGTAGCTAATGTTGCTAAAAATCCAAACTTTACGCGGTAATCTTTTTTGAGATTTCAAACATAAAGAGCTAGGATTTCAATCTTATGAAACAAATACTTGCAATTGATATGGGTGGAACGAAAACTGCTGTAGGAGTTTTCGATTATGAAGGCGAAATGCTCGCATTTGATTCGTCGTTGAACCCAAAGACAGATGATGCTGAAGAGTTATGGCAATCAGTTGCAGATATTATCGATAAAGTAGCCACACCTTATATGGATAACATTGTGGTCTGTGGAGTAGGAGCTGCAGGTCCAATGACCGCTAAAGGAAAGACGATCTCTCCTGCAAATGCTCAAGCATGGAAACAATTTCCAATTCGTGAGAGATTAGAAGAGCATATTAAAAAACCTGCATACATCGAAAATGACTGCAAAGCTTTAGCTCTGGGGGAAGGTTGGAAAGGCGCGGCTCAAGGGCATGAGAATTATATGTCAATGGTTGTTTCCACCGGTGTAGGTGGAGGGATAGTTCTCGATGGAAGACTTCTTCATGGCCATGAGATGCAAGCAGGACACATTGGACATATGTGTATTTATCCTAACGGTCCAAAATGTGGATGTGGTTCTCATGGTTGTGTTGAATCGTTGGCATCAGGACCTTCATTGCAGTCAATATTCGGAATTGCACCCGAAGAAGCAACAGATGAAATGAAACTACATTGTGCAAACATTATCGGACAAGCTATTTCGGGTGTTGCATGTCTACTTGACATTCGCCTAGTAACAATTGGTGGTTCCGTTGCTTTGGGGTTTGGGGATCCATTTTTTCAAGCTACACAAAAAAGGATAGATGAATTAACACAGCTCGAGTTTGCTCGAGGAGTGAAGGTCGTTCCTTCAGGTCTGGGAGTAAATGGCGGACTTATCAGCGCAGCAAGGGTAGGCAAGCTAGGCTACCGAGGCGTTTTGTGGAGTTCTTAGTCAAAGTTTCCTTTTTTTGAGATTACTGCTACTGTGAACATTCGCCTTTGTATAACTCTGGAGAGAAAATGAGCGAAACAAATCTAGTTCCAGTAACTCAAGCATTTGATCTACCTAATGTAGATTCATATCCTAGATATCAGTATTTATCAAAGCATTGCGGAATTTTTCATATAGGTATTGGCGGTTTTCATCGATCGCATATGGCGAATTATATTGATCAATATTTGCAAAATCATAATGAAGACTGGTCTATCCATGCTTGCGGAATCTTAGAATCTGATAAGGAAATAATTCGAGCTATTTCTGAACAGAACAATCTTTATACACTTGTTGAAAGATCGGGTAATGAAGACAAAGTTAAAATCATCGGATCTTTAGGCGGTTTATCATTCGTTGGTCCACAACAGTCAGAGAAGAAAGCATTCATCATTGATCGGATGGCTTCGAATCAGATAAAAATCATCTCAATGACAATAACTGAAAAAGGTTATTACTATGACGAAAATAAAGATCTTGATTTAGAAAATGAAAACGTCGTTTATGATTTAACTCCAGGAAATCTACCGGTAACGGCTATTGGAATGTTGGTGCACTCTTTTAGAGTTCGGATGCAAGATAACGCCAAGCCTGTAACAGTCCTTTCATGCGATAACCTCCCTGGCAATGGGAATATTACCAAAAAGATTGTTTTGCAATTCGCTAACGAATTTAATCAAGATGTAGCAAGATGGATTCAACGCAATGTTTCATTTCCTAATTCCATGGTAGATCGCATTACTCCCAATGTGACATCAGAAACAAAAGAATTAGTAGCGCAAATTTCAGGTATTGAAGATAATTATCCAGTGGTAAGTGAAGACTATATCCAGTGGATCATCGAAGATAACTTTATAGCAGGGCGTCCTCAGCTCGAAGATGTAGGAGTACAGTTTGTTGATGATGTAGTGCCCTATGAAAAAATGAAAGTTCGTCTTTTAAATGGTAGCCATA
This sequence comes from uncultured Burkholderiales bacterium, assembly GCA_964561855.1. Classification (GTDB taxonomy): domain Bacteria; phylum Actinomycetota; class Acidimicrobiia; order IMCC26256; family JAGPDB01; genus JAGPDB01. Next base: position 6,205 of record CAZLQP010000001.1, on the reverse strand, counting down.
GCGCACTTTCGTATCTTTCATATTTAATCGGATTTGAAGATGTTGATAAAGCCATGGCAGATAAAAATATTCGCTCTTTTGTCGAACAATATATGGAAGAAGTTACACCAACGATCCCAAATGTCCCTGGAATTGACCTGGAACAATATAAGAGCACTTTAATCCGAAGATTCTCAAATGCTGCCATATCAGATAAGGTACTAAGACTCGCTTCTGATGGCACAACAAAAATTGCTAATGCAATCGTTCCGGTTCTGGAGATCAATCTATCTGCTAAGCGAGAAACAAAAACTGCAGCTCTAGCATTAGCTGCATGGTTCAGATTTCTATATATGTCGACCCAAGACAAAAGTTATGAAGTAAATGATCCCGGCGCTGGAGCTCTATTAGATTTTATTGGTGATGATGCTCTCGATGTAGATTCGATTTTCGATATAAAGAAAGTTTTTGGAAACGAGCTTTCATCTAAAAGAGATTTACAAACGCAAGTACGGAAATACTACAAAAAATTCGTTGATATGGATGCCTCTAAAGCCCTTACCGAGTTTCTGGAAGACAAACAATGAGTATTCTTAATCATTCTGTTGAGCAATATCTCACAGGAGATAATGTTTTCTTAAGGCCACTAAAATCCGATGACTACGACCAATATAGAGAAGTTCGCGAACGATGTCATGATTGGTTAGCTAAATGGGAGCCTACAGTTAACGGCGTTGCAATGGACACTACTAGTTCAAAAGACAAGTTCATGTCTCGTGTTACTGCCTATGATCGAGGTAGCCAATTTGATACTGCTTATGGCTATGGAATATTTCTACATAATGGAACTTTTATTGGTGAGGTTTCGATAGGAACAATAGTTAGAGGTCCTTTTCAGAGTGCACTTTTAGGGTATTGGATTGATGAAAAATATGCAGGGCGAAACTTTGTTCCAGAAGCTCTAAAATTAGTGGTTGGATATGCTTTTACGAGCCTGGGTTTTATGAGATTAGAAATAGCCATCATCCCTGATAATTATCCAAGTATCAGAGTGGCTGAAAAACTTGGTTTCGAATTCGAGGGGATATCTAAAGAATATATCGAAGTCAATACTATCCGTCATGATCATGCACGATATTCCATGACATATGATAATTGGACAAAATCGCACAAATAGATGCTTGCAAACATTATGCATAATAGGGCTTTAGGTAGTGAGTTTAAATCGCTTTTTGCTAGGATTTCGAGACTGTTTAATTAAGGGGAAAAATGTATAGTTATCCGCCGATTAACGATTGCTCTTTGCTTTCGGATCATCGTACTATTGCAATTGTTGAACCGAATTGCTCAATCTCTTGGATGTGTTTACCTCGTGTAGATTCAGCAGCAGTTTTTTCGCATATTCTCGATACAGAAAATCCCCCCACAAAGGCCGGAGTGTTCTCCATTTCCGACGAAGAAAACTCACTACCGATCCAGAGATATATTGGCGACACTATGGTTTTGAGAAGTGACTTTCCTACTTTTCACGTAACTGATTATTTAGATGCATCAAGAGGACGTACTAAACACCAAGCTGGTCGTAGCGATTTAATTCGCGTCATTGAAGGATCTGGGATTGTAAATGTTGTTTTTGCACCTCGATTGAATTTTGGTCGCACTGTTACTCGTATGATCCAAAAGGATAGAGGACTTGTAATAAAAGGTGGAAATGACCTTCTTTGTTTGCGTTCTCCAGAGCTTCATTGGTCGATTCAAGAAGATCATGGGCATGATACTGCTACTGTGCAATTTGATCTAGATGCATTAGGTGGGCGTGTAAAACTTGAGATGCGTTGCGGTACTGCAAATGTTCGAAGTGATTCAATGAGTGAGCCAGAACGAAGGATTCAAACACAAGCACACTGGCAAAAATGGGTTGATAAATTAAAGATCCCTCAAGTTCGTACTGAGGAATTGAAGCGTTCGGCTTTGGCGTTAAAAGCTTTGTGTCATACTCCTACTGGAGCTATTGCAGCTGCAGCTACAATGTCTTTGCCTGAATCAATAGGAAACGAACGAAACTGGGATTACCGATACTGCTGGTTACGCGATGCAGCAATGACGGCTTCAACTTTAGTTCGACTAGGAAGTCATGCAGAAGCAATGAAGTTTTTAGATTGGTTAGACAATATCGTTGAAAATCTGGAAGATCTGCAAATGCTTAATCCTCTGTATATGATTTCAGGTGGGCATCTTTCTCCAGAGGGTGAGATCAGTGAATTAAGCGGCTATCGTGGCTCTAAGCCTGTTCGAATTAATAATGGCGCTGATAATCAAGTTCAGCTTGATGTGCTTGGTAATGTTGTCGATCTTGTGTATGTGCTGGCTCAGCATGGCGAACCACTCGCAACAAAGCACTGGAACTTGATTCAGAACCTAGTCAAGATTGTGGAATCTCGTTGGAAAGAAGAAGATGCTGGAATTTGGGAAAAACGAAGCGAACCTCGTCAGTATACTCACTCGAAAGTTATGTGTTGGGTTGCTGTAGATAGAGCAATTTATCTGGCAGATTATTTTACAGGCGAAGTTCCAAAAGAATGGGAAGTTCTTCGCGATGAAATCTCACAAGCTATACGTGAGAACTGTTATAACGAGGAGCTCGGTGCATATACAGCAGCTTACGACGGCACTGATACTGATGCTGCGCTACTCGCTTTGGGGCTTTATAACTTTATTCCGATGACTGATCCAAAATTTATTGGAACGCTCGAGCAAATTGAAAAACACTTGCTAGTTGACGACGTTGTCTTTAGATATTTTGGTGAAGACGGACTGACTGGAAAAGAAGGTGGATTTATTCTTCTTACCTTCTGGTTAGCTCAGTGCTATTACGAGTCAGGTCGCCAAGAAGATGCTGTTCGTTTGTTTAATATAACGCGAAAGTATATTGGTAAGACTGGTTTGATGTCAGAACAGTGGGATCCAGAACATGGTGAAGCTCTAGGGAATCATCCGCAGGCGTATTCTCACCTTGGTTATATCGAAGCAGCAATCTCAATGTACCAAGACGACTCTGACCGCGTGAGTTAAGGGTCCGTCCTCTTCTTCTTGTGTTATCTTGCACTAGTGCAAGATAACACAAGAAGAAGAGGACGGACCCTTTCTCAGTAGGCCTGGCCAAAGAGCGCGATTTCAGTAGCCTCTTCACCAGTAATAATGCACTTTGCACCTTTCGGAGGGACGGACCCTCCAAAAGCGCCATTTTGGACAGCATGGTCAAGCTCTTCATCTGACATTGGCAAACAGCGGATAGTTGCTTTAGTGTCAGCTTTAACTTTTGCTTCTGAGTCGGCTTTGCCGTTCCAAGGCACACGAACAAAACCATCGGTGTTGTTGAGAATTTCTTTCATCTCTTCATATGTTGAAGGTTCATGAATGTTGCTATTCAAGAACTCTTGTGCTCTAGAAAAAAGTTGTTCATCATTTGTTTCTAAAGCAGTATCGACATATGAAACAACCTTGTCGAATGATACTGTTTCTTTTTCTGAACCTAAACGTGTACGCACCATTACATTTTGTGAAGCAAGATCTCGAGGACCTATTTCGATTCGCACGGGAACGCCTTTTAGCTCCCACTGTGCAAATTTGTTGCCAGGACGGAATTCGTCGCGGTCGTCAACCTTTACTCGAATCCCATTTGTCTTTAGATCGTTTGCTATTTCTTTAGCTTTGCCTACAATTTCAGTTCGCTCTTCGTCGGTCTTATATATTGGCACAATAACGACTTGTTTAGGAGCAACACCGGAAGGCAAGCATAACCCTTGGTCGTCACCATGGGCCATGATTACTGCACCAACTATACGAGTAGAAATACCCCAAGAAGTTGCGTAAGGATGATCAAGAGATCCATCACGCGTTTGAAACTGAGCGCCATAGGTTTTACCAAAAAGCTGTCCTAGGTAATGCGACGTACAAGTCTGCAAAGATTTTTTGTCACGCATCATGGATTCAAATGTAATAGTCTCTACAGCTCCAGGAAATCGTTCGGATTTGCTTTTTCGTCCTACAAAGCCAGGAATTTTTAAAACATTTCGGATCACATCTATATATACATCTCGCATGATCGTTGCTGCTTCGACAATTGCGTCTTTTTCTGTCTCATGAGCCGTATGCCCTTCTTGCCACAAGAACTCTGAAGTACGCAAAAACAAGCGTGAGCGCATTTCGGCACGAAACACATTTGCCCATTGGTTATATAGAAGAGGTAGATCACGGTAGCTTTGTATCCAGCGAGAATAGGCATCCCAAATGATAGTTTCAGAAGTTGGACGCAAGATTAATGGTTCATCCATTTCTTTGCCACCTGCGTGTGTCGCAACTATAACTTCAGGAGCAAAACCTTCTACAGTCTCCTCTTCTTTAGTTAATAAGCTTTGAGGTATGAGTTGTGGGAAATAGAGGTTTTCGTGATCGAGAGCTTTAATTCGATCATCTACAGCACGTTGTATTTGTTCCCAGATGGCGTAACCCCAAGGCTTAATAACCATAGATCCGCGTGCGAGACCATTTTCAGCTAGGTCTGCTTCGCGAATGATGTCTTGATACCAGTTTGGGAAGTTATCTGCTTGTTTTGTTAATGCCATGGGTAAATCTTAGTGGTTAGGTATTGCGAGTTTCGCTTAGATAAACAGACTTTGAGTCCAAAATGTGTTTGTTTTGGGAAAAGCAAGCAAATGCGAAGTATACTTTTTCAAGTTCACTCAAGCCCGAGTGGCGGAATAGGCAGACGCGAGAGGCTTAAAACCTCTTGACCTTCGGGTCGTGCGGGTTCAAGTCCCGCCTTGGGCACCATTTTCTCTATAGGGTCAGACCCTATTATCCTTTAATCTTGTTTGCTATGATCAATCAATGGTCGAACAAAGCGTTTACCTTATAGAATCTGCAAAAGAACTACTCAGTAAATACACTGATAACGAAATCCATACAGTTGCAGCTGCTGTATTAACAGAAAGCGGCAAAGTTTTCACTTCACTTAATCTTTATCACTTCACGGGCGGGCCCTGTGCAGAAGTTGCTGCTCTTGCTCGTGTTGCTTCTGAAGGTGAAAAGCCGAAAAAAATTGTAGCGGTAGGCAATAATGGCCGTGGAGCATTACCTCCATGTGGTAGATGCAGGCAGATTATGTTTGATTATTATCGTGAAATTAAGGTGATACTTTCTAATGATGGCCAAGAAAAATCAGTTGAAGAATTGTTACCTGATACATATATTTGGAATGATCAGTAGAACTGAATTGCATCTAGATACAAAGGAATGTAATTGAAACTAACAGTAAGTGATTTCGACGGATCTGTTTCAAGCTATGTCGAAAATCCGCAAGATGCAGTTTTCCACGAAGACTTTTTAGGATTTCTCGAAGATTATCTCGCACAAAGTTCATCAAATCGTTTTGTTTTTCTTTCGGCAAGACACCCAACTTTTATAGCTAATCTTGTGCCGGAGTATTTACGGTGGCAAGTCGGCTACATAGGACACTATGGGCTTTCAACTGCAACAGAAAATTCACCCTTGATTTTAAGAGAAGATGCAAAGCCATATTTTAAATGGAGCGGAGATTTATTCAAAGAACTGTCCGATTTATTATCGCAGTTCGATGATGTATTGGAACACGTCGACGTCGGTGTTGTTGTTCATACGAGGTGGGTAGATGAGCATACGAGAAGGAAAATATATGAGCTTGTCGAACGTCATATACCTGATTCTGAATTAGTAGGGAAGTTTGATGTAGAAATTTCAGAAGGTAGCTATAACTTCAATCCAAAAGTACCTCATGACAAAGGAAAAGCTTTAGAGGAACTAGTGTTACGTTTTGGTGTCGATCAAGTCTCCGAGCTCAATTATTTGGGAGACGACATACCTGACTTGGCGGCATTTCGTGTTGCCAGCCAACTTAGAGCTGAACATTTAATAGCCGGTAGTAATTTCGTGGTTTTGAGACCCGAAGGTGCGCTCGACAAACTCGATGGATTTCTCGGATCATCTGAACTAACAGCGCCGGATATCGGTGGCATCATATCGATTATGAGGTCAGAACTTATCAAAAGAATATCGGGCCCTGAAGTTAGTTTTAATCGTCAAAACTAAACCTGCGAAAATCAATCCCATTGCGAGTTTGCCAACTACAAGTGCGTTATTGGCTCCGGTCGCAGGTAAAGTTCCTGTGACTGTGGTTGGATTTGAACCT